>DATFUR010000001.1:0-7033 GCA_035260725.1 Patescibacteria group bacterium
CTCGAATACCTGGGTTTCGTGATTCTAATTATTGGCACTTTTTATCTATTAAAAAAGAGGTCGTAAAGTTGAAAAATTAGCTTTTATTTGATACAATCCTTTTAACATTTAACTCTTTTACTGCCCCAGTAGAATGAACAATTTCAAACCTTTAATTTCAATCCTTATTCCTGTACACAATAGCGAAAAGTACTTGGCCGACTGCCTTAAGAGCCTCGTTTCTCAAAGCTACCGGAATATCGAAATTGTGGCAATCGAAGACAAGTCCACCGACTCCTCCTACCAAATCCTCAAGAAATTCAACAAAAACTATAAAAAAATAAGAGCCTACAGAAACGTAAAGCGCTACGGAATAGTCATGACCTTAAATAGACTCATTAAGAAAGCCAAGGGCGAATATGTAGCCTTTATGGATTCCGATGATTTGTCTCACAAAGACAGAATAAAGAATCAGCTTGAATTTCTTTTGAACAATCCAAATGTGGTTGCAGTAGGCACACAAAGCCACTTTATAAATGGAAAAGGTGTTAAAAAGTCTAAAAGCCTTTTCCCTTTGGAAAATAGAGACATCTACAAATCCCCTCTTCACGGCCTATCTATGCAATTTGAAACCGTAATGGTAAATAGAAACCTCCTGCCAAAGGATCTTTTAAGGTTTGACCACAAGGCTAATCCCTTTATTTATAGCGACTTTCTGATAAAACTTCTCCCCTACGGCAAATTCGCCAATCTTCCCGAATTCCTCCACTATCACCGAAATAACCCCAAAACTTATCTGCTTGACCTCCAGAGAAACATATTTTCTTTTGCAAAATTGGTCCTTAGGTCCAGGGAACTTCATGACTATCAAAAGGCTTACCGATTATTCTTCACTTCCCTTGTTAAGCCTTCCATAGACACCAATTTTTAGTTTGTCAAGAGGTTTCCTCAAATTATCCACATTTTTTAGTTGAAAAAAATTAGCTTGATTTAGCAGTCTAAACTATTAATTATTTCCTATAGGCTTACACCATTTGCCCCTTTATTTTTGCTATAGGCTACCATTTCTTGACACAATATGCTAAAATATTTTTGTTATGAAGATCTTTTCAATATTCAGTAAAAAGACAAATAAAGGCAGGGTAACAATTGCCGATTACAAGCAAAGACTTCTCGTAGAACAAGGCAGAGAACAGTTTAAAAGACTGTTGGAAAAAGGGCTCAGGGTTCCGGTAGCACTGCTTTAGGAAAAAGGGCAGTACTACAAGCAAGTTTGACAACAAAAAAGAGCATCGCTTTCGTTACGCTAAATATAAGTCCAGTGTACGAAAAGCAATGCTCTCGGAAAAAGGGCAGTTAGTCCTTCAGGCAGGAATAAAACTAATTGCCTTCCCTATTTTGTTATCAAATAAAAAAATCTTTGTCAAGAAAAATCATCGAGGCAAAAATTGATGATTTAGATTGATACAGTTGGATTTTTCACAAGATTTTTCTGAGGCAAATTTTGTGAGATGAAATGAGGTAAGAGAGTTGGGCAGGCTCCCTTACCTCTTTTTAGTTTTCCACTCCAAAAACATATAACATCGATGCGAGTTTTGCATGAAACGAATCTTGAATTGTGGCCCGCGTAATTTCTTTTGATAAACTTAATGTGCATCCCGAAGCGATTTGCTTTTTAAGAACGCTCGAAGATCGTTGAAGGCAAAGCGAGCAGCGATAAAATCTAAACTGGCAAAAGCGACCTCAGCGCAACGTTTATATTTTCTTTGCAAACAAAATTCTTCCGGCTGAAGTTTGGATAACTCTCGAAACGATAACATTTACTTCTTTTCCTAAATCCGCACTTGCGTGTTCTACGACAATCATTGTTCCGTCATCCAAATAACCTACCCCCTGCGTTATGTCTTTTCCTTTATGCTGAAGCTTAATATGCAAAGATTCTCCCGGAACGGCAATAACCTTTAGAACATTTGCCAGCGTATTTACGTTAACGGCAACGACTCCCGAAATGGTAGCTTTTTTTTCCAAATTATAATCGCAGGTAATAACTCTTCCATTGTTTTTCTTAGCAACTTCGATTAGTTTTTCGTCCACTTCTTTTAATCTTTCTACTCCAAAACTTTGGCCTGCGGACTCTGCCAAAACAAGTACTTTTCTTCCCCTCGATTTCTTAAGCCTCTCAAGCCTCTCGAGCCCCTTTCTCCCCCGCTCCCTTTTAACAACATCCTGCGAGTCGGCAATGTGTTTTAATTCCAAAAGAATACTTTCCAAAACTACAAAAGTAGAGTTTAGAATACCTAAACTTATAACGTCAAAAATTCTTCCGTCGATTATCGCAGACGTATCCAGAAAAACCGCGTTTTCAATCCGCTCTGTTTTTTTTCTTTGTCTGGGATGAGGAAGGTGCGAAACAACCGTTTTTGCGACTTCTTCCGCAAACTGAGCCATTAATTTGGGCGGAATAAGAATTGCCGACTCTCTTGAACTTTTGTCCGGTGTTTTTTTAGATTTCTTTTTTGCCATATTACTTTTCGAAATTTCTCAAGACTGAACTTAAATAATCAAAGCTTTCCGGACTTATTATATTCTTAAATCCCAGACTCTTTGCAACTTTTAATCTTTTCTCCAAAGAGGAAACGTTTCGGAGCTCTCCCAATAGACCCACTTCTGCAATTCCGACCGTTTTGGGTAGGGATACGTTTTTATAACTTGAGAAAATGGCAAGACAAATTCCCAAATCCGTTGCCGGATCCGATATCCGCAATCCGCCTGCGACATTTACAAAAACATCGCACCCGTCCAGAGGAAGTTTACAATGTTTTTGCAAAACTGCAAGCAAAAGCTCCAGTCTTTTGTAATCTATTCCCAGAGAAACTCTTTTTGGAAACTGATTTTTTGTATAGACGACAAGCGCTTGAATTTCCACCAAAAAAGCGCGGGTTCCCTCCAAGGTTGCAACCATTACAGACCCGGGGGCGCTGTTTGGTTTTTGAGAAAGAAAAAGCATTTCGGGGTTTTTGACCTCTATCATTCCCTCCCCTTCCATAGAAAAAATTCCGACTTCGTCGACAGGTCCGTATCGGTTTTTAAAACTTCTAAGGATTCTTGTCCCTGTTGTTTTTTCCCCTTCCAAGAAAAGAACCGAGTCCACCATGTGGGATAAAATCATAGGACCTGCAATTGTCCCCTCTTTTGTTACATGTCCGACAAGAATAATAGGAACCCCCAAAAGTTTGGCTGCTTTGCTAAGTTGCAATGCGCCGTAGCGTACCTGTCCTACGCTACCAGAAAGGCCGGGAAGGCTCTCCGACTCCATAGTCTGTATGGAATCCACTATTGCTAAAGTTGGCTTGGTCTTTTCCAAAATTTCTATAATCTCGTCCGGGTTATTTAAAGACAATAAAAATAAATTCACGTTTTTCGTATTTTTTAGAATCCTCTGTGCTCTTAACTTTATCTGCTCTTCTGACTCTTCGCCCGAAATATACAAAACGGAATTTCCTTTTTCTTTTGCAATTTCGTATGCAACTTGTAATAAAAGAGTTGACTTTCCAATACCGGGGTCTCCGGCAAGCAGTGTGACCGAACCAGGCACAATTCCGCCTCCCAAAACCGAATCCGCCTCCGAAAAATTTGTTGAAATTCTTCCTGTTTTTGTGTATTTGATAGTTGAAATTAACTGAGGAGTTGAATTTTTTCTATTACCGTTTGAACCTTGTAACTTGCCACTTGTTACTTGAGGAAGGTGTACTTCCTTTAGGGTGTTCCACTGTCCGCACTCGGGGCACTTGCCAAGAAATCCCGGCGATTCGTAACCGCATTCCTGACAGACAAATGAAGCCTTCGTCTTCATAAATTTATAATTTCTAGCGATAACCTATTGTCTTTTTTGTAAGATATGGAGTAAGAATTACTCTGTGATTTTTTGGGTCAACATCCGTAACGGTTGCAGTTATCAAACTGCCTGTATTGTATGTTGTTCCGACTGGTATTTTATCTTTTTTTATAAACCCTTCAACTCCATCCGGAAGATCGACCAGAACTCCCGAAGAGATTGATTTTGCGACCTTTCCTTCAACCTTCTTGTCCACAGAATATGCTTTTAATTTTCCTATGTTTGGATCTGCCGCAAGTCTTTTTATCGATAAGTTAACTCTCGAGGATTTTTTGTCAAATCCAATTACTTGCGCCTCCAATTTGTCTCCTATTTTGTAACTTGGGGGAACTGTTTCGATTTTGTCCCAAGAAATTTCCGAAATATGAATAAATCCTTCTAAATTAGCGTCTCCCAGGGTAACTCCCACAAAAATTCCAAAAGGTGCAATGCTATTTATAGTAGTATCAATTTTTTGTTCAATTTTAATAGATTTTGCAGCTTTAGCAAACTCATCCGAATCTACAATTTTCTTTTGTGAGAAGATGATTTTGTGTTCTAGTTTGTCGAATTCCAAAAGTGTTGCTTTTGTTTTCTGTCCTACTTCTAAAGTTCCAACTGCATGGGAGTTGGGCAAAAATCCCGAAATTCCGTCTGCTGTGGAAACCACAAATCCGCCCCTTGTGGACTCTTCCACTGTGACATCCAGATCTTTTTTGCTTTTTACCAATTCAGACAGGTTTCCCCACAGTTTTTCGTCGACAAAACGCCGCAAAGAAACAACTGTGTTTCCAAAATCGGATTCCGGGTTTAGGATTGAAACCTGCACCGTATCCCCCAGTTTGATTGTAGACAAAATATTTCTTAGGATATTTCTGTCTTTTTCCAAGACTAATGCGTCGGTTTTGCTTCCAATGTCAACCAGAATTTCCGCAGAAGTCAGTTTTTTAATTGTCCCTGTGACAAGAGAACCTTTTTGAAGTGATACCAAAGGAGGTTGGACGGACTTCATTAGCTCCGCCATCGAGGTTGCTGGTTTATTTGTTTTTGAAGTAGACACTCATTAATTCCGCCTTTCTTTTAAGTCTAGAAATTATAACACTTAAAAAGCGCGTTTTCAATGCTTTCTGCCAAGCTGATATAAAGAAGTCCAAAGCCAAGAAGATAAATTTCTATAGCCAAATTCTTTCAAAGCCTGCGCGGTACTTAAAGTCCTTTCCCTTCCTCCCTCTTTAATTTTTAATACTCCTTCGGACGTAAGTTTTATTTCTATTTCTCCTTTTCTAATAATTAATTCCGAATTCCCGGATTTCTTAAGGTCCGGTATTGCTCTTAGAAGTTCTGCGTCAATTTTTTTTCGGTCCCGTTCAAGCCTGTTGGAGCCTTGGTTTTCCGGATTTACACCAAGGATCAACTTTGGTTGGACTAAGACAGCTATTTGCCCGTTTCCGTTATGCGAAGGCTGAATATCCTTGGGTCTTGGAGCAAAAATGGTTATCGGTTCTTTTGCAACTAAAGACTCAGGCCTTTGAAGAATTATATCAACCGAAGGTCCACCGCTTATTATATCTTCGGCTGTTACTCCGTATTTTGATGCGATCTCCGAAAGCTTAGCGCGGCCTACTTTTTTTCTCCTTCCGGTCTCGATCGCAGAAACCTGCGCTTGCCCCTTCCTTCCCCAAACATGAGATTGAGGAAAGTTTAATTTTTTCCTTAATTGCAGAACACGTTCCGATATATCCTGACTTATGTCTACCATTTCTTTTTTTCGGAATTTTTGACTTTTGGAAGATTCTAATTTTGGCTTTTTTGCTAAATCTGTAGCTTCACCTCTGCCTCTGTCAATAATCTCTTTTGCAAGATAAATAAGCGATCGATTTATAAAAGGAGATTGTTTGTTTTTTTCTAAAGCCTCCTTAAAATCGAATTCATTTACGCGAAGTAGCTTGGTCAAAGCCTTAATTGGCCTTACCAATTTATGTTTTTCGTCCTCCAAAATTGCGCCGGCAGAGATTGCGTCTGCGTCCATTGCATACTGTGAAGCCAGAACTAATGCCGGAGGGAGATTTGGGTTTTTACCCGATGCCGCGTCGACAACTTCAATGAGCATATTCTTTGCTACTTCGAAAAGGTGCTTCGGAGAAGTATTTGGATCTCCCCCTAAAGACAAATAAATCGCGGCCAAATGGTCTCTTAAATATTCTCTTTCCGATCCCGGAGGAGTTCCGCTTTCAAAAAGCTTGAGTACCCCGGCTACATGAGGATTAAAATTTTGATCTGGTTGCGGTCCCCGTTCTAGGACTTGCATTGGAGTATAATAACAAACTTTTTTTAAAAAGCAACAACTACTTATAATCTTCGGGAATCTAGCGCATTCTGTAGGGATTGCAAAATTTTATCCTTGCCATAAACTTCAACAGCGACATCAATTTCGATAACAAATTCTTTATCTTTTGGTCTGTAGCAAAGATGCCCCTGTGGAGAGAAATATACTTGTATTCCTTGGTTGTCTGCGCCTTCCCTGAAAAGAGGAATTAATACCCCATACTTACGCTTCTTTAGCCTTCTAACAGCCTCGTCAAAGGTTGCTTTAACCTTTAGTGAATTTTTATCCAATTCAATATTTTTGGGGCCTACTTCGACTGTACGTTTCTTTTCTATTCTTGGGCTTATTTTAGCTTTTGTTCTTTTTCTTTCTACATGCATTTGTTTGATCGGGGGCTTGCTTTTTCTCTCGACTTTACCTGTTTTAACTTTTGAAGAATTGCTAACAACATCAGGTGCCTTCGGAAAGGGTTGAAGAACTTTGGGCTTGTCGTTTGCTCTAAGCGCTTTATCTCCGGCTTGGGTAAGGGCCCAAACATCGTCTCCGAGAAGAGAATCTTCTTTATGAATAATCAGCTTTTCTCTCTCTAATTGGCTCAAAACTTCCTTAACGCCCTTTGCATCGCTCACATCAAAATATGGAGGAAAAGACTGATCTTTTCCCTTCTTTTTGGCGGAAAGTAATTCCAAATAAATAAAATGGCTTGTTACAATCCATCCACCATTCTGAATAGAACTTAGCATTAATCTCTGAAAGTTGGGAGTAATGGACCACTGATCTTCTTGTTTTTCTGGATACGAAGTTTGCAGTCTTTCTTGAATCATGAAAGGATTTTACATATAAATTGTTACAAA
>DATFUR010000002.1:0-2365 GCA_035260725.1 Patescibacteria group bacterium
CGCGAGTTCTTCTTTTTCTTCTTTCGGATATTTCCTTATCTCTTCCTTCTCTTTTGCAATTTCGTGAAGATGAACTTGTCTTTCGGCCTGGCTTGCCAAGAAAGCGCCGGTTGCCATAGAAAAAGCGCCGGCCAAGGCTTCGGCAACTCCTGCAACAATAACAATATGATTATTGTTAAACGCTCCCGCTACAGAGGATACGACTCCAAGAGGAACTAAAAGCCCATCTTGAGCACCAAAAACCAATTCTCTTATTTGAGATATTCTTCCAACTCTTTCTTTTTCTTTGAGAATTTTTTCAGGGTGATATTCCGGCATAGAGAGATTATATAATAGTGTGGATCAAGAATATATGCACAACGTAATGGAAAATCTCATTTCAATTATAAAATTTCCAAAACCATAGATTGTTTGATTTTTACGCTGGCCATTGCGAAAGCGAAAGATCAACAATGTCGCCCTTAAAACGCACTCCCTCTTTTAAAAGCATTTTTCTTTTACCTGATAATCCTCCCTTTCCGGAATATCCTGTCAGTTCTCCGCTGGACGCAACGACCCTGTGGCATGGAGTTTCAGGCGCGTCGGGATTTGTTTTCATAAACATCCCAACAGCCCGCGCGGCCTTTGAGTTTCCGGCTAGCCTTGCGACTTGTCCGTATGTTGCGACTTTTCCTTTTGGAATCTTGCGAGTTACTTCGTAAACTTTATCTTTAAAACTTTTCATAATTTATATTATACCCTAGCGAGATTTTTTCCAATTCTTTGGGTACCCGGATTTAATACCGCAAGGTCCACCAGGGTTCTCCCGTGGCCTTGAATATTCGAAACCGAAGAACGTATAGCTGGAAGAACTATTGTGTCTGCACCCTTAATCGTTACTGATTCCTTAGGAATAATCGGATCGTCTTCTGCCACTGCTACCAACAATTTTTTCCCAGATTTTGTAAAATTTTCACCAAATTGGTCAAGCCCTCGTTGAAAAGTTTTATTTTCCCATAGCGTAAATAAATATTCGCTTACTTTTTCATCCCCAATAAAAGGGAGTCCTGCTTTTAATTTTTGTGCTATGTCTCTGCCTTTAGTCCTTTCTATTCCTCTAACAGGAGAGCTAAGTAAAATGAGATTATTTATTGCATAAGGATACTTCATCGCTATTGCCAAACAGAAAATTCCTCCTAGACTATGACCTACTAAATTAAATTGACAGAGGGGAAAATCAATCATTAGCTGATCAAACTGTTTTAGCGCAAAATCAATATTTTTCTCCGGATCTCTAAAGGTATCTTGAGCTTTATATTTACCAAAATGGTTTTCTCCATAAGAAAAATAAACACTGTCTGTAAAATCAAAACCACCTTCTTTTTTTAATTTATCTTCGAAAGGAAAAAATGTACTATTCGGTCTTATTTCTGCTGAAGTAACAAATATCCCTTTATCGTCTGCTGTTAAAACCCCAGATCCATAAAAATTTATTTCTCCACCCCCTTGCTTTGGGGCTTTTATGTTTCCCGCAAATATGTCCAAAACAAAATCATATTTAGGCTGCGACGTCAGAGGGAACTTATTGGTTACATTGGTTATTGAGGATAACTCTATTGGTTTTTGTCGATATTGATCCGCTTTTGTATAATACAAATATCTTTCAAGATTTGGAATTGAATACGTTTTTCCATTTCTGAGCAAAAACCCTTTATCTCCCACTTTTACAATGTCTCCCATTTTTGGAGAACTATTTCTTTCCGGCCCAGAGGCAAAAACGTTTTCGCACGCAACAGAAAATAATGCAGCGGCCCCCATAGCCAGGAAGCGCCTTCGATCAGGATTCATTTATGCGAGTTAGCTCATTCTATTTTTTTTAAACCAGCCGAGTAGAGCGAGCAAAACTCCTCCGACTATCCAAGATGCGTAATCAGGCCAACCCAGTCCAACCATTAAATATTGGATAATTCCGTAAACTACCGCAACTATTCCCAGCGTGAATAAAAAATGTCCGCCTTTGTGGTTTTCTGCCATTTATAATCACCTCCTTTATTTTAGTGTAGGAAGAAGAAAGAAAGATTGCAAGTTTTAGGCACTGGAATTGGAGTTTACATTAAAAAATATAGCAAAGCAGAGATCGCAAGAAGTAGAATTCCGGAATATAGAATTAAATTTTGAGAAAGTTGTATTAAATTAAAACCCGCTAAAGTAAGGAGTAACCCTCCAATTCCGATGAAAAAGGTAAATATTAGTTTCTTCACAATTCAAGTGTAGATAGAATTGATTACCAAATCAAGAGGTTATCCTCATAGGCTACAGACTAAAAAATACTTAAGGCTTGTACTCAAGCAAACCTAAATATTTAACACACCAACGATTTTCTTAA
>DATFUR010000003.1:0-8547 GCA_035260725.1 Patescibacteria group bacterium
TACACGCTACCTTGAGGTGGTAGTGAGCGCAAGCTTGTGGAGGTTCGACTCCTCTCATCCGCACTGGACTCTTAGCTCAGTTGGTAGAGCGCTTCATTTACACTGAAGATGTCGGGGGTTCGAGTCCCTCAGGGTCCACAAAGTTTGACAAAGGCTAAGCGTAGAGTGATACTAAGAATTAGTGAGCTCTCTCCAGGAAGCGTCTCAAAGAAGATTTACAAGAAGAAAAGCTATTGAGCTAGGCGTATTAGGGATAGCCGGTTTGGCTGCAACAGCTTTTGCTCCTGCGAAACCAGATCAATCCCCTTCCCCGGATTTACCTTATACCGTTGATTCAAGCAAATGGAAACTAGCCACAAGTTATACCAGTGATTTTACAGGGAGTGAAGATTATCGAGTCCATAATATTATAGCCGGCGCTAATGGACTCAATAATCATTTTTGGTATTTTGATCAAAAATTAAATAGATTTGGGAAGAATGTTATAAAACCGGGAGCAACTTTCAGCATAAATTCCATTTTGGAACAAGTTGATGATTATGTAACAGGCTGGGCAATTGGGCCAGACTTGGAGCATGTGGCTGTGAATGGAGGGGGTATATGTCAAATTCCTACAACTATGTTCGTTGCTTCTCTGAATGCCGGTTTGGCTATCGAGGAAAGAACTAATCACGCTTATTATAATGGCTGGTATTTTGGCGACCCAAATGACTCCAAGGAGTTTGGAATGGATGCGACTGTTTATATTCCCGGCCCAGACTTAGTTGTCCGCAATACTTATGATTACCCCATTCGTTTCTTCTTTAAGCTTGTTGAAGGAGAGCATCTAAAAGTCGATGTTGTAGGTCCGCCCGAACTTAAACCCTATACTTCCGAAATAGATGGTCCATATTTTTATGATCCCATAAAAAAGAAACAGGGAAAGTTAGTAAAAAATGCAGGGAAGTATCCTTGGGCAGCCTCGACAATAGTTACTCAAAATGTTTGGAAGGATAAACCGACGGACATAAAAAAACCATGGTTTTCTAAGCCATTCGAAAGCCATTATCAAGAGTCTCCATACGGGTAAAATACTTTGACTCACAAATCCAAATATTGTATTATTAGCTTTACGCTGAGGTAGCCAAGGTGGTCAAGGCACCTGTCTGAAGAACAGGCTATATGTGTTCGACTCACATCCTCAGCACACACGCGGGTATAGTACAATGGTAGTACACCTGGTTGCCAATCAGGTTACAGGGGTTCGATTCCCCTTACCCGCTCACTGTCTCCATAATGAAAGTTGCTATTGGATCCGATAACCCCGTTAAAATAAAAGCTGTGGAAGACGCTTTTAAAACAATTTGGCCTAAAAAGAAATTTACTTTTAAAGGCTACAAAGTCCCCTCGGGCGTATCCGATCAGCCAATGTCTCCAGAAGAATGCATCAAGGGAGCAAAAAATAGAGCAAGAAGAGTCCTCAAGTTATCCAAAGCAAATTTCGGAGTCGGACTTGAAGGTGGCTTAGAGAAATTAGACGGAAGATGGTTTGATTGCGGATGGATTGTGGTTATAGACAGAAAAGGCGGAGAGGGCGTGGGTTGCTCTATGAAAATGGAAACTCCTCCGAAGATGATGAAACATATCCGAAAAGGTTTAGAGTTGGGACAAGTAGACGATATCTTCTTTAAAACCAAAAACTCAAAACAGAAAGAAGGACACTTTGGTCTAATGACGAAAAACTCTGTAGTTAGAGAAGAAGCATACAAGCATGCAGTTATTTGCGCGCTTGTTCCTTTTATTCACCCCAACTTATTCTAGGCAAATTATAGTTAATTAGTTTGTATAGGAATAATACAAATTGATATTTTCCTCTTTCCTGAATCTTACAAGGTTTTGTGATGACTCTTATTGGTCAAACGTACGATGGGTGCTATGAGCGTAGTTATACTCAATAAAAAAACAATTACCTATTCTCCAACTTTTGATTTTGAATTAAAATTGCGCCGGAAGCTTTTACAGACGAAAACAGCATTCGTCGAAAGGATTACCCCCGTCTTAAAAAGAAATTTTCTTAGCGACCTATTTAATGTATGGAACTCTCCCTTGAATTAAAGTTAAGATTAAGAGAGGAGGTGAAAAACAAAAATGACCTGGAGTTTCCATGATGCTTTAATAAGAGTCTTGAATTTATTCCTCGCTGTGGTAAGTTTTTTTCTCGTATTAAGATTCATATTAAGGCTTTTATCGGCCAATCCATCTACTCCTTTTGTTGCTTGGATTTACGATGTCAGCAATACCCTGATGAGTCCTTTTAGAGGAATATTTGCAAACCCTGTGGTTCCAAGTGTAAACGGACAAGCAGTATTTGATATCGTTGCAATAGTCGCGTTACTATTTTACTCATTGCTCATCTATTTTTTAATAGCATTGGTAGACACCGCAACGCCTGATGTTGTCGTACACGAACGCCGCCGATAAATTGCTTTTAATCGGTTAATCTTGTAGAATTCCTCCGCTAGGATTTTACAATGAATATTTTGGAAAAGATCTACGAGTCTACTCTAAAATTTTTAGCTTCTTCAACACCCGAAGAAGTTTATGAAAGGATTGTAAATGAAGCCATACAAGTTGTTAATGTTGACGAGGGAGCAATATATCTTAAGGATGGAGATAATTTTAAAGCAGTATATGCAACACAGCCCTATGTTTACAATATTACTCCAAGAAAAAGCGGAAACACTAACAAAGCTTTTTTAACACGAAAGACAATAATTGCCAATGTAAACAAATCACATCCAGAGTTGAATAAAGACAAAATCAAATCTTCTATTTTTATTCCCCTATCTTATGAAAGTAAATCTATAGGAGTTTTAACATTGGATTCAAAAAAAAAAGAGTATTTCGATAAAAAAAAGAAAAATACATTAATTCTTTTTGGCTCACTCGCAAGTTTAGCAATTAAAAAAGCTCAACTTTATAATGAAGTTAAACAGGCGGCTGACGTTAGAGATTTATTTATTTCTCTGGCCGCTCATGAGCTTAGAACCCCTTTAACTAGTGTTAATGGCTATATTCAGCTTCTTAAAACAAGGATAAAAAATAGAAAAAAGATACCGTCAAAATGGGTAATGGAACTGGAGATGGAGAGTAATAGATTAAAGCAGTTAGTAGAAGAATTTTTAGAGATAAATTCCATAAGAACCGGTAAGATTCAATTTGATTTTAAGGAAGCAAGTCTTAGTAAAATCATAAAAAGGTCAATATCGGTATTTGGATTTAATAAACCGGAAAGGAAAATTGTTTTCAAAAACAAATTGAATTCTCCAAAAGACACAGTGATAGGAGATCAAAACAAGCTTACCCAAGTTATCGTAAATGTTTTTGAAAATGCGGACAAATACTCGTATCCGGATAAGAAGATCTTAATAACGCTGGAAAGCAAAGATTCTAGTTATATGATAAATATTGCTGATCGAGGACGAGGTATTGCAAAAGAAGATCTTCCTAAGATTTTTAAAGGCTTTTATAAAGGAAAGGACAGCCTACATGAAGGTATGGGATTAGGACTATATTTGTCAAAACTTATCATAGATAGACATAACGGTATAATTAATATATCTTCGAAATTAAATGAAGGAACCAAAGTTGTTGTGGTGCTTCCTCGTTCGGAACTTATAAATTAAATATGCTTGAACAAGAACAATATATGTCACCAATATTAATGTGGGAGATGTCACCCCTAATGTCTGTTGTTGGGGCTGAAGTCTTGCAAAATGCAAGAAGGTCAACTGCCGAAGAATACGGAAAAGAATCAGAAAAAGTAGATCTGGAGGCCGATTACAAAGAAATGCGAAATTTACTCTTAAAAGATAATTTTGTCGTTATCGGAGCCACGGGAAGGAACAAATCGGGAAAAGGAAGTATGCTAATGGGCTTTTCACGGGCTTTTAGACAGGACCTTTATTTAAAACAGCAGATGAAAAAAAGAGGTATTGAATTAGAAATTACTTCTGTTCCTTTTGTACACGTTAGAGAAGCTGCAAGATTGGAAGAAGCTCCAGAGGAGTTTAGAATACCTGCGGATGCTAGGACCCCAAAAGATTATACGCCGGATGTTGTTAGGAAAGTATCAAGGTTTCAATGGGATTTAATAGAAAAACACGTTTTTCCTCCTGGAGTAAAAACAAAAGAAGAAGTAACAGAGTCGCTCAAAAGAGATAGAAAAGCAGTTGTTCTTTTCGTGGAAGCCTCCACACCTCTTGTCTATCCAACGACGAAAACAGTTCCTGTGGAAGTAGAAGGAGTTCAGGATTTGGGAAATAGTACGTTATATAATCTTGCTTTTGATCCAAGAACCCGTGAAAATTTGTTTCTCTACTTTATTAAAAAAGATGAAGAGTTAAAAAACGATGAGGCCTCAACAAAATTTAGACACCGATTAAGTTTAAAAAGACACAATTTCAGATCTATCTTTGAAGGCGACATAAGAGTTGTTTTTGTACGGTCGGATGGCGAAGAAGTCGACGCTTCGCAGCTTTCTGCAGATGAAAAAAGAAAAATTGCCTCAATTTTAGCAAAATCAATGGCTTCCCCCGCCCTCGTAAAACAACTAGATAGAACTTTGGACGATTTTGAAAAAAGAGTTGTGACTGAAAAAGGCATCCAGGGAACGGATAATGAAGACTTATATTTTGGTTTTATATCAGGTATTTTATGGCTTCCAAAAAGATTTGTTCTTATTTCTAACCCGCAGTTTACCGGAGAAAAGACTTACGACCTTGATTATCTCAATAGTCTTCCTGCTCGTTTGCATCCAAAAATACTTGAGTGAAGTTAATCTTTAATTGTGTAACCGAAACCGCGGACCGATTGAATTAATTTTTTATCAAAACCTTTATCTATTTTTTTCTTAAGGTACCCCATATAAACGTCTACAACTCTTGTTTCGATATCGGGTGAATAAAGCCAAATTCTGTTGAGGATCATCTCGCGGGTTAAAATTCTGCCTTTGTTGCTCATTAAATATTGAGTAAGCTTAAATTCTTTTGGAGTGAGCTGAATTGGCTTTCCTCCTCTTTTTACCTCCAGCGTTTTTTTATCCAATTCCAAATCCGCAACTTTTAATTTTGCGTCAGAACCGTTGGTTTGTCTAAGCCTTGCTTTTATCCGAGCCAAAAACTCGTCGGCATTAAAGGGCTTGGTCATGTAGTCGTCTGCTCCAAGATTAAGTCCATGAACTATATCGGAAATTGAGTCTTTTGCCGTAAGAATTATAACGGGAATATCAGGATGCTTTTTTCGGATCTCAAGACATACCGCTTCCCCGGTCATATTTGGAAGACCCAAATCTAAGACAACAAGATCGGGTGCCAATTTTTCTATTGAGTTTAGAGCCGCAACTCCGTCCCCAACGGTTTGGACCGAAAATGCATTATCTAAAAGCAATTCCTTTAAATATTTCTGAAGACCTGTATCGTCCTCAACGATTAATACGGAACTTGCCATAATTTACTTTTATTATACTATAAACCTCTTATTTAGGTTGATTCACGTTTACATCTATTTTGCCCGGTACGTTAAATGATGTTCCTCCGCTGTTTCTAATCGCCGGCAATAAATAGTAGGCAAACAAAAAGAGAGCAACTATTAAAAGAATTACTCCCATTACAAAGCCCATGGAGTTTCCTCCATCGCTGTGTTCATGTTCGTGTATTACCTCTGCCATAATAAACCTCCTTTCTTATTTAGATCCCCTCACCTTTTTGGATGAGGGGATCCGGATCTATGGGATGGGTTATGCGCTACGCATTGCTCTTCCTACAAATAGTAAAAGAAGGCTCCCTGCAATGGCAACCACAAACGATGTAAGGTTAAATCCTGAAACGTCTACTCCTAAAAGTATGTTTGCGAGGAAACCTCCGACCATAGCACCAACAATTCCAAGTACTATAGCTCCGACTATTCCACCGCTTGATGGGTGTGGATCAATCGCGTTAGCAACTGTTCCTGCTATTAAACCTAATATGATCCAGCCAAATATGCTCATTGTTCACCTCCTTTTAGGATAGGCTCTTACAATACGTTTCGCGCGTAAATAAAAAATTAGAGAATTGTAAGAAATATGAAAGACTGCCTATTGACACGGTTGTATATTTGTATTAATTTTTAACTGATGGGAGCCGAGAGAGAAATACCGCTTTTCCCAGGATTTAATAGGCCATTTGTGCCTTCCGTTGATTCTCCAGTTTATAATGTTAAAGTTAGCGAGTTGGTAAAGTTTAGCGCAAACGAGAGAAGGCAAAAATTATCGCAAGGTGCATTTCGTATCGAAGTCGATATACCAAGCGTAAAAATTACGCGCAATTGGAGAGCCGAGAAAAATGTGAGACATCTAATTAATGGGTCAGTGAATCCTTTGGCAGAGCTTGTAAGCGACAGCTGGATTGAAATGTCTTATTTTACGCAGTTTGGAGACGAAAAAGGGCCTTATCCTATTCCTCAAGGTTCAGTCATTGATGGTCACGCGGTTTCTGTAAAAAATCATGGCGCCCATTCGGCTTTTGACAGAGTCTCCCCTCCTCCCCGCGCAAAGTGATTGCTAATTCTTAGAATTAACCAATTTATAGGCATAAAAAGAATTAGTGTTAAAAATAATATTCCTATAAAAATTCTTTCCGGATTGTCGAATTGATAAAGCGGTTTTAGAAAACTTTGACAGTAATCTAATTTGTAAATGCAATTTATGTTTTCTTTATTGTCGGCCAGAAAATATGTAGCAAAGGCTATAATTGTTGTAAAAACTGTTGCTCCGAGCCAGCCCAACTTGTGAACCCTTTTTGTTTTAAAAACCGCGAATAATAAAATCGGAATTAGAAATAAATGATATAAAGTTATAACAAATTCCCACCCGGGGTAACCCCTCCGAAACGCATATTCTGCAACTCCGGGAAGCGCCTTGTTGAATAATAATTTCGAGAGAAACCCGATAATCCATACTCCTTCAATTGCGCTTAATGCCGAAATCATACTGGTTATAAGAAAACTGCTTTTAGTAAAAAGAGCAATTATTGTTATTCCCAATCCGGCAGACGAAAACCATAAGGTCCTCAGGGGTTGATGATAAATAAATATTTTAGTAAAAGTATCTGCAAACCAAAAAAAAGACAGCAAGAGCCCTAGATAAATTAAAGATTTGTCTTTCATAAGAATTAATTAGATTAAATTGTTAAGATGATAAATAGAATAGTGAAAGATTTGGGTAAATCTGTTAAAATTGAATTCATATTGCGGGATCGTCTAACGGTAGGACAACGGACTTTGGATCCGTTTACCATGGTTCGAATCCATGTCCCGCAGCCGATTCGACTCGCTGCGCTTGCTCACGGCTATAGCAGAGAAAGAATCGTCCTGAGCCAACAAAGTGAGTCGAAGGAATATGTTTCATGTTTACATTCTTCGTAGTTCTTCAAATCAATCTTTTTGAAAAGCACTCTGCTTGGAGTTAGAATTTTTAGCCTCAAATTCTAATGATTTACCATAAATTTACGGTGTGGTAGAATTGTTTAAATGAGGAAAATCATCACAACTACATTCATTACCCTTGACGGCGTTATGCAAGCTCCGGGTGGACCGGAGGAAGATACTTTAAATGGATTTACTTACGGAGGTTGGCAGTTTGAGTTTGATTGGGGTAAAGAAGCGGACAATATAATGGACAAATTCATGACTACTCCTTTTGAGCTGCTCTTGGGACGGCGCACTTATGATATTTTTGCCGCCTATTGGCCGAATGACAAAGATGAACCGCGTGTGGCAAAGCCATTCAATAGCACGAAAAAATATGTTGTCTCACATAAGCCTTTTAAACTCTCTTGGAACAACTCTGTACTTATTACGGGAGATGTGGTGAAAGAACTAAAAAAACTTAAAAATTCAGACGGTCCTGACCTGTGGGTGTGGGGTAGTGGCAATCTTATACAAACGCTTCTTAGACATAATCTAATAGATCGAATGCACATCTGGACATATCCCCTAACTATCGGCACCGGCAAAAAATTATTCGCCGAAGGCACTCGTCCGCAGCGCTTTAAGCCGGTAGACTCAAAAACTACCACTACAGGCATAATAATTGCAACTTACGAACCCTCAAGCCCACTCAAAACAGGTTCATTATAAAGTTAAGAGTATCTTCACTATTAAGCAAAAACCAGAACCAGTCAGAATTCCTCTGTTGACACTTCGTTTAATAATTCTTATATACTTAAACTGGTGAAGGATTACGCAAATTTAAACAAGAAATGGTGGGACGAAGTAGTTACCATTCACTCCCGCTCCAAACTTTATAACCTTCCCGCTTTTAAAAAAGGAAAAAGCAGTCTTACTTCTATAGAAAAGAAAGAATTAGGAAGCGTTAAAGGCAAAAGCTTACTCCACTTAATGTGTCATTTTGGGATGGATACTTTGTCTTGGGCCAGACTTGGAGCAAAAGTAACGGGTGTTGACATTTCGAATGAATCAATTAAGTTGGCCCAAAAATTAAGCGGAGAAATTAACATGCCCGCAACA
>DATFUR010000004.1:0-6909 GCA_035260725.1 Patescibacteria group bacterium
TTCTGGTAGTATATATAAGTGAATGGACGATACCCACAAGCTACGACTAAACATCTACAAATCACTTCTTGATCTCACTACAACAGATGGAATAAATGCCTCGGGGGCAGATGAAGCCTACGGATGTATTTTTGGCAGAGACTCAAGCGTTACAATTTTAAAACTTCTTAATATTTTAAAAAGAAGCTCGGCTTCCTCTTATTTTGATTCTATATTTTTCAAAAAAATTATAAGAGCCAATCTTTTGACTCTTGTTGCACTGCAAGGGAGTCAATCAAATATAGAAAGCGGAGAAGAGCCGGGTAAATTCATTCATGAATACAGAAAAGACAACTTTGAAAGGCTTGTAAACCGTCCGCAGCCTTGGTATGTGTACCCCGACAAAAAACTTAGAAACTATGATTCCATAGACTCAACTCCGATGGCTCTTGTGGCAATCTATAAATATTGGCAAATAACATCGGATAATGAATTTTTGATAAAAGTTCTTCCAGCTGTTGAAAAGGGTTTAAACTGGATGATTTCCTACGGGGATATGGATAAAGATAGTCTTTTGGAATACGAGCTCCCTCTTGGTCGAAAATCGGGCGGATTGTCTGTGCAATCCTGGACAGATTCACGAGACTCCCTTCTTCGAAAAAGCGGAAAATTTCCAGCTTATCCAATAGCGCCCGTTGAAGTGCAAGGTTACGCTTGGCTTGCTTTAAGACTCTGGGCCGATTTTTATATGGATAAAAAATTAAATTTTTCAAGAACGGAAGGTTTTGGTAGAAAGCTTTTGGCAACCTCCAAACAAATGAAAAAAGTTTTCAACAAAAAATTTATTATTAAAGATAACAATCTGTATTTTGCCGCACAGGCTTTGGACGGATATAAAAGAAAAATAAAAACAGTAACCGGAAATCCATTACTTCTTTTGTGGGCAACTTACAAAGAGAACGGGCAAAGAGAATCTATAATTGAAGAAAAATATATAAACGATTTGGTGGAGCGTTCTTTCCAGACAGACTTGTTTGATGATGACGGCGGAATAAGGACCATGAGTACAAAGTCTCCTACATTTAACCCTGGAGTTAACTCGTATCATAATGGGAGTTTTTGGCCAAAGCTAAATGGCATGGCTCATGAAGGTCTGCAAAACTGGGGTTTTGAGAGCCAGGCCGACAGACTTAAAGAGGCAACACTAAAACCAATTGCATATTTCGGAACGCCCATGGAGCTTTATACAAAAGATAATAATGGCTCTTATCAAAACTATGTTTCGAATTTCGGTAAACTCGGCTGTAAGCATCAGGCTTGGACGGCGGCTGCAGTTTTGGATCTTCTAACAAACTAAGTCCTCAAAACTTACATAATTTTTACTACGGACTGATAAGTTTATTTCTCTTAAAGCTATGAAAGACTATAAATTAAAGATCGCACAAATTGCGCCCTTGTGGCATAAGATCCCTCCCAAAGAATACGGAGGGACAGAGCGCGTGGTGTCTGTTCTTACAGAAGAGTTGGTAAGAAGAGGACACGATGTGACTTTATTTGCGACGGGAGATTCCGAAACATCGGCAAAGCTGGTATCCACTTATCCCAAAGGCTTGCGGGAAGCAGGAATAAGAAACCCGGCAGTTGTTAACGATTTAATACTTCAGCACGCGGGAGCGGCATATAAAATGCAAAATCAATTTGATGTTATCCACGATCATTTGGGTGGCAGCAGTCTTTCGATTGCAAATTTTATAAAAACTCCTGTCATAGTAACTCTGCATGGCCCTGTAACCCCGACAAAAAGGAAATTATATGAGATGTTCGACAATCCATATTACGTTTCCATTTCAAAATCCCAGGTCAAGTATTTCCCAAATATTAACCTCGCAGGCACTGTTTACAATGGGCTTCCCATGGAAAATTATCCGTTCGAAAATAAAGATAAAGGGTATTTGCTGTTTGTCGGAAGAATCTCAAAGTTAAAAGGTGTGCATTATGCAATTCAGGTTGCAGAGGCTTTGGACCTTCCTCTTATTATTGCGGCAAAACTTGATACCCGCGACCTTTATTATTTCAAAAGATATATAAAACCCAAATTAACGGATAAAATCCAGTGGGTTGGGGAAGTCGGAGAAAAAGAAAGAAATGAGCTTATGGCCAGCGCGCTTTGCCTTCTAAATCCTATAACGTGGAAAGAGCCTTTTGGATTAACTATGATTGAGGCAATGGCTTGCGGGTCTCCGGTTGTCGCTTTTAACAGAGGTTCAATACCGGAGGTAATAGAAAACGGTAAAACAGGATTTATAGTGCGGGACGTTGGGGAAATGATAAGCGCTGTCAAGAGAATAAAGGAAATTCAAAGAGAAGACTGTCGGGAGTTTTCATTAAATAATTTTTCGGCCAAGGTTATGGCAGATAGATATGAGGAAATTTACTACAGCGTATTTGAAAGCAAATTGAGCCTAAAATCTGTTTTCTTCAATCGGGCATTAGGAATTAATTGAACTTCTAGTATAATAGAGGCATGTGTTATAACTGCGGTTGCTTTAACCCAAACGACAACATGGGCAGTGATGATAATATTACTAACTCTACTTTCGATAAACTCACCAAAAAATGGAATAAGGACTCCAAGGCAACAGCGAGAAATTTGTTGGAAGGCAATAAGGTCGACGAAAACCCCGATCTAAAAGAAATATTCGAGAAAGCAGCGAATACCTGGGGCCAGTCGGTCGGGGAAGCGAAATCTAATGCTCTTAAGTTATTAAAAACCTCTAAATGAAATATCTTTTTAGGAACATTCGCTTCTATATCCTTCTTCTTAGCTTTGTACTCTCGATCCTTATTTATTTTTCCTCGTGGAGCTTAATTCAGCTTGTTCAAACATATGCGCTTACCGCTGCTTTTTATTTATACCTAACACTTCTTGCAGGACCCCTTTGCTACACGTTTAAATTTTTACCCTTTAGGATGCAATACATAAAAGCCCGGCGTGCTATTGGATTTTCCGCATTTTATTTTGGTCTTCTGCATGCTCTTTTTGCATTTTTTGGAGTACTCGGAGGGTTTCAAAGCTTGCCCACATTGCCGGGTAAGTACCTTATTGCCATTTCTTTAAGCTTTACGTCTTTAATTATTCTGACTATTATGGCGGCAACTGCTTTTGATTTTATGATCGAAAAACTTACTTTTCCCAGATGGAAATTTTTACACAGATTTGTTTATCTTGTTGGAATATTTATCCTAATCCACGCACTTCTAATCGGTTCCCATTTCCAAAAAGATGGTTTAATTCGAAGCGTCTCTTTTGTTCTTATTGCCTTTTTAATTATTCTTGAAATTCCCCGTGTTATAATTTTTATAAAGAGCAAAATTAATGGAAAAAAAGCGAAAAATTGATAAAAAACTTACCGCAAGGCGCATAATCCTAACCTCTTTTGTAGTGGATGCCCTGGATGTAGTCTTGAATTTTTTTGTGGCAATTTTATCCGGCAGTGTAATAATGGTGACTCAAGTTTTGGAAGGAGTAGCAGACATGTCTGCGTCGGGATTTCTCTTGGTGGGATTATCCCGGTCAATGCGAAAGGAAGATAAAAATCACCCTTTTGGATACGGAAGAGAAATATATTTTTGGACCCTTTTGTCGGCCCTTATAATGTTTGGAATAACCTCGACTCTTTCTTTTTATTTGGGATATAGAAGATTTACTCAGCCCGTTGTAGTACACGACACCAATCTGGCACTTTTGGTTTTGGCAGTTACTCTTTTTACAAACGGATACGCTTTTTTACTTAGCCTTAAGAGGCTTCTTCGAAATAGAAGTCTAAAAAGTATTATTAAAATTTTTTACAGATCGTCGCTGGTTGAGACGAAGACAACTTTTACGCTGGACCTAATGGGTACGACTGCATCTTTTTTGGGGCTCGTAGCTCTTTTTGTCTACAGCATAACAGGGGATGGAAGATTTGACGGGATTGGAGCAATGGTCATAGGGGCAAATCTTGCTGTCTTATCGATTTTTCTGGTTTTGGGAATTAAAGATCTTCTCATAGGAAGAAGTGCATCTTTGGAAACAGAAGAAAAAATTAAAACCGCTGCATTGAGCGTTGAGAAAGTAGATAAAATATCGGATCTAAAAACTTTGCATTTGGGTTCGGAAAAACTTTTAGTAAGTTTGGACGTTGATATTAAGGGAGGATTAAGAAAAAAAGAATTGGAAAGAATAATAGGAGAAATAGAATTAAAAATAAAAAAAGTTATTCCATCCGCAAAATACGTTTTCGTAGAGTTGGAATAACAGTCGTTTAAGCAGCAGATGCTAGGGGATTTGGTATTTCTGCAACCCCAATTTCTGAATCACTCATCCCTCCGATAATTCTGGCTCTGTTTTAGATTAAGCAACTAGCCGTAGATAAGATAAATTAATATCAAGCATTGGATCACGTATTATTTTTCTTCCAATTCGAAAATCACTAATTCCATTTGTTTTTCTTACTGTTCCGTCAGGTAGTTTTTCTATCCCCCCTGTAAAAGACACATCATCTGTCAATTGCGGAATTTTTAGATTTTTGCTTGGAGTTTTTTCAGATTTCGGGAAATCTGATCGGTCAGCAATTACTTTTATTAGTGGCTTGAGAACGCTTGTCACTGGATCTTCCTGCCACAATAATTGACCTGTCGCGAGGTCGGTTAACATCCAGATGTCGTAATAATGTAGCTTTATTACATTACCGTTGGTGTCGTATTCTTTTTCAGCAATATGTCCATATATTTGTCCGTCGGGTAAAGGGAAATTTGGTCCGCCATGATTGGTATCTTGAAAATTTGTTGTAAGAAGATCTGCTTTGGTTAATGGATTTAAATTTACATCGTTTTTGTAGCTTTCCCAATCAGGATAATCGCGTAAAGCAAATTTACCTGCACCACCAACCTCCCCTTGTGGCCGATAAAAGGCTCTTACTCGGTCGTCTAGTTGAATAGGCCGGTTATCTTTGCCCGGTATTGTTTGAAAAAATCTCAAATTTCTTACATCCGGTCCTCTAAATTGTTCTGTGTAATAATTTGTTATTTTGCCGTCCTTATTTGCATTAATTCGTACGACGCCAAGTACCGGATTACCTTTATTGTCAAGTGTTACCGATGGATCTTGTGCCATATCAATTATTGGTCTTGTGTGATCAAATGTGTATTTTCCAGTTTGTGGATTCTCTTTGATAAAACCCACCAGCGACAATTCACTGTTGCGTGGCTCAAGCCTAACTGCCATAATTCTGTCTCCTTTATCGTCAAAAGGCTGAGTAGGGTTATACCAATCTATTGGAGTACCTTCTTCAACTATTTCTCCTCTTACATTTTTTACTTCGTGAGAAATATTTTTTCTGCCTTGATCAATAAATAATTGTCTAAGCTGTGGTTCGTCAAGATCTACAGGTAGTAATTCTCCGGGAATATATCTTCCTTTTTTTATTTCTAAATCTCTTTGCCTCACATATTCATTATGCAATACACTGGCGAGTGGAATTAAGGGGGCAGATCCTGTTATTTCTTTATATTCTTGCAGGCTAATAATTTTAGGACGCAATCTTTGCACATCCATATGCTGAGGGTCGGTTTCTACTTTTCTAGTCAGGACGGCTTGAGGAGTAGGGGAATAAGAAGGCTGAGTTTCGACTGATAAAGACATAATCGAATTCCTGCCTCTTATTTAATCTAACGACTTTTTGTTATAATTGTCAAATGAATTTATCAATTGGAATTGTTGGACTTCCAAATGTAGGGAAGTCAACCTTATTCAATGCGCTTCTTAAAAAACAGCAGGCTTTTGTTGCAAATTATCCGTTTGCGACGATAGAACCAAACGTAGGAGTAATTCCCGTGCCCGATAAAAGGCTGGACAAAATAGCACAAATAGAATCGAGTAAAAATGTTGTTCCGGCTGTCGTAAAATTTATTGATATAGCCGGTATTGTAAAAGGGGCAGCGGAGGGGGAAGGACTAGGGAACAAATTTCTTGCTCATATTAGAGAAGTCAATGCAATTTGCCAGGTAGTTAGGCATTTTAAGAGTACAGATGTTATTCATGTGAGTTCGACTCCCGATCCTGCGTCCGATTTTGAGGTTATAAGTACAGAATTAATATTGGCCGATCTCCAAACTCTGGAAAAATCCAAATCAAAAGACCCAAAACTCAATGTTGTTGTAGAAAAACTCAAGGTTGAGCTCAACAAGGGTGTCTTGGCAAAAGATGTAGCGCTCTCCGATGAGGAAAAAGAAATTTTAAGCCAACTGCAGCTTCTCACTAATAAATCAATGTTTATTGTTGCCAATGTGGACGAAGAAGACCTTAAAAAAGATTTTGGACCAAATACTACCGCGATTTCGGCTCAGATAGAATCGGAGCTGTCTATGCTTTCGGAGGAAGAACAAAAAGATTATTTAAGTTCGCTGGGTGTAGAAGAATCGGGGCTCGAAAGAATTATAAAAAAAGGTTACGAAGTTTTAAATTTGATTTCGTTTTTGACTGCCGGGGAAAAAGAAGCTAGAGCTTGGACGATAGAAAAGGGAACCGACGCTCAAAACGCAGCGGGGGTAATTCATACAGATTTTATTAAAAATTTTATAAAAGCGGAAGTTATTGCGTACGAAGACTTTGTAGCTGTAAACGGTTGGAAAAATGCCAGGGAACAAGGAAAAACCCGCTTTGAAGGCCGTGATTATATAATTAAGGACGGAGAAGTTGTAGAGTTCAAGATTGGAAATTAAATTATTTTCCTTTCTTTTGTCAAACCTGTTTGTCAATTTAGCGGGGTTTTGAAGTTGTAGTAATTTGCGCAGGGCGAGTAAAACGTGTCGTGGTAGCTTGTATTACATGTCCCTTTAATTTTTTATCTTCTGTTCTTGTGTATTTAGACATTTTTTCATGGTATTTCC
>DATFUR010000005.1:0-33516 GCA_035260725.1 Patescibacteria group bacterium
GGAAGGTTCAAGTCCGGCCAGAACCGCATATATGATAATTCCTACAATACTTATGACAAGAGCGATTTGTCTTTTGAAAAAAAGTAGAAAAATAGAACTTAAAAATCCCGCGACCAATGTAACATTCATTCCTGAAGCTGCAATAACGTGCATAACACCGGCAGTCTTGAGATCTTTCACAAAAGACGATGGTATGTATTCTTTAATTCCAAAGACAATTCCCAGCATTAATCCCGAAAAATTCTGGTTGAGGCTTTGCTGATAGAACGAAATTATTTTTTGGCGTATAGCGCTTGAGACTGCTAAAATAAAATCGCTATTGTCCTTTTTGAGCTCAATTTTCGCATTTATACTAAAATTTTCTTTGTTATTTATCACTTTACTAGCCAGACTGCCAGTAATTTTGGCCCTATCACCGTAATGAATTTCGGGATAGACAGGTGCAAAGACCATAACCCTCTGATTTTTATAAACTATGGGGAAAATTTGATTGCGAATTGAAACTTTGGGCTCGGAAAGAAGAGTTGTTTCTAAAGAAATCTCTTCTCCGCCTCTCAATTTCGGCTGGTCTTTGTAGAAAAACAGGAATCTGGCTCCAAGAATTATGAGAAATACTAAAGCAATTAGGAAGAATCTTGTACTTGAGTTATTCAATATGTGGATATTCTTTCTTTTAGCTTATCAAAAACCTTCTGATTCACGATTTTTTTAGACAAAAGATCGTCTATGGAAGTGTATGGTCTGTTGTCGATTACTTTTTGCGCCGTAACCTGACCAATACCCGGCAGACTGTCGAGTTCTTGGAGGCTTGCCGAGTTAATATTTATTAGATTGTTCGTTTGCGATGTGTTTTGGACTGCTGCGGCATTTGCCTGACCCAATTTGGGAATGTAAATTTTGGTACCGTCTGCCAATTTTTGAGCAAGATTAAGATTTTTAGAAACCCAGTCCCTGTCCGCAGTTTGCGACAGTCCCGAGGCTAAAATCAAAGCGTCTTGTACCCTTTGGCCTTCCTCCAGCGAATAAATCCCAGGCTTAATAACCTCTCCGGAAACATCTACAATTATTTTCTTTTTTGTTGCAATACCCTGAACACTTTCGGCGGGTTTAAAAGTTATTTCATCGGGTTTAGAGTTCAAAGAAGATATCAAACCGGTTATTAAAAGTACAAAGCCAATTACTCCGATTGTTACCGGAAGCCAGTGTTGTTTTAGAACCGCTGTGTATTCTTGAGAATACTTGCTAAAATCCATTTTAAAACTTTAAACTACAAAGTTTAGGATTTTCCCCGGGACGTAAATTATTTTTTTAATGTCTTTGATGTAATTTCTTGCTCTTCCCTTACGGGCTAGGCCCTCCACAAGCTTTTGGTCTGCGATTTTTGAACTATCAACTGCAATTGAGTCTCTAAATTTACCGTTTACCTGTACAACTATTGTTGCAATATCTTCTTTTAGCAATTCGGCCTCGAATTTTGGCCAACTTGAGAGGTGAATGCTGTCTTTTGAATACGAACTGTACAATTCCTCTGTCATGTGAGGGGCAAAAGGAGCCAAAAGTTTTAAAAAAGTTAGCACTTCTTCTTTTGAAATGCTAGTCTGTTTTGCCAAAAAATTGTACCATTCCATAAGTTTTGCGATTGCAGTATTAAATCTTAAATTTTCCATATCTTCTGTAACTCTTTTCACGGTTTTATGCATCATCTGCAACGAATTTTTCGATTTTTGTTCTTCTAATTTTACCTCTGATAGTAACTTGTAAACTCTATTTAGGAATTTAAAAATTCCCTCAATTCCGCTGTCGTAAAAATCCCCGCCCTGATTATAAGGGCCTAAAAACATCAAATAGGTTCGCAATGTATCAGCTCCATACTTCTTAATATACTCATCCGGCACAATCACATTGCCTTTGCTTTTACTCATCTTTGCCCCCTCTTTTATAAGAAGCCCGTGGGCGTAAAACCTGGCGAATGGTTCTTCAAAATCCACCAAGCCCATGTCCTTAAAAACCATTGTCACAAATCTTGAATACAAAAGATGCAAAACCGAATGCTCCGCTCCCCCAATATACATATGGACAGGAAGCCATTTCTTGATTCTCGATTCAATCCAGGGACTTTTCTTTTCCTCGGTCGAAGTGTAGCGGAAAAAGTACCAGGCCGAATCTAAAAAGGTGTCGGAAACATCCGTTTCCCTCTTAGCAGAGCCCCCGCATTTCGGGCAAGTTGTATTAACAAAACTTTCTATGGATGCCAATGGCGATTTTCCCGTTCCCTTTGGTTTCCAGTCCGAAACGTCGGGCAAAAGTACCGGCAAATCCTTCTCCAAAACCGGCTGCCAGCCGCATTTTGAACAATTAATCATAGGAATTGGCGGCCCCCAGTAACGCTGTCTAGAAATTAACCAATCTCGAAGATGGTAGTTAACAGTTTTTTGACCTTTAGGCGAGACTTTAAGACTTGTTGGAGCGATTTCGATTTTGTGGGCTTTGGCAAATTCCCTATCTCTCTCATCTTCCACAGGAACCGCCATTATTGCCCCAGTCCCGTACTCCATAAGGACGTAATCCGCAATCCAAACAGGAATATTTTTGTTTGTAACCGGGTTTTTTACGTAAAATCCAGTGAATACACCGGACTTTTCTTTGTTGCTTTTGACTTTTGATTTTTGATTTTTGACTTTAGTGACGTAATCGTCTATTTCTTGCGCTTTCTTGGCATCAACACGTTTTTTTATTTCCTCTATGTATGGGTGCTCTGGCGAAAGCACAAGAAATGTTGCTCCGTCTGCAGTTTCGGGGCGGGTTGTAAAGACTTTTATATCGTCAAAATCAATCATTAAGCCCTCGGACCTGCCAATCCAATTTTTCTGGGCAATTTTTACTTTCTCCGACCAATTTAGCCCTTCCAAATTATCTAAAAGCCTCTGTGCATAGTCGGTTATTCGGAAAAACCATTGCTCCAAATCTCTTTTTTCAACAATTGTCCCGCATCTTTCGCATGCACCATTTATTACCTGCTCGTCGGCTAGGACTGTTAGGTCTTTTGGACAAAAATTAACAGGAGATTTCTTTCTGTAGGCAAGTCCCTTTTTGAAAAGCTGGATAAAAATCCACTGCGTCCACTTGTAATAATCGGGATCATAAGTCTCGACCGTTCTGTCCCAGTCAAAAGTGTTGCCTATTAGATGGAGCTGTCGGTAGAAATTTTCTTCCGAGATTTTTGCGAGCTTTCTTGGATTTTTGTTTACCTTTAGTGCGTAATTTTCGCTGTGAATTCCAAAACCGTCGAGTCCAATAGGCTCGAAAACGTCAAATCCTTTCATTCTGGTAAATCTCCCGTAGATGTCCGCACCGGTAAAAGCATAAACATTGCCAACATGGAGTCCCTCTGCAGACGGATAAGGGAACATCATGAGGTTATAAAAAGGTTTTTTTGCAGCATCTAAGTTAACTTTATAAGTTCCCTCTTTTTCCCAGCGGTCCTGCCATTTTTTTTCGATGTCTTGAGGGGTGTACTTTTTCATACCTAAAGTATAACATAGTAATTAAGAAATAAAGTAACTCGTAATTATGAAAAAAATCCTCTTTTTAATCTTTCTATTTTCTATTTACTGTTTACTATTTACTATTTCCGCGAACGCCCAGACAATGTCCAACAGCTCCTACATAATTAAAATGGGAAATTTAAATGATGCGTCAGGAGACGTATCTAATTCACAGTACAAACTTAGCGAAACTGTGGGACAGACTTCTCCCGGGCTTTACTCGGGAACCAACTACCTCGTAAAAGCAGGCTTTCAGTATGTTAGACCAACAGGCAATATTGCATTTTCCTTTGCGATCTCCCAAAACATAATTGATTTCGGAGTTATTACGCCCACAAATCCTGTAACCCGCACCACAAATCTGACCGTTTCTGCAGGCTCGGCAAAAGGATTTACAGTGGTTTCCTCCGAAAACAAACCCCTTACCGGCATAGGCGGCACAATTCCCGACACAACTTGTGACCTTGGTACCTGCAACTCTTCGAAAGCATCTGCTTGGACAAGTAGCCTCGCCTATGGTTTTGGATACAGATGCGACAACATTTCGGGGACAAATTGTGCTTCGGGATTTAGCGATTCATTCTACAAAGCATTTGCACTAACTCCTTCTTTGCAGACTGTTATGACAAGTAATACCGGCGGAACGAGCAGGAAATCACAGTTAACTTACAAGGTAAACGTTTCAGGGACTCAACCGCCCGGGATTTATACAAATATCGTAACTTATATCGCGTCACCGGGATTTTGAAAGAATTATGAATTTAAAATTACGAATTAAGAATTTATTGTTGATCCTTTTCATTCTTAACTCTTCATTCTTAATTTTTCATTCCAAGGCTTTTGCCCAAGGCACAAGCCTTGGTGTTTATCCTCCGATATTCCAAATCGACGCTACTGCCCCAGCCAATATCCAGGCTCCTTTGACTATCGAGAACCAGGGCAACGATCCCGTCAATCTAAGAATAGAATTTAGGCCTTTTGTTTCGTCGGATCAAGAAGACGGACAAATTAAATATATCAGGGAATTGGAGGCAAATTTCGAAGATCCGTTGATTTTCCAAAGAGTAAAAATATTCGATGGCGCAAATCAGATCACAACGCTTTCCCTGTCCCCTCAACAAAAAAAAGATTTGACTTTAAGGATTGACTTACCCAGAGATGAGCCTGCAACAGACTACTACTTCTCCATAATATTTTTGAGCGGAGAAAATCCCTCGATTGAATCCAATTCTTCTCAAAGCGTCTCGGGAATAGCTTCAAATGTGCTTCTCTCGATAGGACCTAAGGGCAAAGCAAACGGAAATATCCAGGAATTTTCTTCTCCTTTCCTCGTGGAAAAAGGGCCTGTTCCCTTTACGATTAGAGTTAAAAACACAACCAATCATTTTATAAGCCCCCAGGGCAATATCCTTATAACCAATATTTTCGGACAAACAATCGGCCGAGTGGATTTGGCGCAAACCAATATTCTGGCAAACACGGTAAGAAACAATTCGTCTGTGTGGCCAGAAAAGTTTGTTTTGGGCGCCTACAAAGCAAAACTTACGCTTGCCCTTTCCGATTCCGGCCCAATATACAAAAGGGATATTATATTCTTTGCCTTTCCGTTTAAGACAACTGCCGCAATTTTGCTTGGACTTTTGGCAATAATCTACTTCGTAGTAAAGGTCAAAACCAAATTATAAAACTGTATCAGTCTATAATAATTGCTATACGACAAAAATACGAAAGCAGTTTTCTCAACAATAAATTCCCGTTCGGTTTTTAATTCTGCCGGCCAAAGTCTATAACTAGAGAGTTTTTAAAATATCGCAAGAAGAAATAACTTTCCATTTTTGGACCGCAAATTACTGTCAGTCCCCTAAGCCGACCAACAAAAATCCCAGACTTCTTACGTTTTTATTACATCCCCAAGAAAACGACTTAGATAATTAATCAATCATTTCAAGCCTTTTTTAAATTTTAATTATCATATCACTTACGCAACTACCCTGCTAAAACGTTGTGAAATGTTTGTGGTAAATAAACCAAAATCACTAGGATTCGTGCAAATAAATTTCAAAAAGTATGCTTTTACCCTACGCGCAAAAGTACAGGGCAAAAAGACGAATGTTACTTATTGATATAGTCTGATATATTATTGGTAAGGAATAAAAGGCGAATGCCTAACTGTGAAATACCATCCTAAAGCTAAATTTTATTTTTTTTCACAAGCTCGTCTTGCCTCTTGACAAACTTCCGTTATTTTATCTATTCTTATAGTATACGGACAAATAAAGTGTATAATCCGTATAATCTCGAAGCTAAATCCTTCAGGCAGGAAAAATTGCTCGGTAAATGAATTTTCTGTCTGAATTTAAAAATTACCTCTTATCTCAAAAAAATCCGTCTTCGCGCCTGACGGTTAAAAACTACCTCTCTGATATTCGTAAGTTTATAGACTGGTTTGAAAAAACCTTCAGATCGGATTTCACAGCAGAGGCAGTTACCCAGGAAACCATCGAATACTTCAAAAAATCCAATTCCACCCTCTCCCCTTCTTCGCTGGAACGCCACGTATCGTCCCTTCGCAAATTCTTCCACTTCCTCAAACTCGAAGGAACAATCGCTGAATCTCCGTTTGATCAGCTAGATACTAAATCCCAAATACAAAATACTGATCTTTGGCACCTCAAAGAGTTCAAGGATTATCTTTATGTTTATAACGCTTCGAGGCTAACGATCAAAAACTATCTCATCGATATAAAAAACTTCTTAAGTTGGGCCGAAAAAGTAACATTCTCCAAAGCAGAATGGAATGTAAAAGAAAAAAACATCTTCGAAAAGATAAATAACGAGCTTATTGGCGAATATAAATCCCGACTTATGGGATCCGCAACCGAGGCGGGATTTTCCCCGGCAACTGTTAACCGCAAGCTTTCTTCGCTTAGAAAATTCACTGCTTGGGCCAGGGAAAAAGGATACATTAAAGATGTATCAAGTATTGAGTATCCAGTATTAAATATGGGTCGAGTTTCGAAGTTAAAAGATATACCTAATACAAGATACAAGATACAAACTACTGCTCGAGAATACTCGAGCTTCCCTCCCATAAGACTGATTCAAAAAGTTAATCGAGGAGCTTTATTTTTGGCAGATGCAGTCTTAATAAATCCGGTTGCCAGTGTTGTGAAAAGTCTCGAGCAGCTTAAATGGAGATTGCAAGGCAAACCGGTCTTTGCCGAAATTAAGAATAAAGAATTAATAATTAAGAACTTACCTAAAGGATTCTATGCTCCTCTTTTAATCTCCACCAAATATTTCCCGTTCTATAAAAAAGCCTTGTTTTATCTACGTCATAAAAGACCACAATGGTACAAAACATATCATTCCTATCCATTGACCCATTACCTCCACATAGCTATTCTTGTGCTTTTAATGTCTGCTGCCGGCTTTGGAGTCTATCAAAATATAACTGGAAAAGCTGTAAATCCAGGAGTTTTAGGCATACAAAATCCCAAAAATCCCCCCAGAGTTTTTTCTTTTCAGGGCCGGCTTACCGATAATTCAAACAACCCGATAACAGCAAAAACTGACCTTCGTTTTGCTATTTATGATGCCGCAACAGCAACGGGTTCGGCTCTGATGTGGCAGGAAGTAGACTCGGTTACCCCCGATTCCGACGGAATTTTTTCGGTACTCCTTGGAAATGTATCGACCATGCAGCAAAGTTTATTCGCCGAACACGCAGGACTTTATCTGGGAGTGACGGTTGGCAAAACTCCCGAGCTTACTCCCCGCCAGCAACTTGCAACGGTTGCCTATGCCCAAAACTCCGCCACCTTGCAAGGACTGCTTCCAATAACCAATCCCGATGCGGGGACAGCCAACGTAGTCTTGGCTTTGGATTCTTCGGGAAATCTAACAATCGGAGGCACGGCAACACCCACTTTCCAGGCTACAGGCGGACAGTTTAAGATTTCGGGAAATCCTTTACTTCTCACAACCACGTCAGGCTCAAACGGAAATGTCCAAATAGCCCCCGACGGACGTAGTTTTATTGATCTACAGAAACCATTACAAAATACATCAAACAATAACAACGTCACGACAGCCCGTGGAGCACTAGAGGTAAACGATTTGTTCGCAGTTTTGGCTACCTCGAGTGGCCAATCGGCCTTTACCCTCAATCAAAACGGAGCAGGTCCGATCATTAGCGCCTCATCAAGTGGAACTGCCAAATTCACCGTAGACAACTCCGGCAACACTACAATTGCAGGAAACTTCCTTCCGGCAACCACCTTAAGCAAGGATTTGGGTTCGAGTAGTCTTAGGTGGAATAATGTTTATGCCGGGACTATAAATTCAGCAGGGACTACCACCACCGGCCAGGCAACATTTACCTATTCCCCAGCCGATACAACCGTAGGTCAATCCACAGTTCTCCTTAATCCCGCAACCGCAATTGCCAATGCCTCTCTTTTGGGAGTTGCTGTTGGTGGAGTCGAAAAAGCCAGAATAGACGCGGAAGGAGATGCGGCTCTGGGCTTTACCGGAGGGACTCTTACTCCTAACTCCAATCCCCTAACTATTTATAATCACGGAACAACTCAAGTTGCTTCGATAGATACAGCGGGAAACATTACCAGCTCGGGATCTTTCTTGGCAGCCAACGGAACAGCCGCAGTACCCTCTTATGCTTTTACCAACTCCGCGGCAACAGGACTCTATAGAGGAGGAACCGACATTTTGGGAGTTTCAACAGCAGGAGTGCAAAGGGCAACTTACGACGCGTCGGGCAACTACACACTTTCGGGAGGAAACTTTTCACAGACAGGAACAGGGACTTTCGGTACCGGAACTGGAGCAATATCCTTAAACGGAGCAACAACTGTAACCGGAACCAATACTTTTACAACCGGGACCGGAGCGGTTTCTTTAAACGGAGATACGACAGTTGCCTCCGGAAAAAACTTTACAGTAACTTCAGGCGCTACAAGCTTAACTTCGGCAGCCACAACCGGCACAAATCTTTCCATTGCTTCCGCCTCTTTAACATCCGGAACAGCTGTTAATAATACGGTTACGGCCAATGCAGGCAACGGACAGGTAACCAAAGGAGAAAGTATTCTAATAACCGACGCGACAACCGGAGGCGGAGGATATACGGGCCTTTCTGTAAATATTACAGGATCTGGTGTTGGCAGCGGCAATAAATACCTTTTGGACCTTAATCCCGGAGACGTAAATAAAGAAATGATTGTCGACTCCACAGGCGCTCTTAGGCCAACACAGTCGGTTGCAACCAACACCACTACTGTCGGCTCCCCTTCTTTTTACTTTAAAAACGGATACTTTGACCAGATAACCGCGAACAATATTGCAGGAACTGTTACCACAGGCGCGACCTCCTCCACCTCTTGGACAATAGGATCCACCCAGACAGGAGACGTAAACGAATCTTTAATTTTCCAGAGAAATTCGGGCTCGGGTAACGCAACTTTGCAGTGGAATGCGGGAGCAAACGATCTAAGGTATCTAACTGTAAACTACCCATTCAATTCCACCTATACTGTTGCCGATACTTCTATAGGAACAGGCGTAAATTTATACTCCGGAACTTTGACTAACAACACCACCGCAGGGACTCAAAAACTCCTCTCTCTAACCAACACAGGAACAGGAACAACAGAAAATGGAATTTATGTTAACAACACCGGAACCGGACTTACCGGAATAGAAGTTGCAGGAACCTGGACAACAGGAATCTTAACCAACAACAATTCCATAAACGCAGGTTCAGGCACAATAACCGGCGGAGCAATCTCCGGTTCGAGCCTTACTTCAACCGGCCTAACCCAAGGATCTGTAGTTTTTGCAGGAACGGGTGGATTGCTCTCACAAAATAACGCAAACTTCTTCTGGGACAACACTAACGCGAGACTTGGAATTGGAACGACGAGTCCTAATGCAGCCTTGGACGTTAGAAGTGCTATCTCAATTGGAGCTAACGCCGCCTCCGGCGGAACGCTTAGATTCCCCAACAACTCCACAATAACCATGCGAAACGTATTAAACACTGCAGACCTGCAGTTTGCTTTTTTTGATACGGGAAATAATATAGTTATCGGCGATACTACATCGGGCAAATCTCAAATTGTAGGACTTTATGCTAACGGTGTCGAGCAATTTTGGGGATCCGGTTCTGTGGCAAGGATTTTTGGCCCGAATGGATTGGCTCTAAACGCAGGGGCGGCAGTCGCAACTTTTGGAACCTCTGTTCCTTCCGTCCAATTCCAAAATGGTTCGGCCAGCACACCATCTATCCAATTTGCCAACTCCACCGGAACAGGACTTTACAGAGCAGGGACGGACATTTTAGGAATCTCGACAGCAGGATCTGAAAGATTAAGAATAGATGCTTCAGGAAATGTGGGAATTAATACAACAACTCCTGTTGAAACCTTAAATGTTAATGGCAACCAGAGAATAGGTTCTGCTCCGGCAACTGCAACAACACTTAATGGAGCAGTTGATGCTTCCCAAACAAGTATAACGGTAATCTCAACCACCAGTTATCCCACCGCAGGAACATTGTTAATTGACTCGGAAGCAATGACCTATACAGGAACAACATCAACAACATTTACTGGAATAACAAGAGGAGTACTTGGAACATCAGCAGCAACTCACACAACAGGAACAACAGTTGGAAACTACCTTTCCACATTCATCGCAACATCAACCACCCCAAGAATGGTATTAACAGGAGCAGGCAATGTTGGGATTGGGACAACGAGCCCCGCGGCTACTTTATCAATCAACGGCAGCCTAAGAACCCTTGGTTCTAATGTGTATGGTCTTGGTAAAAGTTTGATTCACTTTGATGGAGCTTCCCCAACAGGTGCTGATAATGCTGCGGTTACAGAAAATATTTCTGTTGATTCGGGTAATACCTATGATGCAACGGGCCTTATGCTTAGAAATATTCCTGTTGCAACAGCCGCAGAGACAAATCCAAATTGGAGGCAACTCTGGATACAAGACGGACCAAAATCCGGAACGGGAACGATAACTAATTCATATGGACTTTATGTGGATGTTCCAACTTCGGGAACCAACAACTACGCTGCCGTTTTTGCATCCGGAAATGTTGGAATAGGAACAACGAGTCCTCAAGACCTTCTGCATGTTAATAGCTCCGGCAATAGTCCGCAATTTAGGATTCAGGGAGCAGGCAGTACGTGGGGTGCCGGTATCGGATTACAGGGTATTGCGAATACAACCTTTGCAATTCAGGATGTAGGGCAAATCGGTACATTGGGCTCTGGTGCAATAAGACTTGCTATAAATTCTTTGGGAAATGTCGGACTTGGGACATTTGCACCTCAAGTTAGACTCCAAGTAATCGGAAATTCGGGAGATACGCAGTTTATTAGATATGCGACAAGCGATTATGCCGCCGGCACGACTGGGAGCGGAACCTCGTTTAGAACAATCGCCTCTTCTGGAAATACAAATTCAAGTATCCAGGCGTTTAAAGCTGGTAATAGTACCACTGGGGATCTGATTCTTCAACCGGATGGTGGAAATGTTGGAATTGGGACAACTGCACCCTCCCAACTATTAACAGTAAATGCCGGACAGATTTATGTAACCGGGAGTCAAGTTTCCGGAGGAGCGGGAATTTATACAGACTACAGCGTTACAACCGGCAATGGAAATTCTTATGGAATAAGATCTTTACCAACCGTTGCCAATACAAATTCAGGCACATTATATGCCAATTGGGCCGGCGCGATAGTTAATACCGGAGTTACACAAACAAATTATTACGGGAATTACATCGCAGCCCCAACCCTAAACGGAACGGGAGCTATTACTAATAAGTACGCTTTTGTTACAGAAGCGTCAGCAGGAAATGTAGGAATTGGGACAACAACCCCCGGCGTAAAATTAGCTGTAGCGGGAACTACGGCAGCTACCTCCGCCCTGAAAGTTGCCAATACCGACACGACCAGTACCGAAAGCATTTCACTGGGAGAAGTTGCAACCGATGCCACTACTCCATTTTATATTCAGCGCACCGGATCGACCGCTGCATCAAATGCCAATGGTGTGGAAATTTGGAATGCAAATAGCGGATTTATAAGGGTTGGAACAAACAACACGGAAAGACTAAGGATTGATAGTAGTGGAAATGTAGCGATTGGAAAAATTCCTGTTTCAGGCAACAATTTCGAGATAGTAGGAGATCGAACATTCGCTGGAGCAGCCGATGGCAATACAGCTGCAATCGGCGGGAGTACATTTACTTTCAACAGCACCTCTAATTTAGCATCATCCTTAAATTTGAATCCTCCCGTAAAAGGTGGTGGATCAAACAATCCGGCAATTGGCGCTGCGACTTTATATGTTAATGGTGAGCCAACATGGGCAGGAGCGACAACTGCGGCACTCTATGTCGCGAGCGGTAAAAGTTTTTTTCTCGGCAATGTGGGAATTGGGACAACGAGTCCTAACACATCGCTCGATGTTACAGGAAGCATTACATCGCGAGCATTAAATACTGCTAATGGAGCTGTTTATACCGACTCGACAGGAAAGCTTTTTACAACTGCAACGGGAGGAGCAGGAACTCTTTGTCTTACCTCTGCATCCGGCGCTGCTCCACTATGGTCGGCTTGCTCGGGATCTGCAGCAACTGCATGGTCGTCGCTTACTGCCCCATCTGCAAACTTGGCTCTGACAATGGCAGCCAACACTTCGACATTTACTTATAACGCAACAACCGGTGCATCTACGGATTTATTTAAACTTACAGACACAACCAACAATACCGGCACAGGGTATCTTCTTAATGTCACGACTGCCGCCGGATCCGCAGCGGTTCCTGTTCATATCGTGGCAACCGCAACAAACAAAAATGGTTTAGTAGTTGATACAGGAGGAGGAGCCGGTGCAGGAATTATTCTCCGGGATGTAAATAGTACATCTCGAACTGTCTCATTTAACCAGGATGGAAATGCCGGATATGTTACAGGTACGAATCTCGGAACAGGCGCTAGCAACGGTTTTTTTGTTACTGGAGCCTCAAGCACATTAAGACTTACTACAGACGCTGCAAATCCGATTACCTTCGCAACAAATAACGTTATTAGAGAGACAATTGATTCATCGGGAAATATAACAGATACCGGAACCGTTACCGCCCACCAATTTACACTCGACGCCGGCGGCGAACAAAACGGAATAACTTTTGTAAGTAGAACCAATACTAAAATATTCAGCCCGTTAGCCAATGATGTAGACATACAATCTGGAACCTCGCAGCGGGAGTTTCATTTTTTGAGCACCGCATTTGTTGTCGGAGAAGATCAATCGGGAGCCCCGCTCTCTACTCAAACTTTAAGAACAACAAATGGATCAAGTGGATCGCTTAATGTTTCTGCGTCAACCCTTATAATTGCCGGAGGAGCAGGTACGGGGTCGGGAACGGGAGGGTCTATAAAGCTGCAAACAGCCCCGGCAGGAGGATCGGGAACCACCCAAAATACCTTGGTCGACAGATTAATAATTGATCAAAATGGGAATTTTCAAGTTAAAAACTTTTCTGCAAACAATGCCAGTGCCAACGGAGTAGTTTATGCTTCGGATACTTCGGGAACTTTGGCCGAAACTGCAACCGGCGGGGCGGGAACTTTGTGCTTGGTATCAACCGCAGGAGGCGCTCCGACTTGGGCTGCTTGTTCCGGATCTGCTGCAACTTCCTGGTCTGCCCTAACCAACCCATCGGCGAATCTGTCGCTTTCGATGGGATCCAATATAACGACATTTACTTATGGCAATACGACAGGATCAAGCGATTTGTTTAAACTTACCGATACATCAAGCAATACTGGTACAGGGTATCTTTTAAACCTTACAACCGCTGCAAGTTCCACTCTTAAACCATTTAGGGTAACGGCAGCCGGAACAGACGCAATCGGCGTAGACAACGCAGGCCAAGTTGGAATTGGAACACTGTCCCCTTCTTCAAAATTAGATGTAAACGGAGGAAGATTAAGGATTTCGGGAACAAACTCTGCGGCAAATAGCATTGGACTTTTGATGGACCAGACCATGTCGGACGGTACAGGGACAAATGTTGGCATTGTCTCCCAACCAACAGTTAGCGCAACAATAAATGCTCTCGAAGGAATCCAAACCAATACCGGAACATCAGCTTCCGCGATAACACTATCAAGTCTATATAATATATACGTCGCGAATCCCAGAAAAGGAGCCGGATCTACAATTACAAATAATTACGGACTCATTACCGAAGCTCTAACATCCGGAACAAACAACTGGGCCATTTATACTTCCGGCACCACGCAAAGCTACTTTGGTGGTAGTGTCGGAATTGGAGTAACGGTTCCTGGATCGCAGCTTGACATAAGCGCTCCGGCTGGAACGAGGTCTCTCAATGTTTATCAGGCAGCAGCTAATTCTGCCACTCCAACTCTTATCCGATATCAAACCGGCGCATCGGCTACAAGCGTAGGATTCGCCGGTGTCTATTCATCAACAGGAGAACTTTCCTACCAAGGAGTTAATGGAGTTGCTATAACAGGCGGGTCAACGGGAACGGGAAATCTGGGAGTTTATGTAACAACTACAGGGAATGTTGGATTAGCTACTTCCTCTCCCACCCAAGCCCTGGACGTAAACGGAAACGCTAGAATTAGAAATCTATCTGCCGCAAATGGAGTTTTGTATTCCGATGCAACCGGTCTTGTAACACAAACTGCAACAGGCGGAGCGGGAACGCTTTGTCTTACGTCAACCGGCGGAGGATCTCCTGTTTTTGCATCTTGCGCAGGAAGCGGCGGAAGCGCTCCAACTGCTTGGAGCAACATTGGAGGACCAACTGCAAATCTTTCCATGTCTATGGCGGCGTATACGACAACCATGACTTGGAATTCCCTAACAGGAACTTCAAATTTATTTAACCTTACCGACTCCGGCAGCAACAATGGAACCGGAAATCTTGTAAATCTTACAACTGCAACAGGGTCTACTCTAAAACCTTTCCATGTTTCCGCAGCAGGGGTAGAAGCAATCCAAGTCTTGGCAAATGGTAATGTCGGAATTGGGACAACGAATCCTCAAGCAAAACTCGCTGTGTCCAATGCTGGCGCGGAAGGACTCGAGATTGCTCCTTCCGGCGGAAGCATCGTTGAATCAGCCTACAATAGGTCGAGCAGTGCTTATACAAGTTACACTCTGGACTCTTTGACCTGGAAGTTTCGCCCCAGCGGTTCTGCATCCAATAATGTTGTTATTGATTCATCGGGAAATGTTGGGATTGGTATAACAGCCCCCACCGCTTCCTTACATATCTCTTCTTCGGCTAACCAATCAATGGGCTTATTAAGCTCCACCAGCTCGACTTATAATGCAAATCTTCTTGATCTCCAGCAAACTAACACAGGATCTACGGCCAACTACAACTTCCTTCGGGCTATTGATAATTCTAATGCTGTTACGAGATTTGTTGTCACCGGCAACGGAAAGGTTGGAATCTCGACAGCAAGCCCTCTTACTAATCTTGACGTTGTGGGAGGAACAACTGCGGGGACCAGAATCACTGCCGCTACTTTACGAAATAATATCCGGGCTAATACCACCGGTTGGGGCGTCAGTTTGGCTTTTCAGGATGATACCAGTAACCCTTCAACCCGAATCGATTCGCTTGCCGATACTTCGGGTAACCAATGGTTAGAATTTCCAACAAGTTATGGAGGCACAGGAAACTTGCAGACTGCATTCAAAATTGGCGCTTCAACGGTTTCATCAGGCAGCCCGGACTACATAAGCATAGAGAATGGAGCGTCAGCAAATGCCTCGAACACTGTTCCTACTTTAAGACTTACAGGAACCGATACAAACATAGGAATGACTATAATACCAAAAGGGACAGGAGGGGTTGGAATTGGCACAACAAATCCAACAGCGCTTCTCCATGTAGTTGGAACTGCCACCAACTTTTCCGGTACTTCCCAAACAGGAACTTTGTTGGATTCAACTTTTTCTACCGCCGCCACCACTCAAGGAGTGGGATTGCAAGTTAATTTTAAAGCGAGCAATGCCTCCTCCTACACAATGAGTAGTCTTTATGGAATATATCTAAATAGCACACTATCTCCTGAAGCTAACCCTACCATAACTAACTTTTACGACATGTATGTTACCGCCCCCAATTTAAACACTCACAATGTTACCAACTCTTATGGGTTGTATTTAAATTCTGCATCAAATGGGGGGCACGGTATTGGGATTTATGTTACACCTGCCAGTGTCGGCGGCTCAACCGGCGGTTTTTCATTCGAAGCGGCTAATGGAGTTGGCAACAACATCGGTCTTGGCACCGACAATAATGGTGTTTCTAATGGACAAATATCCAATGAGATAGCGATTGCCAATGCCAGCAACACGCCGGGCGCAACTGCGGGACAAGGTTTTATTTATGTTTCTTCTGGAGCTTTAAAATATCAGGGACCTTCTACTCTTACTACTCTGGCCAATGCCGACTATGCCGAGTCAATGCCGTTTTTGGGCGAACTTAACCAGGGAGAGTTAGTTTCGATAAGTTCAGTCGTCAACCCGGCGTCTGATATATACAATAGGTTCTTTGTTGAGAGGTCTCAAAAGGAATACGACGACAAATTAATCGGAATTGTATCCTCCGCATCGGACGAACCGGGAACCCCAACAAGACAAGTTGCCCTCGTAGGAAGAGTTCCTGTTAAGGTTACTAACGAAAACGGAGCTATTAAAAAGGGAGACTACATAACCTCTTCGACAATAAAAGCAGGCTATGCAATGAAAGCCCTAAAGGCTGGAAGAGTCGTTGGAGTTGCTTTAGAAAACTTTACTGCCGAAAGTTGTGCGCCAAAATCCGGAAGCTTTGGTCTAGTTGACAGCTCAAACTGCACAGGAACTATTTTGGTTTTTGTAAACGCAACACATTATGATCCAAATTCCACCGTTGCAATAAACGTAAGCTCGCTAAAGGACTACGCAATAACCAAGATTGGCGAAGCCACTTATCAAGTTAAGGATCTCTTGGGAAATGTTATAACCAAGTCGGAAGTTTTGGCTACAGCTGTAATAGGAAATCTAAAAGCCGGAGCAATAAGCGCGCAAGAGATAACTGCTCAGAAAATAAGCGCGGATAAGGTTGTCTCCCCTCTTGCCGAAATCCAAAAGATAAAAACAGATACTATTGGTAATCTCTCTTCGGATAGATTGGCTATAAAACTTGAAAACCCAACAGGATCCGCATCTGCCAAGCCAAGACTCGAAATCCAAAATGCTTCAGGAAGTGCAGTTGCAACTTTTGACGACAAAGGAAACGCATCTCTTTCGGGTCAGTTAATTTCAAGGGGCTTGAATACACAAAACGCTACGATTTCAGGAACCTTGAGAGCTAAAAATATTGTCGCAGACAACATCACCTCTGAAGTATCTAGTATCAAGTATCTTGTATCTGGTATAACGGATAAAATATCCTCCATTTCGGGGACACTAAATACAAAATACAAAATACCAAATACCAATACTGTCAATATAGCCTCTTACAGCGCGCAATTAGCCTATATAGATAACCTAAATGCAACAACCGCGGTGTTTGCAGAAGGCTTTTCCTCCCTTGGTCCTTCTTCTTTAACCGATACATCCATATCCGGACAGCTGTCGGTTGGAGCAAGCCTTATTTTGGCTAACAACTCTATAAATGTTTTGGGCGGCGACCTTAATATTCAGCCTCTAAAACAAGGCGGAGTATCCTTCCTATCAGGCAAAGTATATATAGATGTTGAGGGAAACTTAAGCGTAAATGGAAATGCAACAGTCAGAGGAACTCTCTTTGCAAATGTCCTCTCACCTATTCCAGGCTCTGACTTGGTAGTTAAATTAGCAACTAGCTCCGGGTCTTTTGTAATTAAAAATGCGTCTGGCTCGGCGGTCGCAAAAATAAATAGCGAAGGCGACGCAACATTCAGAAAATTAAACCTGTCTCTGGTGCAGCCTGCTTTTGCGCTATCGGAAAACGAGGTAATTGCAACAGGAAGTGCCGGAATTGCGACAATATCTGCACGTCTTACAGAGTTAACTGTCCGAAATAACCAGGTAACACCAAAGTCTCTTATTTATGTAACGCCGGTTGGAACAGCAAGCGCACAGGTGCCATTCTTACTAAGGCAAGATCCGGGAAAGTCGTTTACAGTCGGAATCGAAGGATCAAATGGCACAACTGTTCCCTTTAACTGGTTGATAATCAATTGATGCGAAATTATCCTTGACATTATACTTTTTTATTTGTAAAGTGAAACAATACAAAACATCGAATTTATAAATGAGAAATAAATTAAGTAGTTATCTTGAAGGATTATCGGTTGGTTTATTAGGCTTATTTCTACTTGCTTTTCCTCTTCTCTTTGCAACACTTACAACAGACATTTTTTCTCTTCCAAAACAATTCGCATTAGGCGCAGTCGTCCTTGTCTCGCTTATTTTATTTGGCTTAAAAAGTGTTGCGGACAAAACTGTTAGATTTAGGAGAACTCCTTTTGACTTGCCTGTTCTTTTATTTATAGTTGCTGTTTTTATCTCAAGCGTTTTGGCCGATAATAAAGCAGAATCAATAGTCGCTTTTGCTAGCCTTTTCTTCTCCGGCGCCTTGTACTATTTAATTACAAACACGGCGAAAACCAAAAAAGCCGTATATTTTCTGGTAGGGGCATTTATAGGAGGCGGAGTTTTAACGTCTTTCCTTAGCGTTTTCTCTTTCTTTAAAATATACGTTCTCCCCTTTTCTTTTACTAAATCTCAAATCTTTACACCTATGGGCACTCTAACCGATCAGGCAATTTATACGGCAGTGTGCCTTGCGTTGTCTTTGTATTTTGTTCTCAATTGGAGAAAAGCCAACAAGACAAAGCTATCCAACACAAAGTCTTCGACTCTTGGCTTACTGGCTGTAGGAGCCTTAGGCCTTGCGGTACAGGTGTCGGGACTCATACTCACTCTCTATTCCTTGATTAAATTACAAAATCCTATTATTCTACCCTTTGCTACAGGTTTTCAGGTTTCTTTTGCGGTTATTTCCCAAGACGTTAATCGTACAATTCTAAGCTTTCTTTTTGGCTCGGGATTTGGAACTTTTGGCACGGATTTCGCAAAATTCAAGCAGGCCATTTTTAATCAGACGAATTATTGGAACCTAACTTTCTTTAGATCCTCAAGTTTTGTTTTGGAACTTTTGGCAACAACCGGAATTATCGGCCTTTTGACCTATTTGAATCTTGTATACAGGATAGTAAAGCAAAAACCGCTCTTTTTCCCTTTAATTTTCTTACTAATAGTGTCGTTTATTTTGCCCTTTTCGATAGTTTTGCAGGTATTAGTATTTGTAATTTTGGCTCTTAATGCAGCATGGCAGGGACTAACCAGCAAAGAATATTTCGATGTAGAACTGGGCCTTGTTACCTTAAAAAGCGGCCTGGTTGCAGTCACAGCCGACGAAAAAAGAGAAGTAAAACACGGACTCTCAAGGCTTCTTCCCTTCTTTATATTCTTTCTTATTCTTATCTTTGTCGGAGGATTTGGATTTTATTCCACAAAATATGCAATGGCAAACGTGCTTTTTCAAAAATCGCTTATTGCCGCGTCCCAAAACAATGGTTCACAAGCCTATCAACAACAAAGCCAGGCTTTGCAGTTATTCAGATACAACGACGCATATCAGCGGGTCTTTTCCCAAACCAATCTTGCTTTGGCAAATACTCTTTCGGCATCTACACCCAAAAATGCCAGCCCGTCTGCGCAAACACAACAAACAATCTATACTCTCATTCAGCAATCTATAAGCAGTGCAAGAGAGGCAACGACACTTTCTCCCCAATCCGCTGTGAATTGGCAGAATCTTTCTTCCGTCTATAGAAGTCTTATTGGATTTGGTAAAAATGCAGACTCTTTTGCAGTTCTTGCGGCACAACAAGCGATTCTTTTAGACCCTGCCAACCCTCAACAATACATAGGTCTTGGCGGACTCTATTATCAATTAAAGATTTGGGACAAAGCTGAAGAGCAGTTTAAAGCCGCAATTAACGTAAAACCGGATTATGCAAACGCTTATTACAATCTTGCGCACGTACTGCAGGAAAAAGGCGATATACAAGGGGCTTTGGATCAACTGGAAAAGGTAAAAATTCTGGTTAAGGATGATCCGACAAGCCTCAAAAAAGTCCAAGCAGAAATTGATGCTCTGAAAGCCGGTCTAAAATCAAATGCGCCAACAGCCGGAACTCCCACAACAACATTACCTGCGCAAAATCCGCCTGTAGCAATTCCTGCCCCCGTTACGCCAACTCCCGCCGCTACACCAGCTCCAAGTCCGGTTACTCCGACTCCAAATCCCACCCCGGCAAAATAAGCTTCTTATTGCTTTTTAGCTATTAAATGATATACTAACGATGGATGACACTGGTAGACCAATTCTCTTAATCGTGAATTTGCTCCAGAACATTACAAATTTAAGGAGGTGAGAGAAATTGGCTTTTCAAGATAAAACATTAACGTGCCGCGATTGTGGGAATGAATTTACATGGACTGCTTCTGAACAAGAGTTCTACAAGCAAAAAGGATTCGAAAACGAACCAGTAAGATGTCCTGCCTGTCGTGCAGCAAAAAAAGCAAGAATGGATGGTGGAACCAGACAAAGTTTCGAAATAACTTGTGCTGACTGCGGTAAAACCGACACTGTTCCATTTCAACCTAGAGGCGATCGACCTGTTTACTGCAGAGATTGCTTTAGAAAACACAAAACTTCGTAATCTTCTTTAAGATTTTTCTTTTGAAATTATCTGTAGATTATTCTGTGTTGTATTTCTCGTGATGGAAAACGGGTAGATTCTTGTTGTGGACCAAGTCAGACTTGGTGGACCCGAGGGGAATTGAACCCCTTTCTACTCCATGCCATGGAGTTATACTACCGGTGTACTACGGGCCCGGGTGGACCGTGGGAGAATCGGACTCCCGCCTCCGCAATGCGAATGCGGCGTATTACCACTGTACTAACGGCCCAAGGAGTTCAATTATACAATTTACAAGTGACAATTTCCATTGAATTTTTCAATGATTCATTGTTCCATTTATTGAAACTTGTTGCTTGCAACTTGAGAATTGCTATTGTAGGTAGCTCAAAGGGTTTAGAAGTACTCCGTTTCGCTTTACTTCAAAATGAAGATGGGCTCCTGTTGTTCTTCCTGTTAAACCGACCCAACCGATAACGGTTTTTCCGGCAGTTACTTGGTCTCCTGCGTTAACATTTACCGCAGACATGTGGGCATAGTGCGTTCCATATTCTCCCGCAGACACTTCGACGTTGTTTCCATAACCCGAATCCCACGTCCCAATACTTACCCTTGTAACCGTGCCTGTTTGCGCAGCAATAATTGGAGTTCCGACGGGCGAAGTTATGTCAAGCGCCATATGGTACCAGGCTGCAAATTGAGATATTAGTCCACGCAAAGGCCACGTAAAACCGGCAGACGAGACCGATACAGGCCCCGTTGCAATGTAAACCTGCTGCGGGCGGATGTATGGCTGTTCGGAGGGTTTTATAGCGTCGGGCACCACAAGAAATTGTCCGTCAACCAAAGAAAAAGTTTCGGGGTTTGCAAAATCGTTAAAGGGAAAATCGACTATTTTCTGCGGGTCCGTAGCGAGCTTTTTTGCGATGGAATAGACTGTATCGCCTTTTTGAACCTTATAAGACATACCAGTAACGGGCAAAACCTTTATAGAGTCTCCAACTGTTATGTTGTCCCCCACTAAATCGTTTTCCCATCTAACGGTATTTTCAGATATTCCAAATTTTTCCGCGATCGTGGAAATAGTATCCCCCTTTTGCACGGTGTAATCTATGGCTTTGTCTCTGGGTTTTTGGGAAATCCTTGTCTGGAAAACATTGTCTCCGACATTTATTGATTGCGAAGCTAAAGACTGGCTTATATTCGTATTTGGGGAGAAAACAGGGAAGGTGCTGGCCAAAAAAGGAGTGAGAATTACTCCAAATGCCAAGACCCCAAAGGTGGCAACGTGCAAAAAAGGCCTGTTGTACTTTCCTCTTTTTGCCGTAAAAAGCCTAACAAGATTGTTTTTATTGTTTTCGAAAAATAGCGACGCACTTTTAATTTTTTTAGCTAAATAAAATAAGAAGTAAGCGAAGAATTTAGAAAAAGAGGCAAGAAAAAACGCCGTGTAAAATCTAAGGAGGGAATATAAACGCTTGTTCATCGGAGGGTTTAGTATAACATAAAACAATTTTCAATTTCAAATTTTCGTTACTAAGATAATTGTGATAAAATCCTCAATTATGAATCAACCGGACCGGGAAAAACTATATTCAAGACGAGACATATTGGGAGTTGCCACAGCTACGGCTATAGGAACTGTAGCCGCAGGCACTATCGGAACAGCGTGGTTTATTGATTCACAAAGGACAGCTTCACGTTTGGCGGCGACTGCGGCCGGCGAAGGAAAAGTAGATCCCATTGTAGGTATTCCCCCTTTTGAAGACAAGGACGCAAACGAACTAGCAAGACAAAAAGGAATAACAGTCGATAAATTTTTTATTTTTTCTTCCCCGGCTTTATCAGACAAACTTTCTGCTTTTTTGGGAGACACGTTATTTCCTATCTATCCTCTTACCGTACTTGATATTAACAATAGAAAACTAATATACGCTCTCGCTAAAGAATTTTCCACTCCCCCAAATGTTATTGCAACAATTATGACCATAGAATCCTGCGGAATCGAAAACGAAGAATCTCCCAGTATTGGAGCTCAAGGTTTATTCCAAGTTATGCCATTCCATTTCGATCAATCAATTCAAAACAATCCCAAAGCTATGCAAAATCCTCTTCTAAACGGCAGAACAGGCATGAAATACTTTACACAGGTGTGTTTACCCGCAGCCAGAGCCGGGTATCCAAGCGGTTATCCTAAAGATCATGTAAATATTTATGCAAGAGCTATGATGGCATACAATGCAGGTTCATCCGGAGCAACTGTAAATTTTAATAATCTGCCTGATGAGACGAAATTCTACGGCGACCACTTTATAAGATTTGCTATGACAGCAGAACTCGCAGACGGACTAAGAAAGAAAGAAAATGGAGATTTGGATATAGTCAAAAAACTCTCCTCAACCGAAATGGATGCAAGGGCCTGGGCTTTGCAAGAATTTAATAGAAGATCCAAAGAAAAAGCAGGCTACTCATATGACGAATATATAGCGGCGTTAAAAGAAATAGTTTTGGAGACTCCGGGGGTAGACAAAAAAACCCAAACATTTACACAAACAGGTGAAGGTTTTAACCGGGACTACAAAGACTTTCTAAGCGACCATAAATATGCTCTTAAAGTTTCTCCGGGACTTAGAATATGGCTCGCTTTAGGAGGAACAGGGCTATTCTTAAAGGACAAAAGAAATACAGATCTTAAGGAATGGGACAAAATTCAAAGTAGACCTTAAATTTGTTTACCTAGACTCTCGAGGAACTCTGCGTTTGTTTCTGTCTTAGATAACCTTTCGATTAGCATGCTCGTGCGTTCTTCCGGGTTTAACATGTCAATCATTCTTCTCATCGTTACAGTCTTTTTAAGCTCTTCTGGAGACAAAAGTAGTTCTTCTTGTCTTGTTCCTGACATTTCGACGTTGATTGCCGGAAAAACCCTTTTATCTGCTAACCTTCGGTCCAAATGAAGTTCCATATTTCCCGTTCCTTTAAATTCTTCGTAAATTAAGTTATCCATTCTGGAGTCGGTGTCAACCAAAGCAGTACCAATTATTGTAAGAGACCCGCCTTCCTGGCAGTTTCTTGCTGCTCCAAAAAATCTTTTTGCCGGCCAAAGCGCGGCCGGGTCAAAGCCTCCGGTTAAAGTCCTTCCCGATGGTGCAACGGAAAGATTGTAGGCTCTGGCAAGTCTAGTTATTGAATCCAAAAGAATAATTACGTCAATCCCCTGCTCCACTAATCTTTTTGCCCGCTCCAAGGTTATGTCGGCAACTCTTGTCTGGGCCTCCGGCGGCTCGTCAAAATTACTGGCCACTACGTCACCTTTTACGGACATTGAAATATCCGTTACTTCTTCCGGCCGCTCGCCAATGAGTGCTGCCATAATATGAGCTTTTGGAAAATTTTGCGTTATTCCTGCAGCCAATTCTTTAAGAATTGTAGTTTTTCCCGCCTTAGGGGGAGAAACAACCATTCCTCTTTGTCCAAAGCCAATCGGAGAAATAAGATCAATTATTCTGGTCGACAGCGGAAATTTGCCGGTAGCTAGAGTTATTTGTTTTTTCGGATAAATTGGGGTCAGGTCGTCAAAGAAAGGTCTTTTTAAGGATTCTTCGGCATCTAATCCGTTTACTTTTTCGACTTTTAAAAGTCCGTAATATCTTTCCGTATCTTTTGGAGGTCGTCCAATACCGGATACCAAATCCCCGGGGCGAAGACTAAATCTTCTTATTTGGGATTGGGAAATATATACATCGCGGGACGAAGGAACAAATTTAGGACGCAAAAACCCATGACCTTCCGGCTGTGTATCCAAAATTCCGGAAACTTCCTCTGTTTCTGTTTCGGCAAATCTCGGAGCGGGCGAGTGAAACGAGGAAGATCTTGGTGTAAAAGAACGTGCAGGTTCCTCCTTCGGAAGTTCAACAAATTCACCCTTATCTTCAACGGGTTTTCCATTGTTTTCCGGCATTTTGTCAACAACTTGACTTACAGGATCTACATCCTTTTTTTCTTCCGAGGGTTTTACAAAGTCATCGACAGTAGTTGTCTTTTTTTTATAAGGCATAGTTTAAAAATTTACAATTACCAATTTACAATTTACAAAATGGGGCAACTTGAAAAATTGAAAATTCACTGAAAATTGGAAATTGAAAATTGGGATTTGCTTTGAAGGCCCCCTTATTAGATCACATATATATAGTATTGTCAAGATGGCTAAATGTATTACTGTTTTCTTACATAATTTTTACTTGACGAAGCCTATAACATATGCTATTATGCCGAATACTTTTATAAAACTGCTCTGTAAAGAAGTAATTTTGTATGAATAAAGTTTTAATTTACGTAGCTTTTCTTTTTAGTTTATTTTTGTTTTCCGCAACAGCTTTTGCTGATGTTACTTGCCAACCGATTTATGGCGGCGGACAAAACTGCATAACAGTTGGTAAGGTAGCAATAAATAAAACAGTACAAAATCCTAAAACCGGAGAATTTGTTGACAACTTAGGTATCAACGACCCTAAATTTTCTCCAAATCAAACTGTAAATTTCCAAATTTCTATAACCAACACAGGTTCCACAGTAGTCCCCCAAATAGTGGTAAGAGATATTTTTCCAAAATTTACTAGTTTCTCCTCCGGCGCGGGAAATTTTGACAACAACACCAATACACTAACCTTTATTGCAAATAACCTTAACCCTAACGAAACCAGAAACTTTCCAATTCAGGGAAAAATCGTAGATGCAAATCAAATACCAACAGACGTTAACTGTGACCCTATAAATCAGGCAATACTTACCGCAACCGACTCGTCCCAGGCTCATGACGAAGCCCGATTTTGTATCCAAAAAGCTCAGGTTACAACTAAAGGAGGGTTACCAATTCTTCCTCCCGCACCTATAACAACAACTCCTCCGACAGGACCTGAAATGCTGCCACTAATTGGACTTTTGCCTGCAGGATTATCCGGATGGTTCTTAAGAAGAAAATCTGGAGGTAAAAAATAATATGAAAGGCGAAGGGTTTATACCAAACAAAGATTTCGGAAGAGGTACCATTGGTCCTTCTCTTTTAGATTACGAAAGAGCAGGAATGCCTCAATTTAAAAGCCCTGATAGAAATCCCTTTAAATGGGGAAAGGAAGTTCTAAAAAGAGCTAGTCAGTCAATAGTGCTGGCAGCTACTTTAAACGGAGGCTTACCTGCAAATGCGGCAGTGCCATTGCCTGATGTTCCTGCGGGAATAAACCATGTAGATAATATTCTTGAATTGCCGCAATTAAGCGCAGAAAAATTGGCAGCGTTAGACACTTCCCTCTTGCCATGGGACAACACCGATATTTCAACGCCTGAAAAATTGCAGAAACAGAAGGAAGAAGTAGCGGCAAGATTTGGCTGGGACGAAGAATCAAAGAAAACAAGTAATTGGAGCCCTTCGGGAGACGGCGGTTACGTTTTCAAAACTCCAGACGGAAAACACCACCCTATTTTTATAGCCGGAATTGACGGAAGAGGAGTCGAACTTCGCGGCTGGATGAAACTTAAGAATATTTACGGAGATACGGCAATTGTAATTGCACACCGAAATACCCAACTGGTGGAGGTTATGGAAGGCACAGTTTACCCTCACAAAAACTCGTGGGATGGATGGATAAAACTCGCAGATGAAGCAAGAAACAATAGAGTTCCGGGACAAATTGTAATGCCTCTTAACGAAGCTCCTGGGGTAACGAATGAGGGAAATATTCCACTATTTGCAATGAATAACGTTGATGCTGCAAGAGTGTTTGGAGTTCCCGGAACTTGGGGCGCAGATCCAAATAATTGGGACTGGTTTGACGGCGGACCACAAGGCGATAGATGGGTACAGCTAAAAGCTAATCCCAACGGACAAAACACAGGAATAAAACTCGACGGAGCTGTTGCTCAAGGATTTGTCGCAGCAGACCGAAGAGGAACGCCTGCCATTCCATTTGTCGCCCATCCCGACGTTGACGAAATATTCGGAACAGTAATAACTCTAAGATTATCCAATAATCCAAATGCCTTGTGGAGAAACTCTCTTTCGGGTATGCGTATGAATGAAGCAAGAAGAGGAACCGGCACTGTTGTAATGCCTGTAATTAGATAACTATGAAGTATATAGGAGGTAAAAAATAATGGCACAAGAAAGACCGGGAGCACCAATTTCTGAACCACGACCAGCAGCGCCAGTGGCTGAAGCTAGAGTGGAAACACCAGTAGCACCGCGAAGAACACTTAGAGACAGGGTTTTGCGCAGGAACAGAGGACCACAAGGTCCGGCGGCGGAACCAGCTGAACCGGTAGCACGCCGGGCGGGTGAAGCTAGAGTACAGGGACCAGAACCAAGAAGAATAGTACGTAGGTCGCCTAGTAAGAAGGGGCCTTTAGTGGCAGCAGGTCTAGCTGCAGGTCTCGTAGGTGGGGTCATTCTTTTTCACGATGATTTAGGAAGAGCTAAAGATAATTTAGGAGCTGCTATAAGCGGTATAGGTAAAGACGGATCTAAAGAAGCAACACCAACAACAAGTAGCGCAGCAGCCGATGGTGAAAAAGCCAAAGCAGCTAGAGAAAAAGAGATAGCCGATGCTGTAGCAAAAGCACTCAAAGAAAGAGACCAGTCTGATGCCGAAAAAGCCAAAACAGCCAAAGAGCAAGCCGATGCAAAAGCAAACCAAGCAGCAGCAGAAACCTATGCTCTCTTAAATATTGAATCCCGACAATGGGCTGCCACTAATTTAGGCGCGGACGAATGGTCAAAGAATCCAAATAATTGGGATGAGCCAGTTGTTACCCCACAAGGAGATAAGTTTATACACCTAAAACAAAGGTCAAACGAGGTTCACTCTCGAGTAAAAATGACTGATAAAACAGTCGGGCAATCATGGATAAAAATTAAAAGAACTGATTCAGGAATCGAAAGATTTGTAGGAAATCAGGTACTAGACGCTCAAGCAGAAGTCCTGATCCTATCGCCTAACGTTGAAGCAGATGTCAAAGAAGTAACAGTGAGAATGGCCGACAACGTCAATGCACTTCTTAACGATTCTGTTGCAAAAATGGTCGCCAAAGAAGCTGCAGAACAACCAGGAGTTAAAGTTGTCTTGATCTGTCCGCCCAGTGAGATAACTGCAAAAGGCGCTGTAGGTTCTTATTCATTGCTAGATATTCCTACATCACAAGGCTCAGCGGAGCAATGGGCTGCGGATAACTTTGGAGTAAAGGGGGACGGATGGTCAGATAAAGCTACTAGTTGGGAAGTGAGAGTAATCGATGGCGACAAGTTTGCACACCTTAAACAAGGGCCCAATGAAGTCCACTCAAGCATTAAAACGACTGATAATGCTGTGGGTCAGGCTTGGGCAAAAATAAAAAGAACCGATGCGGGAGTCGAAACAATTCAAGGAAATAAAGTAACAAATGCCCAAGCAGAAGCATTTGTCGTCCTTCCCAATGTCACAATGGAAGTAAAAGAAATAACAATCCGGCTATCAAACAACGTTAACGCTTTAATCGTTGACTCCTACAATAAGATGGTTGCCAAAGAAGCTATCGAGCAACCCGAAGTCAAAGTTTTGATTGCTTGCCCAGTTACTACCGCGCCGACGCCAACACCTATCTTACCACCTGCAAAGTAACAAGGTTAGTTTAGTTATGGCGGCGGAATGATCTTTGGGCACACCTTCTTTAATGACTGTGTGCCTTTTATAAAAATATGAGAACAATATCGTTTGTTATACCAGTTTACAATGAAGAGGAAAGGCTTTCGAAAACCTTTGATGCTTTAAAAAAATTAAAGCTGGATAGTTCTCTTCTACTTGAGAGCATTATTTTTGTGGATGATGGTTCAAAAGATAGTTCTTTATCGCTAATTAAAAAAAACATCCCAAACCTAAAGAGAACCTTGAACACAGATATCAAACTCCTGTCCTATCCTGAAAACAAAGGCAAAGGATATGCCGTCAAAACAGGACTCCTTGCATCTACATCCGACTACTCTTTATTTTTTGACGTTGATATCTCTACTCCACTTACAGAGATATCAAAATTCATAACATATATGGAAAAGGGCGCAGACTTAATTATAGGGACAAGAAAAAGTGATAAATCCAAAGTTTTAGTACACCAATCCCCGCTCAGAGAATTTATGGGACATATATTTACGCAGTTTGCCAAAATGTTCGTAGGAATAAAAGTAACCGATTTTACATGCGGATTTAAAGCTGTGTCGTATAAGGCAAGCAAAATAATCGCCCCTCTTCTTAGGGTTAACGGATGGGGTTATGATGTAGAATTAATTTTCCTAACAGAAAGAGTTGGGTTTACGACTCAAGAAGTACCCGTTATCTGGTCGAATGACCCTAATTCACGGGTAAAAATGTACAAAGCTGTAATTACCACACTAAAAGATTTGCTAACAATTAAGTGGGAGTATTCCTTAAAACAAGGCTTAATTTCTTACTCCAAAACCATGGGCTGGGGCGTTTCCAGATTTGCTTCCATTTTCCTATAAAGACTTATGAAAACCACAGGTCTTTTGGTTATTTCAAGCTATCCACCCTTTGGAGAAACACACAATAAAAAAGTTGTTGGGATTGCATCTTTTACCAAAAACACCCTTTCTTCCCTAAGTCGCCTCAACGAAGGAAAATTTAAAGCTAGAGTTTTGGCAGAAGTTTTAGATAACGAAAAAAATTATAAGGAAAACAATGTCGAAGTACTGCGTGTCTGGAAACGGGGATCAATTTTTGCCTTTCCCTCTCTGTTAAAAAAAATTTATAAGAGCCCAGAGCCAGTAATACTTTTTGAGTTCGAACACGCCATGTTTGGCAATATAATTTCTCTTATTCCCCTCCCCCTTTTCCTCCTTATTACAGAGAAAATGCTTGGAAAAAAAATTATTTTCGTCTTCCATCAAGTAATTGGCGATCTAAAAAATCTGCACGGACATATAAATATTCCAAAAAGCAGCTTCAAAATAGAGTTATTGAATATTTTAATATTCTTTTTTTATAAAGCTATACTTTTATCCGTAACAAAGGCTGTGGTTTTTGAAGATGAATTAAAAGAGAGATTGGCAAGGCTTGGAGACAAGAAGAAAATAGTCGTAATACCTCACGGAGTTGAGAAATTTCGCAGTAATTTAACTTATCAATCGGCTAGAACAAAGTTGGAAATTGGAAAAAATGATTTTTTGCTTTTGAGCTTTGGTTTCCTAGCCTGGTACAAGGGGACCGATATTCTTGTCAAACAATTTTCTTCGTTATCAAAAGACGCAAGAAAGAATGTAAAGCTTATTATTGCCGGAGGTCCCAACCCTAACCATATCGGAAAGAAATTTTATGACGATTATGTAGCAAAAATCCAAAAAGAATCTGATAAAAACGGTATTTCTGTGACAGGTTTTTTGCCCGAAGACAAAATTCCCGTCTATTTTGAAGCTTCGGATCTAATCGTCTTCCCATATAGAACATTCATGTCGTCAAGCGGTCCTTTGTCTATTGCCCTTTCCTACAACAAACCATTTATAGTTTCTGAGAATCTGCAAGGCTTAGCTAAATCTTCGGATTTTAAAAAAGCATTGGAAAATTCATCTTTGGAAAACCACGATTTAATATTTAAAGAAGGTAAATTTGGCCTCGAAAATAAAATAAAAGCTCTCAGAAACGAAAGAGTTCGTGATAAAATGATAAAATTCAGCAAGCTTCTGGCAAAAGAGAGAGAGTTTGGAAAAGTTGCAAAACTCTATGAAGAACTTATTGAAAAAGCTTAAGAAAAATTCTCCCATTATTATATTGATGGCAGCAATTCTTGCCGTTTTCCTAACCAATTTTTCACCATCAACTTTTCTAATAGGATGGGATAACAGACTTCAAGAGTTAAGCCCGCTTCTTAATTTAAAAAGATATATTTTTAGCGTCTGGCAGGAATACCAGGGCCTGGGACTTTTGGCCGGACACGCCCATGCCGCGGAGATTCCCCACGCTATTTTTATAGCCTTGATGTCTATTTTTCTGCCGCTTAATATTATCCGGCAAGCGTATGTATTTATAATGCTGGGGCTTGGCGTTTTGGGGACTTATTTTCTAGTTAAAAAGCTAGTCCATTACGACACAAAAATTCTAAATGAGGTCGTGCCTCTTTTTGGAGGATTATTTTACCTTTTTAACCTTGCAACCATACAAACTTTTTATACTCCGCTGGAGCCCTTTATAACTCATTACGCCGCTTTGCCATGGCTAATACTCTCGGCATTATATTTTATTGCGAATAAAACTCGCAAGGCATTGTTGTTTTTCGTTTTGGTAAACATACTTTCTATTCCTCAAGCGCAAATTCCGACTGTATTTTTTGTCTATATTTTTGCGCTTTGTTTTTTCCTATTTATTTTGATTTTGGAAACTAAAAATAGATATGTATTAAAAAGATCACTGCAGGTTCTTCTGATTACGCTTGTCCTCAACTTATTTTGGCTTTTGCCTTTTATATACTTTTTTCTGACCAACAGCCAGGTTGCGTTAGAAGCTAAGATGAACCAGATGTCAACCCAGACCATCTTCCTGCAAAACAAAGAATTTGGAAATATACAAGATGTAATGCTTCTCAAGGGCTTTTGGTTTAATAACGTAGACCCTAATCTTCAAGGCAACTTCGCCTATATGTTTTCTGCTTGGAGAGATCATTTAACACCTCTCGTCTCAGGTATTGGATACTTATTTTTCGTAGTTGTTTTAATTGGTTTTTTCTATGTAAAAAGGAAAGCACCATTCGTTTTGCCTTTTTCTGCCTTGTTTGTACTTGCCTTTACAATGCTTGCAACGAGTACTCCCCCGTTTTCTTGGATAGACAGTTTACTTAGAACCATTCCTATCTTTAACGAGATGTTCCGCTTCCCTTTTACTAAATTTTCCATTCTCACAGCCCTTACTTACTCATTTTTCTTTGCAATTGGTATTGGAAAACTCATGTCATGGTATACAAAACTCTCCAAAAACAACAAACCGAATTTTTACCCAATAATAATATTATTCATTGTATTGCTTGGATTTTTTGTGTTTCCAATTTTTAAAGGTGGACTAATTTATAGCAAGGAAAGGATCAACATTCCAAACGAGTATTTTAAGCTCTTCAGTTTCTTAAAAACTCAAGATCCCAATACGAGAATTGCTAATTTCCCTCAATCATCTTTCTGGGGATGGAACTTTTATAGCTGGGGTTATGGCGGCTCCGGATTCTTATGGTACGGCATAAATCAGCCCATACTGGACCGTGCCTTTGACGTCTGGTCTAAAAATGACGAAAACTATTATTGGGAGGTCTCGTACGCTTTATACTCCAAAAATCCACAGCTTTTTGAGAACGTTTTAAATAAATACCAGATAAATTACCTCCTGGTAGATAAAAACGTAATTAATCCATCTGCTCCCAAAGCTCTTTTTACAAAAGAGCTAAAAGACCTTATCCTCCAAATTCCATCAATTAAAAAACAGACTAGCTTTGGAAACCTCGACTTGTACAAAGTGGATTTAAAAGATAACATAAAAGGGTTTGTATTTTCTACAAACAAAACATCTAGCGTTAACTCCTATAATTGGAGTAATTTTGATAAAGCCTACTCTTCTATCCCCAACTACACTTCTATTGCCGATGGCAAACCGGACTTTTTCTATCCTTTCCGTTCGCTTTTTTCAGGAAAAAATGAAGAAAACAAGGAATTCGTTCTCAAAGACAGCGGAGAATACTTGGAGTTTTCGAAAACTCTGCCAATTCTTAAAGATACAAAAATAAATCTACCTTCCGTTTTAGAAAGTGAAGCTTCTTTTGTAGCAAATTTTAAAGCCAAAAAAAATAATGACGAAAGTACGACTATAAATGTTAATATGGAAACTCCGCAAATCTATATCGGAGGACAAAAGGTTTGGGGACAAATCTTCCAAAGGCCTCTTTTTATTATTCCAAAAGGATCCTCAAGAAAATTTGATCTTAATATAAACGGCGTAACTCTTAAAGCGGACTTGGACAGCACTGAAAACTTAGGCTCAACTTATATATTTTTAGGCCAAAACGTTTTAACTTTAGACAACGGCAGCCTTTATCAGATAACAATAACCCAAAACGATATCCAATCTCTTCTAAACCAACCCACAATAATTGATTTAAAAGATACCGGGAACAAAGAATTTATGGTAAAAGTCCCCAAAATCACAGACTCATCTCAAAATTTTTCCATCAATCCATCCGAAGATCTCAAAAAGAAGGTCAAAAACTGCGAAAATTTTAGAAATGGCACAGTTTCCGCTTTGTTAAATGAAGGCAAATTAGAGCTTCAATCCGAAAATGCCACTGCTTGTATCTCTTTCTTCTCGTCAACTCTTTCTCATAATCAAGGATACGCGGTACTTATAGAAAATCAAAATATAAAAGGAAGGCCTTTACATTTCTGGATATTGAATGAGGACGAAAAACAATCTCCGATAGACACATATCTTAAAGAAAATAAGAAATTAACCACTTCGTCTTTTATTCTTCCCACTTACGAACAGTTTGGAATAGGATATTCAATTAACTTTGAAAACATAGCGATTGCAGAAAAAACCATAAACAGGCTTGGAAAAGTCTCCTTCTACCCAATCCCCTACAACTTTCTGACCTCTATTGTATTCACAAAAGGAAACAGCCAGAACCAATTGGACACTTATCCTAAGCTCCAAGTCACACATCCCAACGAAAGTTTATATATAGTAAACGGGCCTAAGCTTAATAAGGATTCTATGCTTGTACTTTCTCAAGCCTTTGCCTCGGGTTGGAAGGCTTATGAGGTCAGTAACGATAATTTCTTAACCAATTTCTTCCCTTTCGTCTTTGGCAAAGAACTTAAAGAACATGTTTTGGTAAACAACTGGGAAAACGGATGGGTCCTAAATTCATCATTCAACATTAATCATTCATCATTAATATATATAGTATACCTCCCCCAATACCTCGAATACCTGGGTTTCGTGATTCTAATTATTGGCACTTTTTATCTATTAAAAAAGAGGTCGTAAAGTTGAAAAATTAGCTTTTATTTGATACAATCCTTTTAACATTTAACTCTTTTACTGCCCCAGTAGAATGAACAA
>DATFUR010000006.1:0-5064 GCA_035260725.1 Patescibacteria group bacterium
GGCAGGTTTGGAGAATAACTTAAGCGAGATGAAAGACGTAACGCCTTTATTTGAAACAATACTTAAAGAAGTTCCTCCTCCGTCGGGAGACGAAGCCAAACCTTTGCAAATTCTCGTAACAACTTTGTCCTCCGACACACATTTGGGCCGGATATCGGTTGGAAGAATTTATAATGGGAAGATAACAAGTGGACAAGAAGCATCCCACATCACAAGAGAAGGCGCAGTAAATAAATTTAAAGTAACTTCTTTAATGACTTTTCAGGGTTTGGACAAAGTCGTAGCAGAAGAGGTAGGCGTTGGAGATATTGTAGCAGTAGCCGGAATTACAAATCCTGTAATCGGGGAAACCATATCTGATCCCTTAATTCCTGTAGCATTGCCTCTAATTGATATTGAAGAACCCACAATCAGAGTTACTTTTATGGTCAACAATTCGCCATTTGCGGGAAAAGAAGGGGAGTTTAAAACATCCCGTCAAATTAGAGACAGACTTTATAAGGAATTGGAAACCGATATGGCTCTTAGAGTATCTGACAATCCGGATGGGACATGGGCTGTTTCGGGCAGGGGAGAACTTCACATTGCAATTCTAATTGAAAGAATGAGAAGAGAGGGCTATGAATTCCAGGTAGGAAGACCGCAGGTTATTGATAAGGTTGCTGACGGAAAAAAACTCACACCTTACGAGAGAGTTTTTATAGAAGCACCCGACGCGTATGCCGGAATTGTAATGCAAAAAATGGGTATGAGACGCGGAGATCTGAAAGACATGAAAACGGAAAACGGCATTACGTTTTTGGAATTTGTAATTTCAACCCGAGGACTTTTTGGCTACAGAAGCGAGTTTATTACAGACACAAGAGGCCTTGGGCTTATAAACACTATTTTCGAAGAATATGCGTCGGATAATGGATATTCACACGAGAGGGAGCAAGGATCCTTAATTGCTCATGAAACAGGCAAAACCTCTCTTTACGGGCTTACCAATTCCCAAGACCGGGGAATTATGTTTGTTGGTCCTGCGGTGGACGTTTACAAAGGTGAGGTAATTGGCCTTAATACCAGATCGGAAGACATGAGAATAAATGTCTGTAAAGAAAAACAATTGAGTAACATGAGGTCAAAGGGTGAGGGAGGAATGGAGCATTTTAATGCACCAAAAATAATGGGGCTTGAGGATGCTTTGGAATTTATTGCCGACGACGAATTGGTCGAAGTTACTCCAAAAAATGTGAGGATTAGAAAAGTAATTCTGGATGAGCAGGAAGCAAAGCGAAGAAAATCCCAAGGACTAGCCTAAAGTGCAGGTTTGGGCGCAGCAAATAAAGTGGATTCCTCTTGACGGTTAATCAATTCTATATAGCTAACGATATGATCGTACTCATCGACTTTTATTACACGGAATCTGTCTAAAGGAAGACTGCTTCCGGCCCTAATCATTCTTGCAACGTCAGTCGCAATATCCGCAACTCCGATTAATAGTCTCAAACCACACGGCATCATTACTTCTATATCCCTTGTCGTATCTCCAATGTAGCCTGCTCTGACTCTAAAATTATCGTAGTCCTCACCAAAATGTTCTGCCACTTTTCTAAGTTGTGGTTCACCTTTGCTTAGCCTGCCGGAGCCGCCCGAATCGCTTCCTATTACGGCACCGAGGTCGAAGAACTGAAGAAGGTTTGCGTATTCGAGCTTTCTCAAAGTATCTGCCTTTCTTTCATTTGTACAAATAAATTGTTTTATCTCATTTTCATTGAGTTTGCCCATAACACCGGCTGTTGAAGAAAGTGCTTCGCCTAGTTGAGCGGAAAGTCTCTCTTCCACGTCTAAAACCGCTTTCTCTACATGTTTGTCGTCCAATTCAAAGAAATATCTGTCCGCTATGTCTTCTATGTATTTTCTTCCGAACATCGACGGATCTTCTCTATAGATAACTTTTGCCCTTTTTCCCGTCAGCCCAAAACCGCCGAAATATTCTACAGCCACGGCAACACTATGATCTTCAAATTGTTTCATATCATCTACGGATGTTCCGGACAAATCCCACCCAAAAAATTCTAGGGCTTTTTGTGTTTTGGTTTCTGCTTTTGGGGCGCTCTCCGCAGTTTCCCTGGTTTGAATTTCTTCGGGTGGTTTTCCTACTCCTATAGACATAAGTCCATTCGTGGCCAGTCTTTGCTCTACAATCATAATCCTAAATCATACAATTCGTGTGTAAAATTAATGTAAGAATTTAAAGTGAAGAATCGGAGATGGGGTTTAGTTCTTTTTCTTTAATTTTAGCTTTAATCTTTTTTTAGTGTCTGCCAATCTTTGGTTTTTAAGTTTAATTCTTTTTGCTGTTTCTCTATCTTTCTCTTCCTGACAAGCAGTATTTGGACATCTATAAATTGACGTTGTTTGGGGGAAGCGTGAACCCTCCATGGTCTCTTTTTTTTCACTAACCAAAATGAGGTCAGAACCACATTGGAAACACTTATGTAAAGAAATTTGCTGCAAGGGATTTATTATACCACGATTTAAGCTCATAAGATAGGCCTTTATAGCTCTTGACGATCCAGAACATTCATAATTTTATTAAATAAACGTTAGGGCTATTCCTTTTTTATTCGCTCTTCCTGTTCTTCCGATTCTATGAGCGTAATCATCCATTGTGGCCGGCATATCGTAATTTATAACATGGCTTACATCCGGAATATCTAGTCCCCTGGAGGCTACGTCTGTTGCGAGAAGAATTGTAATTTGACTAGCTTTAAATTGCTCCAAAACTCTTTGCCTTTGATTTTGGTTTTTATTTCCATGGATTGCTCCAACCTTAAATCCGCGTTTCATAAGCTGCTCTGCCAACTTTTGTACTCCCCACTTGGTTCTTCCGAAAACAAGAACTTTGTCAAATCCATCTTGCGACAATAAGTCATGAAGTTTATCGACCTTATTGTAATTTCCGACTCTTATTACTTCTTGGTGAATGCCTTCCGCAATCGGACGCTCCTTTACGGATATTGTCACGCCATTTTTGATAAACGTCCGTAAAACTTCCTGAACTTTTGCGGGAACAGTTGCAGAAAAAAAGAGTGACTGCCGTGGATAGGGAAGCAAAGATATAAAATATTTTATATCCGCAATAAACCCTATGTCGACCATTCTATCGGTTTCGTCCAAAACAACATTCCTAAATGTTCCTAAAGACAAATTTCTTTCTTTAATCAAATCTCTTACTCTTCCAGGAGTTCCAATTACGAAGTTGGGATTATTTCTTAGTTCTTTTTTCTGCCTCCATATACTTTCTCCTCCGATGCACAAAACCGATCTAATACCCATACCTTTTGAAAAATCGGAAAGTTCTTCTTGAATTTGTACTGCTAACTCCCGCGTAGGCGCTAAAATAAATACTTTTTCGGATTTATTTAAAAAAACTTTATTTATAAGGGGAATTAAAAAAGCCCCTGTTTTACCAGTACCCGTATTTGCAATACCTATAACGTCATTGCCTTCCAAAATGGGCGGAATAGATTTATTTTGAATAGGAGTTGGAATTGTGTAGCCTTTTTGGGAAATGTTATTGAGAAGTTGGGGAACAAGCTTAAAATCGGAAAAACTACTTTCTGCGATCTCTTCTAGGGAAGGAATTTCTCCTTTATCTATAATTTTAACCGAATTTATAGCCTGCATTAGTTCAGCAGTAGACGCAGATTTTTGCCTACGGGGGAATCTTCTTCCGCTTTGTCTGTTATGGTTATTAAATTTTCTGTACATATTGAAGGAATAAAACTGCTTAAATTTAGATAAAACTTGAATTAGGAAGAAAGATACTTATTTGAAAAAAAATTGAGGTTCTTATTATCTTTGATCTTTTCTAATAACTTTTAATAATTAAAGCAGATTAATTTCATCAATCTGCGTATATGTATTATATCATAAGGTTGGCATATAAGATATAGCGGTGCTAAAATACAAAAATGATCAGATTTACGAAAAACGGCTTCGAAAAGCTGAAAAAAGATCTCGAAAACCTAACAAAAGAGCGTCCGGCAGCCGTTTTGGACTTAAAAAAGGCCAGAGATATGGGGGATTTAAGCGAAAACGGATACTACAAATCTACTAAATCAAGGCTGTCGTCAATTGACTACAACCTTAGAAAACTTTCATACGAATTAAAAAACGCAGCTGTTGTGCAACACGGCAACAAAGGCTATGCTGATATAGGATCCACTGTTATTTTAAAAAATCAAGACGGGGAAGTAACATACTTTTTAGTTGGAGATTTGGAAGCAGAGCCGTCAAAACACAAGATTTCATTATTTTCGCCAATAGGTAAATCGATTCTAGGAAAAAGAGCAGGGGATAAGATAATAATAGAAATACCAAAGGGAAAAATTAACTACACGATAGAAAAAATTCTCTAATTCTAGAAAATTATTTAATTGCGAGAAGCTCCAATTCAAATATGAGAGGTGAGTTAGGAGGTATTACGCCGCCTGCGCCTTGCTCTCCATAGGCCATACTTGATGGAATTGTTAATTTTCTTTTTCCGCCAACCTTCATTCCCAAAAGTCCTACATCCCAGCCTTTAATAACCTGACCAACCCCAATTTGCGTTTGGAAGGGCTGTCGTCCGGGATCATAAGAACTGTCAAACTTAGTCCCGTCAACCAAAGTACCTTTGTAGTTTATAACAATCGTATCTCCGCTTTTAACTCCGGGTCCTGTACCTACGATAATGTCTTCTATTTTTAATTCTGTAATCATATCCTTATTATTTGTCGGAATAGGTGTTGCTAACGGCAATGGTGAGACGACTAAATTGGGAATTTGAGCCGGCTTCTGCTGGGATTGAAAAATCGCCACTCCTAGTATTAATACTAAAACTACTACAAGAAATTTTAACATATTATAAACTATTATTTAACAGTTATATGAATTCTCGACTGGACGAGATTTGCCGATACATTTAATTGTGTTTTCATTTGCACCTGATACGTCTTTGAACCCGTGTCGTATGTTATAGCCGCAGATGTAAGATTAATAGTTGAACTTCCCGAACCCGAAACTTCGGAATAC
>DATFUR010000007.1:0-15735 GCA_035260725.1 Patescibacteria group bacterium
TTTCTTTCGTTTGTGTCTCTTTTGAATTTTCGACCGAATACATTTTTTCTCATAGAATTATAGTTGAATTAAAGAAGATACAAAGAAGACTTAAAGAGTCAGGGATATTCCTCTGTCTTTAAGTTTTTGTTCGACAACGGCAATTGATTTTGCTCCCATGTTTCTCATCGAGATTAAATCCTTTCGGGGTGTTTGGAGCAAATCGCCCAATGTCTCTATCCCTCCATTTCTAAGACTATTATAAATTCTGGTCGGAAGGTCTAATTCGTCTACTGTTAATTTTGCGACCGAATCCGAAATCCCGGGCGTGGAAGTGACTGCTTCCGAAACAGGAGATTCTTTTGGTTCAAATACTTGAGAGAAGTAGGATGTTAAAATCTTAGCTGCTCCTTCCAACGCTTCTTTTGGATCAACGACTCCGTTTGTCCAAATGTGCAAGGTAAGCCTATCCAAATTTGTCTGTCTTCCTACACGAGTTGCAGAAACTTCGTAGTTTACTCTTTTGATTGGAGTAAATACCGCATCTGTTGGCAAAACGCCTAAAGTTGATGCTTTTCTGTCTTCCGCAAGAGAGTATCCCAAGCCTTTTTCAATCGTAAGTTCCATATCGAGTTTTGCTTTTTTGTCTCCCAAAGAACCCAAATATTGATCCTTATTTACGACTTCTACGTCATCTGGCAATTCCAAATCGGAAGCTTTTATTTCCTTAGGTCCTTTTACCGATAGCTTAACGATAGCAGAATCTTTTGCGCCGCCTAGTCTAAAATTCAATTCTTTTATATTAAGCAAAAAATCTACGATGTTTTCCTTAAGACCCGGAACTGTAGAAAATTTGTGTTTTACGCCGGAAATTTTAACGGAAGTAACAGCTGCTCCCGGAATAGAAACAAGAAGAACCCTTCTTAAAGCATTTCCCAGTGTGTGACCATAGCCCGGCTCTAAAGGCTCTATAATAAATTCGGCAAAGTTTCCTTCTTTTTTACCCTCTTTAATTTTAAATACTGGATCCACCATAACTTCCTATTCTACCATCATCTGGAATAATATTCAATGATTAGACGCAGATTAAAAGGTACCTGTAAATCTTCCAATTTTGGCATTCTTAAAAGCTTTCCCGAAAAACCTTCTCTTTTTACGTATGGTAGAAATTCTTTGTCTTCTGCCAAAACTTCTAAAATCCTAGTATTAACTTCTGCTTTTTTAGAAAGAGAAATTACGTCGCCCTCCACAACAGAATATGAGGGAATATTTACTTTCCTGCCATTTACAAAAATGTGTCCGTGAGAGACGAGCTGTCTTGCCATATTCCTAGATTTGGCAAAACCCAACCGATAAACTAAATTGTCTAATCTCGTTTCCAAAAGAGAAATAATAAATTCTTGTGTGTCTCCTTTTCTCTTTTGTACTTTTTGTACTAAATTCTTGAACTGTTTTTCGAGTAAACCATAGGTCATTTTTGCTTTTTGTTTTTCCTGCATTTGCTGTCCAAATTCGGATAGCCTTCTTCTTCTTTTCTTAGCGTGAATTCCAGGAATAGTAGTTAGTCTTCTGGCTAAAGAGTTAGAAGTTTTGTCCAAAATATTAACTCCGACTTTTCTGGCTTGTCTATGTTTTGGTCCAGTGTAACGTGCCATAATTAGACTCTCCTCTTTTTCTTTGCTCTTGGTCCGTTGTGAGGAATAGGTGTTATATCTGCAATCATAGAAATAGAAAGGCCGCCGGACTTTATTGCTCGAAGTGATGCATCCCGTCCTGAACCTGGGCCCTTAACATAAACTTCAACGCTCTTAAGCCCTTTTTCAACCGCTTTTTTAACAGCCATCTCTACTGCAGAAGTTGCAGCATAAGGCGTTGACCTTCTTGTCCCTTTAAATCCCGCAGCGCCTGCGGAAGACGCGGAAATAGTGTCTCCCTTGTCATTTGTTATTGTAACCAAAGTGTTATTGAAGGTTGCAGAAACGTAAACTCTTCCGTATTCGGAGAGCTTAACTCCTGCTGTCTTTGTACTTTTGGTTTTTTTAATTTTTTCTTCTGCCATATGTTATTTTTTCTCCACCGGCGCTTCTTTGGGTGCAATGCCCATTTTTACTGCATCTTCTTTCTTGATAGCTCCAATTGTTACTCTTTTTCCTCTCTTTGTCCTGGCGTTTGATCGTGTTCGCTGACCCCTAGCGGGCAAGTTCTTGCTATGCCTCGAGCCTCTATAAGCGCCAATTTCTTTTAATCTTTTTATATTTTCAGAAACATCAACCCTTAAATCTCCTTCGAGCTTATACTCTTCTAAAATCTTCTGTATTCTTTTTTGCTCGTCTTCCGAAAGAATTTTTACTCTTTTGGATGGATCGATTTCTGCCTTTTTTAAAATAGCGTGTACATTATTTCTTCCTATTCCATATAAATAGGTCAGAGCAATGTCTACTCTTTTTTCTTCCTGTAAAGTAATTCCAGAAATTCTCATAATTAACCCTGCCTTTGCTTGTGTCTTGGATTTTCACAAACAATTCGCAAAACTCCCTTTCTTTTTATAATTTTACATTTAACGCATCTTGGTCTGACGCTAGCTTGTACTTTCATTTTTCTCTATAAGTTATCCTTCCTTTTGATTTGTCGTATTCTGTCATCTCGATTTTAACTCTGTCTCCCGGCAAAATTTTAATAAAGTGCATTCTCATTTTGCCTGATAAATGACATATCACAATACTTTTGTCCTCGAGCTCTACCCTAAACAAAGTATTGGGCAATGATTCTCTTACAATTCCCGATACTTCAAAAGACCCTTGATGTGCCATATAAAAACAATCTGCTAGACGCAAGATTGTGCTCTAAATTATACCATTTACGCGGTCAAAATCAAAGGCTCACCTTCTGTTATTGCAATTGTTCTTTCAAACACTCCAGATATGCTTTTGTCTTTAGTTCTTATGGTCCAATTATCCGAATCTATAACCACCTCCGAATCCCCCATATTATAAATAACTTCAACCGCAATAGTCATTCCTTTTTTAAGAAAGGGCGTGTCTTTTACCGGGCCTATTAAAAAGCCGGGGACTTCCGGATCTTCGTGCAATTTTTTACCTACTCCGTGTCCCACCAAACTTAACACAACCGAGTAGCCCGCTCCTTCCACAATTTCTTGAATTGTCTTAGAAATATCACCGACTCTATTTCCTTGTGTAGCCTTCTTAATTGCTTCGTTTAGAGCCTTTTTGCCGATACTAAGAAATTTATCGATTTCATCTTTTTGAGATTTGAGATTTGAGATTTGAGATTTGACGCGGAGCGTCTCACTCATGTCTGTGTGCAGTCCTTTATAGAAAACTCCGCAATCTATTCCCACAACATCCCCTTCTTTAATTTTATAATCGCTAGGGATACCATGTACCACCGCATCATTTGTGGAAACACAAATCGCGTTTTTATATCCCTTTACCTTTTTAAATCCAGGATACCCTCCCTTTTCCAGGATCAACTTTTCCGCAAGCCGATCTAATTCTTTTTCCGAAACACCGGGCTTTATAGCTTCCAAAACTTGAGAGACAACAGAAGCCAAAATTTTTCCGCCCTCTGCCATACTTTTAATTTCGTTTTCCGTTTTGATGTCGATCATTTAAGAGGAATACGTTGATGAAAATTTTTCTAATTCACTTTGAAATTCTTCTCCTGTTGTTTCGTTTTTTATAAGATAATCTGCAATTGCGATTGGTCCACCTTTATTTAAACTAAGCTCGCTAACATCTCTTTGTCTTGCTTCTTCTTCTGTAAAAGTTCTTTCTTTTCTAACTACCAATCTTTCATAGCGGATTTTTGGACTTGCATAAATACAAAGGAGGAAAAGTTCGGGAACTTCCTTTTTTAAAAATACATACTCTTCCCACGAATAAAGACCGTCTAGAACAATTTTCTTGTTTTGCAACAAGGCTTCTTTTATTTTAGGCAACATTTTTATAGCAACAGCTGCCATCCCCAGTTCTTTTCTAATTTTTTCTCTGTAATACTTGTTGTTTTCGGCAGTCCATGGTAACTCTTCTTCCTTTAACCCGTCATCAATGACCGAACCAAATCTAAAAACTTCATATCCTTTTTCACTGAAAAAAGTGGCGGCTCTTGTTTTACCCGCCCCGGCCATACCGACAATTGCAATTACAGGTATCATTTTAGATTCTCCATAATCTCTTTATTTATCTCTTCAATTGATTTTTCTCCGTCTACTTCAGCTAGAAGTCCTTTTTGTCTATAAAAATCAATGACGGGCTCTGTAAATTCATGAAAAAGCGCTATTCTTTTTTTAATCGCTTGCAGTGTCTCATCTTCTCTATTGTCCTGTCTGCCGGCGATTCTCCACAGCGCCTCTTTATCGGAAACTTTAAGATAAATTACTTTGTCGATTTTTTCTTTAAACGCTTCTGTCTGAACAATAGTTCTTGGAAAACCATCCATTATATAACCCTTATCGTATTCCGGTCTTGAGAGATATTCATTTACAATTTCTATGGTTTTTTCGTCGGAAATAAGAATACCTGCATTCATTGTTTCCTTGATATATCTTCCCGCCGGGGTTTTCTCCTTCGCTATCTCTCTAAAAATATGTCCCGTCGAGAGGTAAGGAAGCCCAAGCTTCTCGGAAAGTAAATTTCCTTGAGTTGATTTTCCTGCTCCTTGAATTCCAATAAGTATTATTTTCATTTTGTGTAACCTTCGTAATTTCTCATTACTAATTGAGCTTCAATTGCTTTTATTGTTTCCAAAACTACGGAAACTACTATAAGAATTCCTGTGCCTCCCAAAAGCAAATTCTGAACGTTAGTAAAGGCACGCGCAATTGTTGGAAAAACTGCGATTAATCCCAAGAATAATGCTCCAGCCAATGTTATCCTTGTCAAAATATAGTTTAAATAAGAGGCTGTTGCAACACCCGGTCTGACCCCGGGAATGAATCCTCCGTATTTTTGAATTTCGTCTGCTATCTTCTTAGGATTAAAAACAACTGCAGTATAGAAATAAGTAAAACCGACAACGAGTAGGAAGTAAAGAGCATTATACATAAGTCCATTGGGGTTAAACCAAACCGTTATAAAACTTCCAATGCTGTGGAGCATTGGGTTTCTCGAAACAGATAGATAATTAGCAAGAAGGTTTGGAATTAAAACTAAAGATACTGCGAAAATTATTGGTATTACTCCCGCCTGATTAAGACGCAATGGCAAGTGCGTAGATTGACCACCATATGTTTTATTGCCTCTGACCTGTTTTGCATAATATATTGGAATTTTTCTTGTTGCTTCATTTATTGTAACTATAGACGCCACGAGGAAAAGCCCTATTGCCAAAAAGATTAGTATATTAGATAAATTTTGAGCGTTAATTGTTGTTAAGGTTTGGCCAAAAATTACAGGAATTCGGGCTACTATGCCCGCAAAAATAAGAAGAGATATTCCGTTACCAAGACCTTTCTCGGAAAGAAGTTCTCCCATCCAAACCAAAAGCATGGTTCCCGCAGTCATAGTAACTACGAATGCGATAACATTTATTGGAGAAAGGACAGCAATTATTCCTTGGTTTCGCAAAAGCGCGTACATTCCGATTGCCTGTAAAACGGCAAGCGGCACAGTAATAGTTCTTGTGTATTGATTTATCTTTTGGCGTCCTTGTTCGCCCTCCTTTTGTAGTTGTTCGAGCTTTGGGAAAACCATCATCAGAAGTTGCAAAATTATTGAGGCATTAATATAAGGGTTTAGTCCTAAGGCCATTACCGAAAAGTTGGCAAGGGTACCACCTGAAAAAACGTCCAAGAGCCCAAGAAATTGATTTTGCGAAAAAAGAACTTTAAGCTGCTGCAAATTCACTCCGGAAACGGGTATGTGTGCAAAGAGTCTAAAAACCAAAAAGATTAAAGCGGTAAATATAAGTTTTTTCCTTACCTCTTCGGATTTTATACTATTTACAAAAATAGCAAAAATTTTATTCATCTTATGAAACTTTTCCGCCTGCTTTTTCTATTTTCTTAAGGGCTCCTTTTGATACCGGAACTTCTACTGTTAAAGCAATTGTTAAATCTCCGTCTCCGAGTATTTTGACTCCGTAAAGTTTTGCCTCTTTTTCATCGATTATTTTTTTTGCTGCCAAAGTTTTAATATTTACAAAACTTCCTTTATCTAAAAGGTTTAAAATTTTAACGTTTAATATAATAGGTTTTTTCTTAAAAGCTTTATTTTTTCCCTTACCCCGATGAAAAGGAAGTCTCTTGATAAGAGCAAGTGCTCCTCCTTCGAATCTGAGCGGGATATCAGTTCTTGCCTTTTGTCCTTTAGTTCCGCGTCCTGATGTCTTGACACGGCCCGAACCATGACCCAAACCGAGTCTTTTTTTTGATCTTTTTGTAGTTTTTGTAATATTTTCCAATTTCATTTTATCTTGAATTATTGTGCCTTTGAGAAAGTCTTTTTAAAGCTTCTATGGTTGCGTAAACATTACTCGCTTGATTTTTGGTACCCAAAACTTTGGACGATATGTTTTCTATGCCCGCAAGAGAAACTACACTTCTTACAGCTCCACCTGCAATAACACCCGATCCACGGGGAGCAGGTTTAAGCATTACTTGTGCGGCTCCTAATTTTATTCTTACCTCAAAAGGAATTGTACCATTAACAATTGGAACCGTAATTGCATGTTTTTTAGCAATTGAAACACCTTTTTTTATAGCAGAGGATACATCGGGAGCCTTTCCAAGACCGACTCCAACTTTTCCCTTTTTATCTCCAACGACTGCCAGGACGGAAAATCCAATAGTATTGCCTCCTTTTGTTTTTTTAGAAACTCTGTTTACCTGTACTATCTTTTCCTCGAATCCTCCTTCTTCTCTTTGAATATTTTGTGGATTATAATATGCCATTAGAATTTAATTCCTCCTTCCCTAAGTCCTTCCGCTAAAGCTTTTACTCTTCCATGATACCTAAAGCTTCCTTTATCAAAAACTATTTTTTCCGCTTTTGCTTTTTTCAATTTTTCGGCTAAGATAATTCCCAATTTTTTTGATCTCTCCGATTTTGTTCCTGTCTTTTCTTTTAGGTCCTTCTCGGAAGCCGAAACGATAGTTTCGTTTTTCTCGTCATCTATCGCTTGGGCGAATATATATTTATTTGTTCTGTGCACGGAAAGTCTCGGCTTGTCCTTCGTGCCTTCCATTTTACCCCTTATTCTTTTTTGCCTTCTTATTTTTGTTTTATTTAACATATTATTACTTAGCTCCTGCAGCTCCTATTGCCTTAGCTGCTTTTCCTGCTTTTCTTCTTATTCTTTCACCCTGATATTTAATCCCTTTACCTTTGTAAGGCTCCGGAGGCCTGATCGACCTTACTTTAGATGCAATATCTCCTACTTTTGTTTTGTCTATCCCGGAAACGGTTATAACATTTTCCTCAACTGCAAAGCTTACGTTTTCGTCTTTTATAACGACCGGGTGAGAAAATCCTACAAAAAGAGTTAAAGTATTCCCCGCTGCCTGTGCTCTATAACCTACCCCCGAAAGTTCTAATTTTTTTTCAAATCCTGTCGAGACTCCCGTAACCATATTGGCTATCATGGATCTCGTTAGTCCAAAAAGCGCGCGGGTTAATATATCGTTTTTTTTGTCTTGAGAGACAACGACTTTTCCCTCTGCAACTTCCCCTTTTATTCCCACGGGAATTTCAAAACTAAGGTTGCCTTTAGGTCCGGCAATTTTTATATTACCGTTTTCAAGCGTTACCGTAACTCCCTCTTTTATTAAAACCGGAATTTTACCAATTTTAGACATTACCAGATTGCAAAAAGGATTTCTCCACCGATACCCTTTTTGATTGCCTCCTTCCCCGTCATTACTCCTTGAGATGTTGAAATAATAAGAGTTTTTTTCCCTCTTTTTTCAATATCCTGTATATTTTTTGAAGAAATATATTTTCTTAAAGACGGTTTTGAAATCAAAACCGCATCTATAAATCTTGGTGTTCTTTTATCATATCTTAATTTTGTTCTCATAACCTTTTTATTTAAAACGACATCCTCTTTAACCTCTTCTAAAAATCCCTCTTTAATAAGAACTTTACCAATTTCAATATTCAATTTAGACATGGGCAAAACAGCCTCTCTTCTTTTGGCATTTACTGCATTCTTTATTCCGCTTACAAAATCTGCAACAATATAATTCATATTAATTTACCAAGTCGCCTTGGTTACTCCCGGCAATTGCCCTTTTAGGGCTAGCTCTCTAAAACAAAGTCTGCAAAGTCCGAATTTTCTCATATAAGCACGCGATCTTCCACAAATATTACATCGGTTTTTATTTCTAACCTTGTATTTTTGCAAATGTTTAAATTTTTCAATATTTGATTTTTTTGCCATATTAGTTTTTAACAAAAGGCATTCCTAAAATTTCTAGGAGTGCTATCCCCTCATTATTGTCTTTTGCTGTTGTGACAATAGTTAGCTCAAGACCTTGAACACGATCAACAGTTGCCGGATCAATTTCCGGGAAAACAGTACTTTCCGGAAAACCTAACGTATAATTGCCGCGTCCGTCAAAACTTTTTCTGGAAACTCCCCTAAAATCTCTAATTCTAGGCATTACAATTTTAGTCAATTTCTCATAAAATTCATACATCCTCTTTCCCCGCAACGTTACCATGAGAGCAATTTCGTCTCCTTGTCTAAGCTTAAAAGTAGATATAGCTTTTTTTGCCTTCATAATTCTTGGTTTTTGTCCGGCTATTTTGGTAAGAATTTCTCTTCCTTTCTCCATATTCTTCTTATCGGCAAGAACATCTCTTACTCCCATATTAATAACTATTTTAGAAAGAGTGGGAACGTCATGCGTATTTTTAATTCCCAAATTTTCTTTAAGTTTTAGTAATTTTTCTTTTTTAAAATTTTCTTCAAAAGTACTCATATAGCTTTCTCACATTTTTTACAAAACATTTCTTTCTTGCCTTTTTCTACTCTAAATCCTACTCTAGTTGTCTTATTGCACTTAGGGCAAATTAAAGAAACCGCCGCCACGGGCAAGGGCTTTGTTAGAGTTACTATTTCCGATTTTTGATTTTGGGCACGGCTTTTCAAATGCCTCTTATACTGATTTACTCCCTCTACCAATATCTTATTTTCTTTCGGATAAATTTTTTCTATTTTACCAACTTTTCCTTTATCTTTTCCCGAAACAACTTTTACGCTATCGCCTTTTCTTAATTTCATATTTTTATACAACCTCCGATGCCATACTGGCAATCTTCGCAAATCCTTTATCTTTGACTTCTCGAGCCACTGGTCCAAAAATTCTTGTTCCTCTTGGATTTTTGTCTTTTGCATTGTCTATTAAGACTCCCGCATTATCGGAAAATCGGACATATGAACCATCGCTTCTTTTATGTTCTTTTCTGGCTCTTACCAAAACTACCTTTACCATCTCGCTGTCTCTTACCTGACCCGCAGGATTTGCTTCCATTACAACACAATTTAGAACATCGCCTAAAAATCCATGTCTCCTTTTGAACCCTCCATAAATATGGATAACCCTTAAGGCCTTTGCTCCAGAATTATCTGCTACTTTTAATATCGTTCTATGCTGAATCATTTTATTATTTTTTCAATTTTAAAATTTTTGTCTTTACTTATTGGTCTTGTTTCGACAATCTTAACAGTGTCTCCAAGACTTAATGTAAGATCTCCCGTATCTACTTTGTATTTCTTTCTTCTTCTAAGAACTTTTTTGTACAATGGATGAACAATCGTTCTTTGTACCTGTACAACTGCCGTTTTCTGCATCTTTAAAGATATAATTTTTCCTCTAAATGCTTTCATTTTGTTTTTGTACTACTCTTTCCTTTAATCTTTGGTTTTTCTTTTTGATCAATTTTTTCGAGTTTGGCTTTATCATTAATTGTCGTTAGCATTAAGGCAATTTTTTTTCTCTCGAAGAAAATTGACTTTAAATTCTTCAACTTATTTTGAGATTTCTCAAGTCTTAATTTAAAGAGTAACACTTCAGAGTCTTTTATTAGCTTTCCAAGCTCTTGTATGCTTCTTGCCTTTAATTCTTCCTTTTGTTTGTTTTTCATATTTTTATAATACTTACGATCTGTCCGCCTTCTCAACAATTTTTGTCGGAATACCCAATTTATGCGATGCCAATCTTAAAGCTTCATTCGCAATTTCACGGCTTACTCCACCCATTTCAAATAACATTCTTCCCGGAAGAACGGGCGCTACGAATTCATAAACTTCTCCCTTTCCGCTTCCCATTCTTGTTTCCGCCGGTTTTTTCGTAATTGGCTTATCGGGAAAAATTCTAATCCAGACCCTTCCTCCTCTTTGAGTAAAATGGGTTATTGCTTTTCTTGCCGCTTCTATTTGTCTGCTGGTAACCCAGCCCATTCCCTCCGATAAAAGTCCGTACTCTCCAAACGAAACTTTAGTTCCTCTTGTTGCTCGGCCTCTCATCTTGCCTCTAAAAGTTTTTCTAAATTTTGCTCTTCTTGGTACTAACATATTATTTACTTTCAGGTTGGTTTATCCAAACCTTAACTCCTATATATCCTTTTTTTGTTAAAGCAGGGTGAGATGCATAAGAAATATTTTCTCTAATTGTAGACAATGGAACAGTTCCTTTCTGAATTTTTTCCCGTCTTCCAATTTCTGCTCCTCCGATTCTGCCCGATAAAACAATTCTTACTCCCTTTGCCCCCGAGCCCATTACTTTTTCTACAGTGGACGCCAGTATTCTCTTTTGCGGAAGTCTTTTGATTAATTGTTCCGCAATATTTTTTGCAACCAGAGTTGCATCCAAATTTGGCTCCTTGATTGGCTCCACTTCTACTCTTACATCAAATTTTTGAGAAGATTTCTTTTTTTCTTTGAGTAAAATCCCATGAACAAATGTTTTTAACTCTTCGAGTCCTGCTCCTCCTCTTCCGATAACCATTCCGGGACGAGATACAAAAACTCTTACCTTAATACTATTTATGGATCTCTCAATTTCTATCTCCGAAATTCCTGTATTCTTGAGTCTTTCCTCAAGTGCATTTCTTAATTTAAAATCTTCCAAAAGTACGTCTTTGTATTTCCTGTCATCAAACCAACGGCTGCTCCAGTTAAAAACCGGTCCCAACCTTATAACTCTTGGATTAACTTTTTGTCCCATTTTTTGCTCCTTCCTTTCCGTCTGAAAGAATAATTCTTATATGACTTGTTCTCTTTTTATAAGGATGAATGCGCCCTCTTGTTGATGGATGGTATCTTTTATAGGCAGGGCCATCCGATACGTCAATGCTTTTTATAAAAAGGCTTTCTTTTTCTACGTTTCTAGAAACGGCATTTGCAATAGCCGATCTTAAAGTTTTTTCCAAAACCCCAGAACCTCTTTTTTTAAGAACTTCAAGGGATGCCAATGCATCTTCTATGTTTTGTTTTCTTATAACATCTGCTACAAGCCTCACCTTGCGGGGTGCAACTTGAGTAGATTTGGTAAATGCTGTAATTTCCATATTAAGTTTTGCTTATTTCTCTAGCGACAACTCTTCCGTGAGATCTAAATGTTCTGGTTGGCGAAAACTCTCCAAGCTTGTGACCAACCATTCCTTCCTGAACAAAAACATTTATAAAAGTTTTTCCATTATGAACCGAGAAAGTGTGTCCCACAAAATCAGGCGAAATCTCACAAGCCCTTGCCCAAGTTTTTATTGGATTTTTGTCTCCTGCTTGTTTTTGTCTGAGAACTTTTCTCAATAATCTTTGGTCTATGTATGGTCCTTTTTTAGCGCTTCTTGACATTATTTTTTCCTCCTAGAAATTATTAATTTATTTGAATATTTTTTCTTTTTTCTTGTTTTTCCAACAGCAGGACGTCCGTAAACAGTTTTTGGTGTAGCCATACCTTGTCCGGATCTTCCTTCTCCTCCACCGTGAGGATGGGATCTTGGATTTTGCGCAGTTCCACGAACTGTAGGACGAATTCCCATGTGTATTTTTCTTCCGGCCTTACCAAAAAATTCATTTTTCCAATCTATATTTCCAAGCATTCCGATTGTTGCCAATCCATGATTTCTTACTCTTCTAACTTCTCCCGATGGGAGTTTTAAGTGTACAAATTCTCCTTCTTGAGCTTGAACCATAACAGAAGTCCCGGATGCTCTTGCCATCTGTCCGCCTTTGCCCGGCGTTAACTCAACGTTGTGAACCACAGTTCCAACAGGAAGAACACTAAGAACTGTTGCATTACCTACTTTTATGTCAACACTATCTCCCGATTCGATGGAGTCATTAAGTTTTAGGCCTTCCGGCTTTAAAATATATCTTTTTTCTCCATCAAGATATTGGATAAGTGCTACATCAACGGTTCTATTTGGATCATATTCAAAAGCAATAACCCGGCCAACAACTCCTTTTTTATCTCTTTTAAAATCAATAACTCTCATAAATCTCTTATGTTCTCCTCCCTGATGGCGAACAGAAACAGATCCTGACGAGTCTCTTCCCGAACTTTTCTTTTTTATAAATTTAAGTTTCATTTTTTTCCTCCTGTACCAAATATGTCTATTTTTTGTCCTGATTTTATCTCAACGATTGCCTTTTTCCAGCCAGGAATTGTTATTTTTTTTCTTTGATTTGTTGTTTTAATTAATTTTTTTACGTTAATTGTCGAAACTCTTAAAACATTCACACCAAAACCCTCTTCAACCGATCTTTTTATTCTCAATTTGTTAGAGCCTTTTACAACCTTAAAAGCATATTTACCTTTTTTCATGTCCTCGACTGATTTTTCCGTTACAACCGGTGAAAGAATTACATTCATATTATTTTGCTTCCAGAAAATGTTTTTTTAAAACATCGACTGCTTCCTTCATAAAAACAACCGCATTGGTATCCAAAACGTCGTATGTATTTAAAGAAACAGCCGGAGAAATTTTCATTCCTTTTAAATTTCGGGAAGCTTTATAAACATTTCCAAATTCTTTAAAGCCGCCCGGAGTCACTAAAAGTATTTTTTCTCCAATCGCCATTGCTTCAATTGCTTTTGCCATAACTTTTGTTTTGGGTTGAATTTTATCCAAATCCATAATTTTAATTTCTCCGTCTTTAAGTTTTCCGGAAAGTGCGGAAAACAATGCTTTTCTTTTCATTTTTTGAGGTAAAGAAAGAGAAAAATCTTTTGGTTTTGTAGCAAAAGTGACTCCTCCATGAACAAAAATAGGAGCGCGGTTTGCTCCATGCCTTGCTCTTCCTGTTCCCTTTTGTTTGTAAATTTTTCTAGTTGATCCCTTAACTTCTCCTCTTGTTTTCATAGATACTGTTCCCTGGCGCTGGTTTGCCAAATAGACTCTTACTGCTTGGGCAATAAGATGCTTATTTTCCTCGACACCAAAAATTTCAGACGGCAATGTAATCCTTCCAACAGCTTTTCCTTTTACGTCATAAACGCTCGCAGACAAACTTACGCTAGCGCGGGGAGCCTTGGCACGAGGCGACCTAAGCGCTACTTTCTTTGGCGAGCGGGCTGAGCTCACTTTTGTCTTTGAAACGAGCTTCTTCTTTATAATTTTTTTAGCTGGCATTTTCCTCCTTTATTTCTTTTGACTCTTCATCTGTTTTTATCTTCTCCGGGGTTTGGACATTTTCCGTAGCAGTTTGAACTTCATCTGCCGCTGTCTGGACATTTTCTCCTGCAGTTTTTACTTCTTCGACTGCTTCTTTTACTTCAGGAGCGACCTCTTCTTGTGCTTTTACTTCCGACTCAACTTCCTCTTGCCCTTCCAAAGATTCAGCGACGGAAGGTTCTTTGTAAAGCGGGACAAATTTCTTATTTTCTCCAACCTTTCGGACTACTACTATGCTATTTACTCCGCCCGGAACCAGTCCCTTTATAATAAGCGCTCCGTCGTTTGTAATGTCTATTACTTCCAAGTTTTTAACTGTTGCAGTCTCGTTTCCCATTCTGCCGGCCATTCTTTTTCCTCTGTAAACGTGCCCCGGGGTTGTGGTTTGCCCTATTGATCCGGGCGCTCTTTCCCGATCAGACTGTCCGTGGGTTCTGGGTCCGCCTTTAAAGTGATGTCTTTTTACGACTCCCGCAAAACCTTTTCCTTTGGAAATTCCTGTTACATCTACTAAGTCTCCGGGCTTTAATACGTCGGAGATAACAACTTGCGAACCGACAATTATTCCCTCAAGACTATCTACTCTTACCTCTTTGAAAAAGCGGGGCTGTATTTCTAGTCCCGCCTTTTTGCTGTGTCCTATAATTGGTTTGTTTGGGTGCTTCTTAATCCCAAATCCGAGCTGAATGGAATTATATCCGTCTCTATCCGTTGTCTTAAGTTGCGAAACCACATTTCCCATAGCAGATATAACAGTAAGAGGAACTCTTGTTCCATCCTGCAAAAATCCTTGTGTTTGTGTGTTTTTTTTACCTATTAGTCCTGTTAGTCCCATAAATCACAAAAAACGACCCACAGGGTCGCTTAGAATCAAGTTCTGAAAAGCTTTCCCTATGTAGTCAATTGCACCTCCATTTGCTTTAGCATGACTATAATGAAGGTAATTATAAGGAAATAAGGAGTAAAATGCAAGCTCCAATCGAGGCTATTTAGCAATTAATCTAATAGGACGATAATTAGAATCATGTCCGACTTTTTCAGCAAATTTCCTTGCTCTTATTTCTAAAATACTAAAGTAATAAGCCAAGGGTGGTGTATTTATGCCGAGAGCTATTATAAAGGGCAATGGATCTTTACCAATACTGTTCGCAAAAGCGAAGACTCCTTCCGTCAGAAGAGTGGCTACTACAGACACAGAGAGTGTATTCAAAACAATTAATCCTGCGCCCTTAGCCAATGGAGAAAAATCTCCAGCATGCTTACTTTCGTGCTGAAATACTGAGTTAATTCCTCTTTGCATCGCAATGTCCGTTAGTCTTTCCAATTTTTTTAAGCCTCTCTCTTTTGGGGAAACCTTTAGATACTTAACTAATCTTTTTTCTGACTTCATTCCCTCAAAACGTCCGAATATTGTATAAAAGGGGTCAATAGGAGAATCTTTTCCTTCCAATATCTTCCTTCCCTTATTAATATTTTTTGTTTTAGCCTTCCACCAATAATCAGGAGCCATGTCTATTTTATGTTCCCAAGGAATATGTCTTCCGACTGCTAAACCAAGGAATGACTTTCTCTTAAAACTTACCTTCAATTTTTGAGCATCTTTTTCTGTTACACCAGCTTCCTTAAATAATTGCCCGCAGGCTTCATCATTGAACTCTACTCTGTATGGAGAATTTGTCAATTGCTTCTGATCTACCTCTATTTTTGGACTAAGACCATGACTTGGGGTTGTTTCTGCACTCATGAACGAGGATTATACAAGGATTAGAGATTTCTGTCAAACTATAGGTTAGATTTTAATTTCAATGGAGACTCCTGCGGCGAGTTCGAGATGGGTTAGAGAATCAATGGTTTTTTCGGTTGGGGCAACAATGTCTATTAGTCTTTTGTGGACTCTAATTTCAAAGTGGTCTCTTGCGTTTTTGTCTATAAAAGGACCTTTGTTAACTGCGTAGACCGATCTTTTTGTGGGAAGAGGGATTGGACCAACAACTTGAGCACCGGTACGGATTGCCGTATCTAATATTTGCTGGCAAGAAGCATCAATTACTCTTGCGTCATAACTTTTTAAACGTACTCTTATTGTTCCTTTTGGCATATTTTAATGTTCTCCCTT
>DATFUR010000008.1:0-13511 GCA_035260725.1 Patescibacteria group bacterium
TTTTGAGAAATGTCCTCGACCGTAAATTCAGATTTCGACAACTCGGATATAATCTGATCGGCGTTTTCCAGAGTCTTAATCGAGGTCTTTGTAACCTGGTACTTACCGTCATAAAGATCAAAAGACTCTTTTTCTTCTATCTTTTGATCGTTTATTTCGATCAATTCAAACTCCGTAGGTTCAATTTTTGAATTTTGAATTTTGAATTTTGAATTCACCAACAGCGCAACGATTGTGTAGTATTTTTCTTTTTTAAACTTTTCAATTTCTCTTTCCCTTTCTACTATTAACCTTAAGGCAATTGACTGAACGCGCCCGGCCGACAATCCTCTTCGGACTTTTTTCCACAAAAGCGGAGATAGTTTGTATCCCACCAGTCTATCCAAGATTCTTCTCGCAGTTTGGGCGTTTACCAAGTCTGTATTAACCTCTCGTGGGTTTTTTAAAGCCTCGTTTATTGCTTCTTTTGTAATTTCATGGAAAACAATCCGGCTAAATTTGGAGCTTGGAGCTTGGAGTTTGGAGTTTGAGCCGAGCACATCTCTGACGTGCGAGGCAATTGCTTCTCCTTCCCTATCGGGATCAGTTGCAAGAATAATCTTGTCTGCTTTTTTCGCAGACTTTTTTAAATCGGAAACAATTGCTTGCTTTGCCAAAACAGGTTCATATTGAGGAGCAAAATCGTGCTCCACATCTACTCCAAGCTTGCTTTTTGGCAGATCCATAACATGCCCCATCGAGGCTTTGACAACGTAACCGTCGCCTAAAAATTTTGTGATTGTCTTCGCTTTGGTCGGCGACTCAACTATTACTAAATTCATAATTTTTCATTCTGACTCTATTGTACAGGAGTTGTCAAGTTGAGAAATATCCGCCGTCGAGACTTTTTATCAAACCCCTAACTTCCATAAGAGACAATATTGAACCTAATTTTGAAGAGGAAACGCCGGATTTTCTAACTAATTCGTCAAAGTGCAAGGGTTCGTTTTCCAAAAGTTTAAGAATTAAATCCTGATTTTTATCTCCCGTTTGAACTTTCCCGCCTGCCACGCTAGCGCTGGCGTTGCGGGCAGGTGAATTTTGCATTTTGAGTTCACTTAAAATATCCTCGGGCGATGTTACCAATTTTGCCCCTTTTGAAATTAGTTTAAACGGACCTTTAGACAGAGTCGAAGTTATGGGTCCCGGGACTGCAAAGACGGGGCGTTTAAATTTTAAAGCGTACTCGGCGGTTATAAGCGCCCCCGAGTCCTCTGCACCTTCTGTTACCAAAACTCCAAGAGACAACCCTGCAATTATTCTGTTTCGAGAAGGAAAAGAACCCAAAGTCGGAGGATGACCCAAAGGATACTCGGAAACTACACAACCTGCGCCTTTGACTATACTATTATATAGAGACTCATTCTCCAAGGGCGTTACACAGTCGACTCCGCAGCCTAAAACTGCAATTGTTTTGCCCTTTGAATCGATTGCCGATTGGTGCGCCCGGGCATCCACACCCAGCGCAAGTCCGGAAACTATTGTAAATCCGGAGTTTGAAAGTTCGCTGGAGAAAATTTCCGTCACTTCCCTCCCATAATTTGTAATTTTTCGGGTTCCGACTACAGCCATTGTTGGTTGATAATCGTTCAAATCGACTTTACCCTGAGCCTGCCGAAGGGCTTTTACATAAAGTACAAATGGCGGATTGGGAATTTGCGATAAAAGTTTGGGATATTCTTTATCCTTTAGAGTTAAAAAAGATATTTTTCTCTTTTTGAGCTCCTCTGCATATAATTCTACCGAAAAGTTTTGCTTAAACTCGAAGAACTTGGCTGTTAAAACCTCTCCCAATACTTTTTTTAGTTCCGGTTCCTCGGCATTCCACGCTTTTTCGGCGGTCTTAAATTCTGAAAGAAGTTTTTTAAATCTCAAGGGCCCGACTCCGGGGAAAGCGGAAAATCCCAACCAGAAATTTTCTTCTTTCATATTATTTATAGTATCACTAATTTGACTTTGCCCTCAAAACATTGGATAATACCCAGACTATGAGACCAATGGCAGAAATCCGCCGCTTTATTTTCAGGGAACCAAGAGTTATTAAAGCTCCAAGAAAAGAACCCGTAAAAACTCCGGACCTTAGGCTTTTACCCAGGTCCAAAAAAGATTTTTCAAATGGGATATCTGGCAATGGTTTCGATTTATGGAATGCGCAAGTACTCCAAGAGGTTAAGCCAAGAGATATGATTCACATAGTCTATTATCACGATTCAAAGGATGAAAAACCGTATTCTGCCGATGTTGTGTACGAAAGCTCAGCAATGCAAGAACACGGACTGGTACTACATACATTCATAGAGATGGAAAGAGCACGAAGTATATCCTTTAGAGCTGCAACCATTGTCTATTGGGAAAGAAGCGGAGAATTAGCGGAGACAGAATTCAACGATCTGGTTCTCAAGACTCGAGCCTATAATTCATAATTTTTACCTCCCAAACCACTCTTCTAAAATCTTGACTTTGAATTTGATTACTGAAACAATTTGGTTATGGATCCAACTATAACTCCGTCCCGGCAACCCGTTCAACCAGAAATACCACCGAATTCAAGACTTAGCTTTCTTAAATCGGCAAAAGTTTGGCCTATTATTGTTTTATTAATATTACTAATCCCAGCCACTGGGTATATTCTGAGCAAAGCTCAATATAATAAAGAGGCAGCGACAACTTATTCCCCAACTCCCAAACCAACCCCTAATGTTTCCATTTTAAGCGACAAAGAAAAGAGTCAAATTGACGCCTGGATTCAAAAAAATAATTTAAATATTTATGGAGATACAGTTGATATAGCTTATGCAGGAGGGACTCCCCTTTTTAACGAAGCGACCGGGCAAAGGACTGACCGTTATGATTATATTTCAGACAAACATTCCGATAGGCCATGGTGTACTCCAAGACCCGCTTGTTTAGACGCAACTCCAAGATGTCTTATAGTTGAAACGACTGAAATGTGCCCAAAAAGAGAAATAAAAATAAGTTGTACTACTGATTCCCAATGCCCAAGTGGTTATACTTGCCAACAATCGGAACTTATTATAGGACAAGGAACTATTTGTCCTAGTGGAAACGCAACTTGTGAAGCGGATTTAAAAAAAGCTACGCCTCAACCCATAATCGGAAATGGTCGGTGCAAACCAGCAAAAATCAAATGCAAAACAGATTCCGATTGCACAAATGGAGATGAATGCCTTATAAGCCCTTGTCCTATGTTTCTTTGCAAACAAGGACAACCTTGCCCAACTTGCTCGGGATTAGGAACATGTTTAAAATCAACAAGAAATATAAAAATTGACAGTGCCTTGATTCAATTAATAAATTCCAGCAGCAGATCTACATTTGCAAAAACATATAACCTAAAGATGCAAGGAGATCAAGTTTTAATCGATATTAAAGTTTCTGATATCAATTATAAAATCGACCAAAAATTTGGAACAGAAAAAAGTAGATACGCAGATCTTATAGAAGCTTATATAACAATTGATAAAATAATAGATCTCTCAAATGATCAAAAAATAATTTATATTCAAATTCCTCTTATGGGAGTTCCTTTGTCGCAGTAATTTACCTACTAAACCACTCCTCTAAAATCTTGACTTTAAATTTGATTATTGGGACAATCGGCATATGGATCCGAAATTGAGATCACAACTCCCTCAAAATCCTATTCAACCGCCACTAGAGAATCCTTCCCCTGATGGAGCACTTCGTTTTGCAAAATACCTTTGGATTTTTCTTGTAATTTTGGTAGGAACAACAGTAATAGGCTCAACAGCGTATTTATTAAACAGGAATCAAGCTAGACAAATCTCAACAGTCCAATCTTCTCCTACTCCAACCGTCGACCCCACCGCGAACTGGAAAACGCAAACCAACAAAGACTATAACTTTAGTTTTCGCTACTCTTCCAAATTTACCGTGAAAGAAGAAAAGAAAACCTATAAAGAAGTTCCAAATACTACTTATTATGACTATACATTCTCTACGGGCACACTGATACAAGACCAACCTGATTTTTCAGGATTTACAATTACTGTTACACCAACTAAAGGAAAAACAATTAATCAAACATTTTCGGGGGCGCCTTCCGGCTTTGGAGATTCTACGATAAGCGTTAGCTCTATTCCTCCCGCACAAGGCTCTGACGAAGCAGCCAAATTAATAAATGCTGGAAATGCTGTAAGAGTCTATCGTGTTGGTGAGAACTTTTTTCAGGTAGTAACATTTCAAAATTACAATTTATTACCTGATAAAAGTGACGACGTGATGAAATACTTCGACCAAATCCTCTCCACCTTAAAATTCACCGACCCCACCGCAAACTGGAAAACATTCGAAAACAGCAAATTTACTATGAAATACCCCTCGAACTGGATACCTCAAGCAAGTGAATTTGATATAGCTTTTAGAAGTACTGATTATGCAGATGATCATGGCATGCCACTCATAACCTCCGGGTTTGCTGCCTGGTTTACCTTAAATAAAGGGTATTCTAAAAATATTAATAAATTGGGACTGACCAAGTCAGAGCCTAAAGATTGGTTAGGTGTCAAAGCAGAATTAGATACATTGAACTATGAGGGGAAAAGAATGCTACTTAGCACAACTGGAATTATAGACGCGACCTTTTCCATGGGCGCTGCCTCAATTGAAGCTTTAGAAAAATACAAAGCCGAATTCCTTAGCGTTGCAGACACAATAAAATTAAAATAATTACCAACTAAACCACTCTTCGAGGATTTTCTTGGCGATTGGGGCGGCGACGTTACTTCCCTCTCCTGACTCTTCGGCCAAAACTGTTACAACTACTTGCGGATTGTATGCGGGGGCAAAAAGAGTAATCCAGGCATGAGGTACAGAGGTTTCGTTTCCGTGTTGTGCTGTACCCGTCTTGCAAGCAATCGTTACTTTTCGATAGTCCGCGAATTGAGCAGACGTGGTTGCCTCGGGCACTGCCAAGAAATTCTTTCCGTCAATTCTTAATTTTGAATTCTTAATTTTGAATTCGAACAAGGGCCACGCGACTCCTCCTGTCGAACAGCTTTCCACCATTCCTTCCCTTATTAATCCGACAGTTTTTTCATTTAAAAACTTGTCTCTTATTACTTTTTGCTTATCGCTTTTTAAAAGATAAGGTTGGTACAAAACACCACTGTTTGCAATCGCCTGTGTCCAGCCGTTTACTTGGATTGGAGTTGTAAGAAGATAACCTTGACCAATTCCATAATGGTAAGTGTCGCCCAAATACCATGGTTCGCCTATTGCTTTCTCTTTCCACTGCGGTGTTGGCACCAAACCTCCTGCTTCTCCAAAAAGATCAATACCCAAAGTCCCTCCCAAACCAAACTTTTTTGCCATTTCTGAAATTTTGTCTACCCCCACTTCTTCTGCAAGTTTGTAAAAAAATGTATCGGTTGATCTTTTTATTCCTTTAACCACATTTACACTACCTTCTGTCTTTCCGTACTGACTAAAGTACCAATTGGAAAAAGAAAAGGCTCCAAGATTTATAACTCCCGTATCGTTTACGGTATAATTTTCGTCTATTACTCCATTCTGAAGTCCTGCAGCTGCGACTACGAGCTTAAAAGTCGAGCCCGGAGGATATGTTCCCGAGATCGCGCGGTCCAAAAGCGGTCTATCGGAATCAAAAAGAATAGACTGCAGTTGTGTTTGCGCCGCTTCCGCTTGCCCTGAGCTTTTATCCTGAGCGGAGTCGAAGGATGCCGAACGGGTTGACTGCTGATAATTTAAAGGCAAAGTAAATAGATTAGGATCAAAAGAAGGTTTGGAAAGAATTGTCAGAATCTCTCCTTTTGGAGTCGAAACAACAACCGCTCCCCTTTTTACATTACTCATCGCCTCGTATGCGGCTTTTTGTAAATTTAAATCCAAGTTAAGAGTGACGTTTTGACCCGGAATGGGATCTGTAAAACCTAACTTTCTAATAGTATTTCCCAAACTGTCGACTTCGATGAGCTGTTTGCCGTCTGTCCCCTTTAAACTGCTTTCAAAATATTGCTCGACTCCCATTTTTCCAATAATATCTCCTCCGCTATAGCCGGAAAAGTTAGGATTTTTAAGCTCATCTTGGGATATTTGTCCTGTATAACCTAAAACGTGTGCGAAATCCTCTTTGAAGGGATATTGGCGAACCGAATCATACTCCAAGTCTTTTTCTCCCCGGGCCAAAAGGGAAATTGCATCTGTTTTTCCAATTAAGACAATCTTGCCGTTTACGGTTTTTCTAAAACCGGGGACATTAAAAACGAGTGGTTTACCATTTCTGTCGAAAATTGCCCCCCGAGGTGCGTGGACTACTATTGTTTTTATTCTGTTGTTGTTGGAAAGCCCTCTATAATAACTCCCTTGCAGTATTTGCAAAAAAATAAGCTTAAAAAAGATCACGCCCAACCCCAAAACCAAACATGAAAAAAGAAAAAAATCACGGCTGGAATTGTTTTTCGAATCAAAATTTCTTATTTTTCTTTGTTTTTCTGTTGTTATGTAGTCGGGAAAGGCAACTCCTGTTTTTACCATAATTAGATGCTAGTTATTCTTTGTTTTATAAAAATTCTAGAGAGTAAAAATGCAAGAATGCAAGTGACCAGCACCTTTGGAATTACAAATGCCTCTCCCAGAATTAAAAAATAGATAAAACTTCCGACAAAAGAAGAAATTAAAACAAAAGATAAGCTTGCAATCTCAAATTTTCTCTCATAAAGCATGACAGCAAACAGGAAAATCAGGAAAAAGATGCTTGTCTGCCCCAAATTTCGCAGAAAAAAGGAGTCCAATAGAATGCCTGATATAAAAGCCAGAGCAAAAACCCAAAGCGATCTATTTTTGAGAGCAAAAAATAGCAAAAACAAAAAGACGAACGGGATAGATATAAAACTTCCTTCCAAAATTATCGCTAAAATGAGTAACAGAAAAATCATTTTGTACCAACGACCACAAAAACCTCCGAAATTTTCGAAAAATTAACAAGGCTTTCTACTTTTGCTTTCTGGAAAAGGTCGCTAGGATTTTTGTCGACAGAGGTTATTTTGCCAACTATTAACCCTTGTGGAAAACCCGTGGAGTCGAGATTTAAAGAGCCAACAGTTACTACGAAATTGCCTTTTTCGAGGCTGTCAGACAGTAATACGTTGTCCAAAAATATGTCTCCGTTTCCCTGTCCTTTTACAATTCCCAATACACCCGACGTTGTTTTGGCTGCAAACTTAGACGAAGGATTTGTAATAAGGAGCACCTCCGACAAAGATTCCGCTGTTCTATTTACTATTCCCAAAAGATTGTCCCCAACGACAATTGCATTGCCCACTCTTACGCCGTCTTTTGCCCCTTTGTCTATTACATAAGTCTCCGGAGAACTTATCCCCGGCAAAAATCTTGGAGCACCTACGACACGGGAGGGCAAAAGATCCAGACTTTTTGGAAATGTCTGTTGAAATTGGTCATGAAGAGATTTATTTTCCGCAATTAGTTTTTGCTCGTCGACAATTTTTTTGGAAAGTAGTAGATTTTGTTCTTCTAGTTTTTTTATTTTTGCGTCTCCAAAAAAAGGCACACTGGACAGCAAATTGTACGAGGATTTAGAAACAACAGAAACGGCAGAATATAAAATTGAGGAGGGTTTGTCTAGAAATCCCGTTTTTGAAAGAAAAAAAATAAGAATCGAGAACAAAAGAAAAACAAAGAAAACAATACCAATGTTCTCGCGGGATTTCATAACGATTATTCTAATCGGTTTGAGAGGAGGTTACAAGAATTAATTATGAAAAATTACGGAAAGAGGCAACTTCATAAATATGCGAAGCTATTTCCCCGCTTTTCCATACACTTCTCTGAACAAGAGCTATGTCTTTTCGAGGAGAATAATGGACCCTTACACTTTGACTAACAAGTCCTCTCCTATTAAGAGTCGTAAATCCTAAAGTTCTATCTAATCCTAAATCAATAGTTTGACCGACGAATAATTCACCTAATAATTGTCCGTGTATAGCGATTTTTTTCTTAGGTCCTGCCACATAAGAAGGCCAATCATAACGACTTCCATTATTTACACTTACCCCAAGTAGCGAAGGCTTACCCGGCTGAACTCTTGGTCCGTCTTGAAAATTTTCTATTTTTTGCTTAAGAGCATCTAATGCAGACTGTACAAGCGGGCTTAATTCATGTCTTGGGGCTTCAGCTCTTGCCATGAAGCTATTTTAATCTAAAAATTACTTTTGTCAACAATTATTTTAATCCGCCGATTACTTTAACCCTGGACAAAAGTGCGGCGTCCTGCAAAACTTTTCCGGCGCCTCTCACAACGCTGGTTAAAGGATCTTCCGACCTAATAACAGGAATGTGTGTTCTTTCCGAAATTAAAGCGTCAAATCCGGGCAAAAGCGACCCTCCTCCTGTTAGAAGGACCCCATGTTCTAAGATATCGCTCGTCAATTCGGGCGGAGCTTCTTCCAATAAATCTCCTATTGCATCTATTATTTTTGTCAAAACCGGGGAGAGCGCTTCCCTCACCTCAACTTCCGTTATTCTTAGACTTTTGGGGAGACCTGTTTCTATGTCTCGTCCCCTAACAACTGCCATCCTGTCCTGATGGGTCTCCCCATTTTCTTTTTTTTGAACTTGGTAGGCGCTTCCTATTTTTATTTTTAACTCTTCCGAAGTTTTGTCGCCTATTAGAAGTCCGTGTCTAAACCTTATGTAATGAGAAATCGCGCGGTCCATGTCGTCTCCCGCAAGCTTTAAAGACTTGCCCACAACAATTCCCCCCAAAGAAATAATTGCAATCTCCGTTGTCCCTCCTCCAATGTCTACAATCATAACTCCGGTAGGCAAAAAGATAGAAATATTTTCTCCAATTGCGGCAGCCATCGGCTCTTCAATCAGAAATGCCTCCCGGGCTCCAGCGTTTAGGGCCGCTTCCCAAACAGCACGCCTCTCCACCTCTGTTACTGCAGACGGAATTCCAATAACAACCCTGGGCCTGGACCACGCAGTAGGCAAAACGTGTCCTACTTCATGGACCAATTGGATGTAATGGGAAATCATTGCGGCGGTCGCGTCAAAATCGGCAATTACTCCTCCTAAAATCGGCCTGATAGTCTCGATTGTAGCGGGGGTTTTGCCAACCATTCTTTTTGCCTCACTCCCAATTGCAATAATTTTTTTAGTTTTTTTGTGCATTGCAACAACAGAAGGTTCTCTAATAACAATACCTTTATCTTTGACCCAAACAAGAGTGTTGGCGGTTCCGAGGTCGATTCCTACATCGTAAGAGAAGGCGGAGAAAAGCTTGTTAAACATTTTGTTGCTAAATCTTATCACCTTGCCAGCGTTTTGCCAATATGCTACCATAATTCAAAGTTCAAAATTCAGAATTCAAAATTTACTAGGGGTGGCGAGGTGGAAGGGTTCCCGACGGCGCGCAATGAATTACTGCTTGCAGTTGCTGAATGAGCACCGACGGGAGGGAGAACCGAGACAGGACCCCAAAAGGAACCTAAAAATGCAATCTTAGCGATATATCTAACAAGCTAATGAAAATTTTTAATTTATCAAACAAGGTTATCGAGTATTCTTTTTATCTCTTATTTCTTCTGGTTCCTCTGGTTTTCTCCAGTAAAACTTCCGAACTTTTTGAATTCAACAAGATGTGGCTTACTTTCGGACTTACAATTTTGGTTGCCTCCGCGTGGATTATAAAGATGGTAGTATTGAAGAAATTTTGGATTCAAAAAACACCACTTGATATACCAATCGTTATATTTTTGGCTTCACAAATAATCTCCACGATCTTTTCTTGGGATCTTCATACGTCTATCTGGGGTTATTATTCTAGATTTAACGGCGGACTTCTTTCAATTTTTTCCTACCTACTGCTTTATTACGCTTTTGTTAGCAATTTTTCCGTTAGCGACAAACCGGAAAACTTCAGGTCGCCCCTAAGTGCCTTAACAATGGTTAAAAGAATTTTGGGAATAAGTTTGGTTTCCGCAGCTATTGTTGCGCTTTGGGGGCTTCCTTCGCACTTCGGATACGACCCAACGTGCTACATCTTCCGAAGAACGCTGGATGTTTCTTGCTGGACTGCAGACTTCCAGCCAAAACTTAGAATCTTCTCGACACTGGGACAGCCGGCTTGGCTTGGTGCATATCTGGCAATACTTACTCCCCTAGTTCTCGCTCTATTTTTGAACTCCAAACGCAAGTTATATGCCATATGCTATTTGCTATTTGCCGTACTATTTTATGTTGATATCTTATTCACAAAGTCCCGGGCCGCTTTGATCGGCGTTTGGATTTCCCTGGGTTTTTTTGTTTTCACTTATTTTTGGCTGGAAATCAAAAAGAAGGTTAAAAAACTTTCTTTTAAGAAGACAACCGCATATACCAAACCCCTGCTTATAATTTTGATCCTCTTTTTAATAATAACTACCGCTGTAATGAGCCCCTTAGAAATTAAACTAAATAACGGGAAAATTCAGCTTCAAAATCAGTCGCCCGCCAAACAATTGCAGACAGACTCTGGCTCTTTCACAAATGGAGGTGGAGGAACAGAATCCGGCAAAATAAGGCTTTTAGTCTGGAGTGGCGCATTAAATGCCTGGACACACTACCCGATCTTTGGTACAGGTGTGGAAACTTTTGCCTATTCCTATTACAAATACAAACCGGTTGCGCATAATCTTACAAGCGAGTGGAATTATCTTTACAACAAAGCCCACAACGAATACTTAAACTATCTTGCCACAACGGGTATTGTAGGACTTGGAAGTTATCTTGCAATCATAGGTTTATTTTTGTACAAAATGTTTTATTTTCTCAAAAAACGTAAATTTGACCCGGTGATTTCTGCTTTGATAGCCGGCTATTTAAGCATATTAATTACTAATTTTTTTGGTTTTTCCGTAGTTATCATAAATCTTTACTTTTTTCTAATTCCTGTTTTTGTCTTTTGCTTAGCGGGAATGATTAAATCCAAAAATGTTTTTACATTCAATTTTGACAAATCTGAAAAGAATACTGCTCTTTCCTTCCTGCAAAAACTCGACATTTTTGTAATACTTATTATTACCGTTTATCTTTTCATAGGCCTTATAAATTTCTGGCTTGCGGACCAAGCCTTTGCCTTAGGCTCCAACTTAAGCCACAGCGGCGCATACGAACAAGCTTATTTAAATCTTAGGGAATCAGTGCAAAGAGTAGGTTTTGAACCGACTTACAAAGACGAGTTGGCCTCAAACGATTCCATTTTGGCCATTTCACTTCTTTCCAGTCTTCCCCAAGACGAAAAACAAGCGTCATCTACGGCAACTTTGGCGCAAAATCTGGCAAGAGAAGCTATTATCTCCACTACTCAAACAACAACCGAGCATCCAAACAATGTGGTTTTCCTCAAAACCAAAGTCAGAGTGTTCTACACTCTTTCTCAAGTTGATCCGAAGTATCTTAGTTTTGCACTTGACGCTATAAAAAAAGCCCAACAGCTTGCGCCGACAGACGCAAATATTTCCTACAACCTTGGTCTTTTGTACGGACAGTCCGGAGATACAAAATCGGCAATCGAAGCTTTACAAAACACCATAAAACTTAAGCCAAATTACGCGAATGCGTATTTTGCTTTAGGGCTTTTTTACCGCCAGCTTGCTACAAACGATAAGGGCACCATTGTAAACTCCGATTACGAACAAAAAGCCATTGCGCAAATGGAATACATCCTCAAAAATTTAGACCCAAATAACCAGGACGCTAAGGCTGCTCTAAATCAATGGAGCGGACGAACGCAGTAACACAGGCAACATCTAACAACGTGGCCAGTAACTCAATAAAGTTGCACTTTTGATATAATCTTCTCTATGAAAATCATAACGGCTCCAAATCCTATTCTTTCTCTTGAAGCAAAACCTGTTGAAAAAATAGACTCAAGAATTCAGGAATTAATAAAGGAGATGAAAGAAGCTTTGACTCAGGCCTCCGATCCCGAGGGAGTAGGACTTGCCGCTCCGCAAATTGGGCAATCTTATAGAATATTTATTGCTAAACCAAGTCCTAAAGACAAAATCATGGTTTTTATAAACCCGGAAATTGTAAAAATTACTCCCCGATCAAAAACGTTTACCAAGAAAAGGAAGGTTGGAAAGAAGAAAAAGCAAGTCCAAAAACTCGAAGGGTGTCTATCTCTCAAGGACATCTGGGGAACAGTTCTTAGGTCTCCAAAGCTTACCCTGACTTATCTTGACGAAGAAGGCAAATTACAAACCAAAGAATTCAAGGATTTTCTAGCAACAATAATACAGCACGAATACGACCATTTAAACGGCGTGTTATTCCCAAAAAGAGTTCTGGAACAAAAAGGAAAGCTTTATAAATCGTCCAAAGACGAAGAGGGAGATGACGTTTTCGAGGAGTTAGAGCTATGAAAGTAGTTTTTTTTGGAACACCGGAGTTCGTAACTCCAGTCTTACAAACTCTTGAGAAAAATTTTGAGGTCCTAAAAGCGTTTAGAAATCCAAAAGAGCTAACCAATGAGGAAATAGAAAAGCTAAAAAATATTGAACCGGACATTTTTGTAGTCGCTTCGTTTGGAAAAATTTTCTCTAAAGAATTTCTGGAGATTCCAAAGTTTGGATCTATAAATATCCACCCTTCACTACTCCCAAAATACCGCGGAACGACTCCGGTACAGACAGCAATTCTAAACGGCGACAAAACAACAGGAGTAACGATTATAAAAATGGATGGAAAGATAGACCATGGTCCGATTTTAGCGCAAAAAGAGGTTGAGATTTTCCCAAACGAAACAGCTCCCGAGCTTTTACAAAGACTTTTTATAATTAGTGCCGAAATGCTCCCAGATGCACTATCAAACTATATCAAAGAATCAAGCAGTGTATCGGAGCAAGAGCACGAAAAAGCGACTTTTACTCGTATTCTAAAGAAGGAAAGCGGTCGAATCGACGCGGATAATCCTCCAACAAAAGAAAGATTAAACAACATGATAAATGCTTTCTATCCCTGGCCCGGCGTTTGGACTATATTTAAAGGTAAAGTTGTAAAATTTCTCCCTGGAGATAAAATTCAAGTCGAAGGAAAAAAATCAATGACCTATAAAGATTTTGTGAATGGATATAAAGAAGGCAAAGAACTTCTCGAAAAACTCAATTTACGCCCCACCAATTAATGCGGGAATGGGGGCTTTTGAAATTTCCGAACTTTTAAATTTCCTCAAACATTTGGTACACAATTTCATACCTTTATACACATGCAGATTTGGTTTAAATATTTTTCTTGTCCTATTTTTTGCATGGGAAACGTTGTGCCCGTACATTACACCTTTCCCGCAACTGTCGCATTTCATTCCGCTCATGTTCGAAGTATGATATCATTATTCTGTGGATTTTTCAAACGGCATTGTCGCATTGGTAATTTTGATTTTTTCGGCAATTCTTCACGAAGTAGCA
>DATFUR010000009.1:0-6860 GCA_035260725.1 Patescibacteria group bacterium
TTATACATTTTGAATAATGTCCCGCCTTTACCTACTCTCTCCGGAGTATCTGCCAAAACCGGTCCTATTGAATCAAGCTTTATTGCAATTGCAACCAAAAGAGTAATAGGAGAAAAAATTATTATCAAAATTCCGGAAAAGACAATATCCATCAATCTTTTTGCTGCGTCGTAAAATAGGCTTTTTTTTACTTCCGTATATGGCATAAATTTATGTTAAATCCTCATTCTCTGTTCCCTTAAGACTTTCTACAAATTTTTTAATTTTTGGTACAGATTTTTTTGGACATACCAAGATTACGTCTTTGGTATTTATTACTAAAAATTGTTCCATATCAATTCCAACTAACATCTGATCTGTGTAATTAAAAACCAAACTGTCTTTAACATCTGTTAGAATTACTTTACCCAGACTTACGTTTTCTTCTTGAGTTTTTGCAAGAGCCTCTTTTAACGATTCCCATGCTCCAACATCACTCCACTCAAGATTTTCGGCAATTACGAAACCTTCGGAAGGGGAAATTTTTTCAAGAATCAAATTATCAAAAGATATTTTTTCTAATTTAGGGTAAATATCTTTAACATCTTTTTCAAACTTATCTGTTCCCCAAGTTTCTTGAAGTTTTAAAAGACTTTCGTACATTTGTGGTGAAAACTTTTTGTAAAGGGAGAGTAAAAAAGAAGGAGTTGTTCCAAAATAACCCGTGTTCCAAACATGGTTTGGGCTTTCGTGGAATTTTGTGGCAATTTCAAGATCCGGCCTATAATGAAAGCTTTTTAATTCGTGTATGGGAATGTTATTTATTTTTCTACTTTCGTTTCCAAATTCAATCCATCCAAGATTTTGGCTTGCAAATCGTGAACTCTCTCCTATAAAGACTATTTTATTTTTTTCTTGCTCCAGCAAGTCTCCGGCACTTTTCAGAATTTTCCTAAAGAGTTCTTCGTTTTTTACGATATGGTCACTCCAAAGAATTATGAAGGGCTCATTTGAGTTTTCCTTCTCTAAAATTGCTGTGACTAAACCGACGGCTGCTCCTACGTCTCGCATTTCCGGTTCCAAAATAAAATTTTCTTTAGGAATTTGAGGAAGTTGGTCTAGCAGTATATCTTTATAAATCATCCCCGAAGAAATAAAAATATCGGAAGGATCAACAAGAGAAGATACCCTGTCTACTGCAAGTTGAATCGTAGACTTATCGCCAATTATTTTTTCGAATTGTTTTGGCGTTTTTTTACGAGAAAGAGGCCAAAGTCTTGTACCAACGCCTCCTGCAAAAATAACAACTTTCATAAATTTTTATCAAGTCTACTTTTTAGGAATTCTGTAAACTTTTGCTCAAATTCTTTGAAAGAAAAATTTCGAGCATTTTTCTGGCAATTCTCACTATTATATCGCGATACATTAAAGTTTATCAACACTTCTCTTAAAGATTCAACCGTAGGATTGTCAAAAAATTCACCGGTTATTCCCTCTTTAACTATCTCTAAAGCCCCGCCCGCTCTTTGGGCAATAACCGGTTTTCCAAAAGCTTGCGCTTCCACCATGCTAAGTCCAAAATCTTCAACCCCTGGAAAAATTAAACCTTTACAATTCTTATAATAATAAATTAATTCTTTATCTGTTAAATGACCCAAAAATTCGATGTTCTTTGAAGAGATTTTTTTAAGATATTGTTTTTGTGAGCCGGAACCGATTATTTTAAGAGGTAGTTTCAGTTCCTTACATGCTTTTATTGCCAGGTCAATCCTTTTGTACGGAACGAGTCTGGAAACTACCAAAAAATATTCTCCTTGAGACACATTTGCGTTATCGGAAAGCAAAGTAATCGGGGGGTAAATAACTTCAGAGTCTCTTTTGTAATATTTTTTAATTCGTTTTTTTACTTCATTTGATATCGCAATAAGCTCATCCGGTCTTTTTGAAGCTATTTTGTCCCAAAATCGCAGGTAAGAAATAACAGGTCCTGCAAAAAATTTTAAGTAAGGATTTTTAAAATATGTCTCATATCCGCTCCACAAATAGCGTGTCGGAGTAAGACAAAAACAAATGTGCGTCGTGCCGGGTTTGGTGATTATTCCTTTTGCGGCCTCCGATGTTACGGAAATAACCAAATCGTACTGATCGAACGAAAAACTTTCGAAAGCGATGGGCATTAGGGTTGCATAAAACTCATGAGAAGAAGAGGCTAAAGGGATTTGCTGCAGGAAACTCGTTTCTATTTTAAAAATTGATGCCCAATTTGCTTTTTTTTTATCGTAAACAGACGTATAAAGTGGGGCTTCTGGAAACATTTTTTTAAGAGCTACAATTAGTCTTTCAGCTCCTCCCCATTTATTAACTCTATCGTAAACTAATGCTACTTTCATAAACTTTCAAAGTCTCTTCGGCGGTTTTTTTCCAAGAAAATTCATTTGATCTTCTTATACCCAATTCAATTATTTTTTCAAATTTTTCGGGTGTATTGGAGACATCTAAAATCTTTTCTTTTAGATTTTCTTTATTTTTAGGATCAAAGTACAAAGCTGCGTCGGCGCATACTTCCCTAAGGGTTGGAATACTAGACGCTAAAACCAAACAACCATTTGCCATCGCTTCCAAAGCCGGAAGACCAAAGCCTTCAATCAAACTTGGGATAATTAACGCCTTCGCTTTTTGATAGAACAAAGAGAGTTGAGAATCCGAAACTTCTCCTTGGAAAATAATTCTATCTTCCAAACGCATTTTTTTTACTCTTCGTTTTAGGCGTTTATAAAAATAATCTTCTTTGCCCACCAAAATTAATTTTTCTGACGGCAAAGTATCAAAAACATCTATTAGAAACTCCAGATTTTTGTGGGGATATGCATTGCCAATATAAAGGAAGTGATCCTTTTCGTGCGTTGAGCGCTTTCCTACCAATCCTTTGTCGACTCCTTCATATACAATTTCCACTTTGGAGAATGAAATACGTAAATAATCGACAATGTCTTTTTTCGAAAACGAGGAAGGCGTAATGATTCTTTTTGCCTTTTTGGCAGCTTGAGAAACTACCAATTTGTAAGCTGCAAATTTAAATTTATATAAAGGAAAGGGCAATGTGGATGCATTTCCTGTTTGGACATGCATTGGAATTAAATCATGAATTGTAACTACAAAGGGTTTATTGTAAAAAATCGGAACAGAGTGATAAGGAAAATGGACAAGATCTAAATCGTATTTATTTAAAACTGCAGGAAATTCCAGTTGTTCTTCTATACTGTGCCAAGAAATATTAGCGTTAACCGTTTTGAAATTTGAATTCTTAACCCTTACGTTATCTTCACTTCTTACAAACAGGATATATTCGTTATCCCGGTCTACTTCTTGTAGATTTTCTACCAGATTTCTTATGTACCTGCCAACACCAGTTTGATTCCAAAGTCTCGCGTCAATTCCTATTGTCATAGTGATTTTAAAGCCAACCAATATTTAAAATTAATTGCTTGAAAAAGTAACCACGTCACAATCTTTGGATATTTATCCATATAATGTTTTTTGTAGAGTATTTTCATAGCTGAAAATCTATGCTTCATAGCAAATCTTTTCGTTTCTAAATCTGCTGTTGTTATTTCTTTAGAGATTTTCTTAATTCCGCTTGATACTCCTTTATAGTGAACTGTTGAAACTTGTGGATAATAATATATTTTCCATTCTTTTTCTCTTATCTTTAGACAGAAATCTAAATCTTCCCCATAAAAGAAAAAGTCCTCATCCCACCAGCCTATATCCTCTCCTGCTTTCCTCCTGACGAGCATAAATGAGCCGGCACATGCGTTAATCTCGTGTATCTTAGAATAATCCATCCAACCCATGTGATATCCGGCAAAAAGTTTAGAATGCGGGAAAAGTTTCTCCAGACCGGAAAAAAAACAAATTGCATTCCAAGGAGTAGGATAGCCTCTATGACACGAGTCATCCAGTTCTCCGTTTGGCAAAACTACCTTGCATGTAACTACTCCTGCATCCGGAGTTTCTTCCATAAAAGAAAATAGAGTGCCCAATGCATTCTTACCAACAGCAGTATCGGGATTCAGAAATAAAACATACTTACCCGAAGCTTTTTTTAGACCAAGATTATTTGCTTTTGAGAATCCCAAATTCTCCTTATTTTTAATGAATATAACGTTTGGAAAATCTTTTATAATCTTTTCCGGGTTGTCTTTTGATGCGTTATCTACAACTATTACTTCTAGGTTTTTAAATTTTGATTCTTGTATAGACTCCAAACATTTTCTTAAAAATTCTCCCGAATTGTAAGAAACTATTATTATTGATAACTCAATCATATATGACTTCTCTGTACGCTTTATCTAGCTTTTCCGCAATATTTTTCCAATCGAAATTTTCCTCAATCTTTTTCCGGGCATTTTTTGCGATTTTTTCGTAAAGATCCGAATTCAATAAAAGTTCTTCTGTTTTATCTATCAAATCTTGCGAAGAATCAGCAATTACCAATTCTTTATCCGTTGCTATTCCTTCTGCGCCCAAAGAAGTCGTCACAACGGGAGTGCCCGAGGCCATTGCTTCCAGTATCTTAAAGCTTGTGCCTCCACCAACTTTAATAGGCGAAAGTAGAATATAAGACTTTTTGTAGGCTTCCTTAGTATTAAGAAGATTCTCATCAAAAATAATATTTTTTACTCTCATTTTTTTCAGATTTTGAGGAATATTTCTTCCCACAATCCATAACTTTATATTAAATTTTAAATTAATTTTTGGCCATATTTTCTCCAAGATCCATTTTGCTGAATTTCTATTCTCTATCCATTTAAAATCTCCAATGAATAGAATTTTCTTTTCTTTTTCTTTCATTTTTTCTTTTGGTTGTTGAAAATCAAATTCTTCAAGATCTACTCCATTTGGAATAATAATCGCATCTTTTTTCATAATTCTTTTTTCCTGGTCTGAAACAGCAATTAATTTATTTGCCAATGTCCAGGATTGTATTTCTTTTTTTCTTAATTTCCAATTATCAAATTTAATAAGAGGTCTTATCCAAAACAAAGACTCTTCGGCGTATCTTTTATAAACCAAGTATTCTATGTTATGTTCGGCCAAGAAAATGGGAAGAGTTGTCTTGGGTAGATTTTGAAAAACATAAAAAGTTTCTACATGAATTAAATTGAAGTTATTTTCTATTAACTCCTTTTTTATCTTTTCTTTCATTTCCAAGCTTGTATGACCAACCACCAGGAACGGATCCAAGGAAAAAACAGATTTTAAAATATTTCCTACGCTCCATTGCTTTTTCCTCTCAACTGTTATTACTTTTTGACAGAATTTTTTTACTTCATCCAAATCTTTTTCTGTCTGAAATTTTCTTTTCTCGCAAATTAAGGTTATTTGATGTTTTTTTGATAAGTGCTTTAAAAGATTATAAAGGCGGATATTTCCGCCGTTAAATAAAGGATATGGCAAAAAGGACGAAACCATTAATATTTTCATGGTTTTTGATGAAGATCAAAGATGAGATATTGAGGTGAAGATGCCACGATTTTGTATTTATTGCCGATATCGTAATCTGCTTTTTTAGGATTGGATAAGACGAGATAATCCGCCCCCATTTTAATAAGCACATTTATGTCTTTTTCAAAACTTGGCCAGCCTTGTCTTTTTGTAAAATAAAGTAGGGTTGTATCTCCCTCATAAGGCGCTATAATTTTTGCATCCTTTGGCGCAAGCTTATCTACAGCATTACCCGCCGCAATAATTGCTGGATCTTGTATATTGTAATAATCTCTAACTTCAAACCAACTGAAAACAAACATAAACGATACGCAAACTGCAAAAACCAAAATACTTGCCAATTTAGAAAAATATTGCCTTGGCGGATTTATAAAAAAGTTACTACCCAGCGCTAAAAATATTGCAATAGTCGCCACTATCGGAATTTGATAGTAGCTGTGTTGGACATTTCCTTTTGCAACAATGAAGATATATAAAAGTGACGAAAAAAGAAAGGATAGGAAATAAGGTTTATTTTTTGTAGCTACCCCGACAGCAAATATTGCAACTCCCCAAAAGCCCAAGATAAGATCGGCGATTCTGCTTGCGAATATCCAATGAAAAAATGACCCTTTAAATCTTATATTGCCTTCGTTAAAAAGCCAACCGCTTTGAGGCACACCGGGCGGAAACTGCAAAGACCACCATCTCCACAGTAACCATGGGACTAAAGATATAACAGCTAGTGCGATTAGATCTGCCCTTTTAAACATAGAAATTCTCCATTTCTGCCAAGACGACCAAACTATCGGCAAAAAGAAAAATCCTGCAAATGGTTTTATTAGAAGAGACATTGCCAAAAATATACCGGATAAAAGAAAATATAAAATCTTTCTATAATTATTTTTCTGCAAATTTTTTATCCAGAGATCGAAGAATAAAAGTCCTGCCAAAGTTGCAGTTGTAGCGGTCGAGTCAGGTAAAATTGTTCTACTCCAGTAAACATTAAACGGTAAAAAGGAAAAGAAAAAGGCGGCGAAAAGTCCTATGGTTCTGTTTGAATATCGAGAAACCAGTACGTAAAGCAAAAAGGTTGACACAAGAGAAGAAATTATGGAAACCATCCTTCCCCACTCCTCTAGCGTTAGTCTTCCGAAAACTAGGAAGGCCTTTGCCTGCAAAACATTGTAAATTGGGAACTCTACAAATCTATAACCCTGGGGATTATCGAAAACTCCTGACGGAACATTTGACAAATCATCGAATTTTGGGTGTAGTAAATCAAATCCGTCTTTTACAAAATTCCTTGAAACCGCGGAAGTATCTACTTGCCTCCAACTATGCCAATCAGCAACTGGATATGTAAAGTGATAGAGTCTAACCAAAAATCCTCC
>DATFUR010000010.1:0-36226 GCA_035260725.1 Patescibacteria group bacterium
GAAGCCTTGGCCGGCGCTTTTTCTATGGCAACCGGCGCTTTCTTGGCAAGCCAGGCCGAAAGACAAGTTCATCTTCACGAAATTGCAAAAGAGAAGGAAGAGATAAGGAAATATCCGAAAGAAGAAAAAGAAGAACTCGCGCTCCTTCTTAGGGAAGACGGTCTTTCCGAGGAAAGCGCCAAAGAAGTTGTAAAAATTTTAGGAAGAAGTCAAAAGGCATTTCTTAATACCATGATTCAAAAAGAGCTCGGCCTTGAGCCAAACCCTCCGGGAACTCCTACGAAAGACGCCGTCTTTATGGGATTTTCTTATCTTCTTAGTGCAATTATTCCTCTTTTTCCTTACTTTTTCTTTACAGGAATCCAGGCGATAATTTTTTCTATAGGTGCTACACTAATTGCCTTGTTTTTAATTGGAGTGGCAAAAGGCAAAGTTGCCTCTCTGCCGTATTTTAAAAGCGGAGTTCAAGTTCTACTGGTTGGAGCCGGAAGTGGAATCGGTGGATATTTTATTGGAATTCTATTGCCTCACCTTTTAGGAATCAAGTAAATTACATTTTTCTTGCTTGACATTAAATTTTATATGATTTAATATATTGATATATTTCAATATATCAATGAACAAACAAGTTCTCAAAGTATTTAAAGCTCTGTCGGATGAAACAAGAGTAGATATTATTCGCAGAATTATCGGCAAAAGGGAGGTTCCTTGTCAAAAATTATCTAATAAATTTGATCTTTCTCAACCCACTCTTTCTCATCATTTTAATAAACTTATTGATGCCAATATATTAAAAGTTAAAAAAGAAGGTACAAATCACTTTTATAGCATAGACAATAAATTTCTAAACAGACTTGGAATAAATATCGCCAAAGTTATTGGCAAAAATTAATATGAAAAACTGGACAGAATTACCCGACCAAAAAATAATCGAGAAAACCATTGAGTCTTTAAAAGCAAATGGCATTGACGCTTTTTCTGTGGAAAATGGAAAAGAAGCAAAAGAAAAGGCTTTGGAACTTATTCCACAAGGGGCAGAAATTATGACGATGACGTCCGTAACACTGGATTCGATAGGTCTTCCCAAAGAAATCAATGAATCGGGTAAGTATGATTCCGTAAGAAATAAGCTCAATTCACTTGACAGAAAAACACAAGGTCGCGAAATGCAAAAATTGGGCGCAGCTCCGGAATGGGTTGTTGGAAGTGTCCATGGGATTACGCAAGATGGAAAGGTACTGGTTGCTTCAAACACTGGATCCCAACTTCCTGCATACGTTTACGGATCCGATCACGTCGTTTGGGTAGTAGGAGCGCAAAAAATAGTTAAGGATTTAGACGAAGCTTGGAAAAGACTTTACGAACACACACTTCCTTTGGAAAGCGAAAGATTAAAAAAGATATACAATGTTCCCAGCTTTGTTTCAAAAGTTTTAATAGTCCAAAAAGAGATAAAACCGGGTAGAATCACTATGATAATTGTTAAAGAAGTTTTGGGCTTCTAGTTTGTTTTAACTTCTGGTATAATTTTTCTTTATGCTCTCGCAAATAACTAATTCACAAAAGGTTTTAGTAATGATAGGTGTCATGCTAGGACTTCTTCTGGCCGCTTTGGACCAAACTATAGTTTCGACCGCCTTACCAAGAATAGTCCAGGACTTAAAGGGTCTTGAGCATCTTTCCTGGGTTGTAACGGCTTATCTTCTTACGTCAACCGTAACCGTCCCAATTTATGGTAAATTGTCGGACATTTTTGGGAGAAAATTTCTTTTCCTCGGAGCTATAGTCGTCTTTATGCTGGGTTCGGCTCTTTCCGGAATTTCGCAGGACATGACACAGCTTATCTTATTTAGAGGACTTCAGGGAATCGGAGGAGGAGCGTTATTTGCAACTGCCTTTACAATAATTGCGGATCTTTTTGCACCAGCCGAAAGGGGAAAGTGGATGGGAATTTTCGGAGGCGTTTTCGGTCTTTCCTCGGTTCTAGGTCCCACACTTGGAGGATATCTTACAGACCACGCATCTTGGAGATGGAATTTCTATATTAATATTCCGGTTGGAATCTTAGCTCTTGTGGTTGTTTATTTTTTAATGCCGCATATTAAAAGTACGGTAAAAGAAAAATATATAGATTACGCTGGGGCAATAACAATAATTTTGGGTCTTGTTCCTTTTCTTCTCGGACTTCTTTGGGGAGGAAATCAATATCCTTGGGCGTCGTGGCAGATAATAGGACTTTTTGTAATGTCCGCAGTTTTCTTGACAGCTTTTATCTATGCTGAAAAGAAAGCGAAAGATCCGATACTTCCTTTGGATCTTTTCAAAAATAACGTTTTCCTTTTTTCCATTTTGGCAGTTTTCCTAACCGGACTTGGAATGTTTGGAGCATTTATCTACATTCCTCTTTTTGCCCAAATGGTTTTGGGAACTAACGCAACTAATTCAGGGCTTATTCTAACCCCTATGACTTTTGGGATTATTATAGCAAGTACTTTAACGGGACAAATAGTCTCAAGAACCGGTAAATATAAGATTCTAGCAGTTGCAGGTTTAGCTCTTGCCGCTGCGGCAATTTATTCGCTTTCTACGATGGACGTGAATACAACCCAAAGAGATATGATCTTAAGAATGATAGCAACCGGATTGGGACTTGGGGTAACTTTTCCGATATTCACAATTACAGTACAGAATGCGTTTGATTACTCAAGGCTCGGAGTTGTAACCTCGGCAACACAGCTTTTTAGAAGTCTTGGTGGAACAGTTGGAGTCGCAGTAATGGGAAGTATCCTAAATAATTCTCTGGCCAGTAAAATCCAAACTCTCAAAGGTGATCAATTTTTAAACCAGGTTTCGCAAATTAATCCACAATTTAATATTGAAAAATTAAACGTAAATCAACTACAAGCGTTTTTCTCCGGCACTGGTAAAGCGCAATTTGAAAGCACTATCGCAAATCTTCCTCCCGAGATAAGAGCGCAAATAATCCAAAATTTCTCAGACTTTATGTTGAAATTAAGAACTGTTCTCGCCGAATCAATTAGTGAAGTTTTCTTGATTTCATCTTTTTTTATGGTTCTCGCGGTTATATTTTCCCTATTTCTCAAAGAAGTTCCACTTAGAAAATCTCACTCCGACCGACCGTTTGCACAAGAAGCGGGAATAGAATTGGCGGAAGAAGAAGGACAAATCCCTCCAAAACAGGAAATTGAAATCTTCAGGAAAAAATAAAAATCGCTGAAAGAATCTTGACTTTGTAAAAATTAGTACTATAATCCGCTTGAAGTTCTTTTAATTCTCTTACCTCATCTTAAACACATTCTTTTACAGTAAGAGCAAAACTTCGGTATATGGCAGAAGAACCATTGAGAAACATGGGTTGCTTGCCAATTTTGGTTATGTTGTTTTCTTTTGGCGTTGGAACTGCTTTTTTCTTTGTAGTTTTTCTCCTCGTTTTGTTACCCCTCATGCCTCTTAGGTAATATTTTATACCATTGTTTTAATCTACGAAATACAATAGAAATTTCTTACATTAATCTTCTTGCATATTAATCTAATTCTTTTTAGCAAGTAATAGCTTTTAGTTACACCTAAAAGGAGGTGAAAATAATGCCTAGAGGGCAACACTCAAAAGGACGAAAAGGCGGAAGATTCCGTAAATCGTCGAATAAAGGAAGTCAGAGTAGTATGGACATGAATACAAAAACCAGCTACTGACATTTTCCAAAAAAACAGGTAGAGAGGACCTCTATCTGTCGAATTTATTATTGAGTCTCTCCCCCGTGACCCTCGCTTCTTCTTCCAGCCCAATCTATTTGTGGTTTTGGTGGTTCGATTTCATTATCCACCCAATCGGCTACTTGGGTTTGACCTAAGTTTTCCAGAATAGTTCTTAGTTCCCTTACCCTTCCAAATATTTTTTCGTCATCCAATCCCATCTTCCGGCCCTCGCTAATACTTTTAGTAATACCCCTAGCGACAAACGTGAAACGTTGATCTACGTATCTATCAACGATAGCAACTAATTGATATTTATTTATTTCCTGGGGCTCGAGTTTATCTACGTCGCTAAGTTGGAGATCCGGTTCGGTTTCTCCAATTAACTCTTCTTGTCCCAGTATTTCTAAAAACCAATCTTGGATCTCAAAAACTCCACTAAGTCTCGCGTTTTCGACTGCTCCGGCAAGAGGAATAACATGTTTTGGTTTATCCGGGTCGTTCGGCTTGCCCGGTTCGAGGGTTTTTCGGTTGCTCCAATACAGTTTCAATAGATCAAACGTCTTTTTTTTGTCAAATTGTTCAATCGGAGCGTATTTAGGCTTCGAGGTCTTTTCGGCACCGTGTTCTCCTATATCTCGTTCTGTCGCCATAGGCAGGCCTGTACTATAAATATGATACTTTTTGATATATAAAGTCAAGTAAGAAGGAATTTACGATCCAGTTACCCCGCCTTAACGCAATTCTTAATCAACAAGTGAATAATGTATAAATAAGCTATGAGAGGAGGTGAAAAGTAAATGAACGATACAAAAAAACAACAAGGCAGCCAAAACAAAGGGATGGATCAAGATAATAAAGGCGGTGCGTCTCAAGGTAAAAAGGGCGGACAAACAGACCAGGGAACAGAATTGGAGGATTTAAGCGAAGAGGACGCGGATGCAATTTCGGGCGATAAGTAATGGCCCTCGTGAGGCTGGAGCAAGTGGTTCTAGCCTTAGAGATTATTAATTCACTGTGGCAACATGACTTCTTATTATTTTATTTAAAAGTTTAGCACTTAATTCCAACGCTTCTTCAAAAATTTTTCCGTCTTCAATTCCGGCGCTTACTTTAATATGAAAAACTCCCCGTTCGTCTTCTGTCCAATCCCAAGACGTTGTTCCTGAAAAAGATACATTTTTTTTATGGTAAAGTTTCTTCAATTTGGTTAGGTATTCGATAAGGATGTGTTCAAACAAATGGCCTATCTCTGTATCTTTAACCTCTTCGGTAAAAGCAAGATTTTTGTCGTTAAAGCATTTGGAAGTCATTATACTAGGCAGTAGGTCTAGCAGGGTGGAATGTGTGTTTGGAAGGCTTTGGGTACTAATGTGGTTAGTAAATAGCTTCATTCTTATTCCGGTATCTTTTAATCCCTGACTTATTTTTAGAAAAAAAAGATTTTCATTGTAATAGGTCTTAAATTTTGGAGGGGCAAATTTAGGCATAAAAAGATGTTTCTTACTGGACTCTTACTCTAGAAAGTATACAATTTTTGATTTTTTGAGTCAAGACTGGTTTAATATAAATATGCATAAATTTGTTGACTTTTTGGCTAAGCTCCTCAAAGAGGAAATTGCATATGCCCACTGCGACATTCCTTGTGGGATTTACGATCCATTCAGGGCACAGCAGGCTGCACATACCATAATACGCATGACGGAGCTTTTGGGGAAAATAGACAGAACCGATGAAATTAAAGCAGAACACGACGTTGCCAGATGTACCCGGGTTAAAGAAAAACACGGCGATATAGTAGAAGAAGAATTAGGTACTCTGCAAAATGATTACTTTAAAGAAGAGCACTTTAAAGAATATCCTACTCTTTCGGATTTGCTAAATAAAACCGTAAAGAGTTCAATTCTTGCCAGGCAAAGCATTAGTATGGAAGCAGCCGAGCAAACTTTATCCGGTGTCCTAGAGATTGCCGAAATATTTTTTAAAACAAAAAAATTAACCCCGGTTAGAATCAAATCAGTCTACCCAACGGAGCGCGAAATGGTCCTCTATAAATAATGCTTTTGCAAAGGCTGAAAATTTCGGGACACAGCATGGAGCCCTCAATCAAGGATGGAGCAGAAGTTTTAGCAAGTTCAATTCCCTTTATATTTTTTAAGCCAAAGGTAGGAAACGTTGTGGCTTTTAAATACTTTAACAAAATTTTGATCAAAAGAATAAAAAAATCCCAAAGCAATCATTTTCTTATGGAGGGAGACAACGTAAGCGACAGCCTTAAATTAGGCTGGGTCAATAAAAATGATATTATAGGTAAAGTAATTTATAAATTGTGATTTTAAACTTAGTTCTCCTCTTAATTATTCTCCTGCTTTTAATTTTTTTATCTATGATTTGGCCGCCGGACAGCCCATGGGCTCCATGGTGGAGAACTTCCGATGAAAAGATAAGAAAAGCTTTTAAGCTCGCGGATTTGAGAGACTCGGATGTTGTCTACGATTTAGGGTCGGGTGACGGAAGATCGGTAATTATTGCTGCAAAAGAATTTGGGGCTCGGGGAATTGGGGTAGAGATTGATCCCTTGCGATTTTATTTGTCAAAACTATTTGCAAAGTTTAATGGAGTTTCCCACAAAACAAAATTTATTAAAAAAAGTTTTTTTGATGTCGACATTTCCGACGCAACAGTCATTTTCGTTTATCTTGTTCCCAAGACTTTAGAAAAATTAAAACCTAAATTTTTAAAAGAACTAAAAAGAGGAACGAGAATAATAAGTATTAACTACGAATCAACTTTATCAAAACAAAATGCGATTGAAGTTGATAGAAAGAAAATAACTCTTTACAAAATTTAAATTAGTTTTTAATTCTCAGTAGGGTCCAGCGGATTTTATCTGCAACTTTATAAATCTCATATAAGACCGGATTTATTACAAGATCGTAACTTCCCACAAATTCAATGTGTTCCGGGCCATACCCTTCTTTGAATCTGTGGAAACCATACCAAGGGTCATTTTTGTCGGGGATAGGTCCCAGTGCTCCCCACATATCGAATTTTTTAAGACCAATTTTCTTTCCCCATTTTATAACTTCCCACATCATGAGGTTGCTGGCCATTGTTTCTCGGTTTTCACTGCTTGATGCGCCGTATGGATAATAAAGAGTGTCGTTGTAAACAAAAACTATCCATGCAGCAAGAATTCTCTTTTTATATTTTGCCAAAAACAAATGCGCACTTAATTTATCTTTTGAGAGCTTGCCCTGAGCCTGCCGAAGGGTTTCCCACATAAGCCTGTGATATTTTTCCGAATGCGCGTAGAATCCTTGTCTTTGAGTAGTCTCTTTAGTCAGTTTTAAATATTCTTCAAAAGCTTTGTCTGAAGAATCCTCAACGATTTCGACTCCATGTTTCTGAGCAACTTTTATGTTGTAACGCGTTTTTGAATGCATATTTTTTAAAAGTTCTTCCTCGTTTTTAGTAAGGTCTAAGATAAAGGTATATTTTGTAAATAGAGGATGAACAGCAGGTTTTAAATTTAGACTTTTGATTTTTTCTTTTGAATCCTGATTGTTGAGGACATTTGGTTCTAGCTGAATTAAGATACAATTCTCTTTTTTTCCTATATCCCTAAGTTCTTCGATCATTTTTAGGTCTGGCATGGGACCTTTGGGAAGGTATCCTATATTCCAATTAGTGTGTGGAATTTTATGGATCGTAAGTTGTAAGTCTTTAGTATTTATAACTTTTACTCCCGATTTTTCGCGGAACTTTGCCCACTGCGTAGACTGAAGTGGATGATTATTTTTCATAAGTAATCCGGCACATCTTGTCTCTCCAAAAGGTTTTCGGAAAGAGTTTCTTTTGGCAGTTCCAAAATAAATCTCGAAACTACATTACTGGTTCTTTGTCCGAAGTATAATCTTCTTCGCGAATATGTTAAAAAAAGTTTTTCTTTTGCTCGGGTAATGCCGACATAACAAAGTCTTCTTTCCTCTTCGAGTTCGTTCCTATCCATAAGGCTTCTGGAATGAGGGAATAATCCCTCTTCCATTCCCACCATAAATACCACAGGAAATTCTAAACCTTTGGCAGCGTGGAAAGTCATTAAATTAACAGCGTCTTTTTTTTCATCTCCATTAGGCTTGTCGGGAAGATACTCTTGCTCGACGAGCGCCACATTCTCTAGAAAATTATTTATTTCCGGAAATTCAATTGCAACCGATCTTAATTCTTTTATATTTTCTAGTCTTGTTCTGTCTTCTTCGTCTTTCTCGTCGAACATAGACAGGTAATCGATCTTTTTAACAACACCGTCTAATATTTCTATGGTAGCTTTTCCTAATTCCGCAGTTTTTGCAAACTCCTCGAATTTTTCGAGTCTTCCTTTACCTAATTTTTCCACTCTCTTGTAAGAAATTTTCTCTTTAGGATTTACAAGAAGTTTTAGGAAGGCTAGGATATCTTTTATTTCTTTTCTCTCGTAGAATCTTGTTCCACCTATTAGAATATAAGGCAGGGAGAGGTGTAAAAAAACCTCTTCGATGGATCTTGATTGAGCATTTGTTCTATAGAGAATAGTAAAATCAGAAAACTTTAGATCCGGGTATTGATATTTAATGTTGCTTATCTGACCGGCTATGAATTCGGCCTCATTTTGTTCGTTTTCCGCTTCGAATAAATTTATATCTTCTCCTCCCTGTTTTTCGGTCCAAAGAGAAAGAATAGGGTGTGATGTATTTTTCGAAATCACAGAAGAGGCCGCATCCAAAATTTTTTGCGTCGATCTATAATTTTGAGAAAGTTTAAAAGTTTTGGTATTTGCGAAATCCTCTTCGAATTTTTTCAAATTTTGGAAGTCTGCTCCCCGGAAACTATAAATACTTTGAGAAAAATCTCCAACAACGCTTATATTCTGATTTTTTTTTGCAAGAAGCTTTGTCAGTTCGTATTGTGCATGATTGGTGTCTTGGTATTCATCTACTAAAATGTATTGGAATTTATTCTGATATTTAGAAAGAATATCTTTATTTTCTTTTAAAAGTAAAACAGTCTTGAGAATTAAATCATCAAAATCCAAAGCATTATTATCTTTTAGAGTTTTTTGATAAACAGTGTAAACTTTACTTACTACTTCCTGGAAATGTCCCCTGGCATAGTTTAGGTAACCAAGGGAATCGATAAGCTCATTCTTTGCTTGAGAAATTGTATTAAGGACAGAAGATGGTTTGTACTCTTTGGGAGAAATTCCTAAAAGTTTCATGGCTTCTTTTATTGCGTCTATCTGGTCTTGAGTATCATAAATAACATAGCTATTGCCAACTCCCACATATTTTCCGTCAATTCTTAGAATTTTGCTGCACAAAGAATGAAATGTGGAAATAGTAACTGCCGTTGATTTTCCTATGGCTTTTGCCACTCTTTCTTTCATCTCTGCGGCGGCTTTGTTTGTAAAAGTCACCATAAGAATATTGTTGGGATCGACACCCTTCTCGTTTATTAGATAAATAACTTTGTAGGTTAAAACTCTTGTTTTTCCACTTCCGGCTCCCGCCAAAATTATCATAGGTCCTTGTGTATTTTCCACAGCTTTTGCTTGTTCCTCGTTTAAGTCCTTGAGAAGGTCTCGTTTCATACCGTATAATAATAGCACATGAAGCCAATCCTAATAGTCGCAAACCTTAAGTCAAATAAGACCAAAAACGAGGCCGAAAAATGGCTTGAAGAAATGTCCCGCATTAAGAATCTTCCGAATCTCTCGAACAAAAAAATTGTAGTTTGTCCACCCTTTACTCTTTTAGATTTTTTTAACTCTTATATTTTAAACCATGAGATTCCGATAGAATTGGGGGCTCAGAATATATCTCGCCTTCCGGAAGGCGCTTATACAGGGGAGATAAACGGAGCACAAATTAGAGAATTTGCAAAGTACACAATAGTGGGGCATTCGGAAAGAAGAAGCGGGTTTGGTGAAGACGAAAGTATTGTTGAAGAAAAAGTTAAAATGTCTATAGACTATAATTTGATTCCAATTCTCTGCGTTCAAAACGAAAACAACACTATTCCAAACGGAGTTTCCATAGTTGTTTACGAACCTGTTTTTGCAATTGGGACCGGGGAATCCGACGATCCGCAAAATGCCGAAGACATAGCCAAGAAGATAAAAACTTCTGCAAAAGTGGAGCAAGTTCTTTATGGAGGCAGTGTTACTTCAGGCAACGTAAAGGGTTTTACTCAAAAAGAGAATCTAAGTGGAGTTTTGGTCGGAGGAGCGTCGCTTGAGGCTTTAGAATTTATAAAAATAATCGAAAATGTTTAAGAACTTTAGGAAAACATTAAAAACGCATAAATTATTTTTGATAATAATAGTTTTGTTATTTATTTTTATCTTACTTTTTGGAAAACTTATTTTTACAGCAGCCAAATGGTCCCCGGTATTTTTCCAATATATTTTCCAGAATGAAAGTTCCCTTAAAACATCGGACGACAGAGTGAATGTATTATTTTTAGGAATTGGGGGCGGAAGACACGACGGGCCGCTTCTTACAGATACTATTATTTACGCAAGCATTAACCCGGTAAAGCAAAAGGTAACTCTAATCTCCATTCCGCGAGATTTATGGGTTCCGGATTTAGAGTCTACCAGTAAAAAAATAAACACTGCTTATGTGTACGGAGAAGAAAAGCATAAAAATGGCGGTCTCCCTCTTGTAAAAGCAGTGGTTGAAAAAATTCTTAATCAACCCGTTGATTATATTTTGCTGATTGATTTTGAGGGGTTTGTAAAAGCAATAGATAGGGTTGGAGGAATAGATGTAAATGTGCAAAGAAACTTTGAGGATTTTGAATATCCAATTAACGGAAAAGAAACCGATACATGTGGATTCACCGGAAACGAGTTTGAAAAACGGGCCACCTCATCGGCTATCTTTGAGTCATTTCCGTGTCGGTATGAACATCTTAATTTTCAACAAGGATCGCAGCATATGGATGGAGAAACTGCTCTAAAATTTGTTCGCTCACGCCACGCAAAGGGAATAGAGGGCACAGATTTTGCACGAGGCAAGAGGCAAGAACTGGTAATAGAAGCGTTTAAAAGAAAACTATTTTCTGTGAATACTCTTTTAAATCCTGGAAGATTAATGAGTTTGTACGATGTAGTTAAAGACAGTATTCGTACAAATATAAAGCAAGATGAGTATGATGATTTTATAAAGCTTGCACAGAAAATGAAAAACTCCGAAACAAATAATGTTGTCTTTTCTTATACGGATCCGTATTCGGGGCAACAAGGAATTTTTATTAATCCTTTAGACTCTGAAAAGTACGATAACGAATGGGTTTTAATTCCTCGAGCGGGTAATGGAAATTTTTCTGAAGTCCAAAAATATGTAGATTGCGAAATAAAAATAGGTAACTGCCCTATAAACTCCAAATATTAATTCATGGCTTTTAAAATTTTTTTGTTTGCAGTTTTGTTTTTGCGAATAATTCTATTTAATATTCCCAGTTTTCAAATAGATATGAATGCGTGGGAATCGTGGTCTTATAGATTGGTTACTCTGGGCTTGTCTAATTTTTATTCTTTTGATTATTTTGCAGATTATTTCCCCGGCTATCTTTATATTCTGTGGATTTTTGGAAGTTTTTATCACTTTATTTTTCCTCAACTCTCTTTTTCCAATATCGGATTTGAATTTATGGTTAAGTTTATAACCACGTTATTCGATATTGGAACAGCTTATTATATTTATAAAATAGTCAATAAATATCTTCCCAAATTTTCAAAATTTGCAGCATTATTTTATTTGGTAAATCCTGCTGTTATCTTTAACAGTTCGGTTTGGGGTCAAATAGATGGAATTTTCACTTTTTTTCTAGTGTATTCCTGCTTTTTATTAACAGAAGTCAAAAAACCCATTGAATCTTCCTTTGTTTCTTCTATTGCTGTTTTAATTAAGCCCCACTCTCTGGCATTATTACCCGCTTTTGTGCTGTATAACTTTAAATTTTATGAAAAATATTTGGTAGTGGTGTTACTCATACTTTTGTTGGTACCGATTATTATGTCTATACCCTTTTTTCCAAATAATCCTGTCTTGGGTCTCGTTAGTCTTTCGAGAAGTTCTGCAAATGTTTATCCATTCACGTCATTGTTCGCATTTAATTTTTGGGGGATTTTAGGTTGGTGGAAGTCGGACAAAAGCTCTCTTTTCTCTTTGTCATATCAGATCTGGGGGTTTGTTTTATATGCTGTCTCCATGATTTTTATTTTGTATCCTGCTGTAAAAAATAAAATTAAATCTAAGCATTTTTACCTGGTTTCCTTCTTGTCTTTCATGTCTTTTTATCTTTTTCTAACTAGAATGCACGAAAGATATTTATTTGCCTCTCTGGCTTTTATTTTAATTGCCGCCTTTATAAATAAATCCAAACTGCTCGGTTTAATATATTTTTTTATTTCTATAGTTCATTTTATTAATTTATGGTACGTATATTACTACTATAATTTTGTTTACAACGACATTAAAACCGGCAACAATTTTTTCTACATGGCTATAGATGGGAATAAGACAATTTTGTCTCTAGCGGTAATTGCTTGTTTTGTCACCGTTTTAGTTTATTACTATAAATCTTTTAATGAAAAAATTTCTAAATAAGTTTTGCTTGGAAATTGTTGTTTTTGGTTTTGCACTATTCACGAGATTTTGGAGATTGGATTATCCCAAAACTCACATTTTTGATGAGGTTTACCATGCGTTTACAGCCCAAGCTATGGTTAAGTGGGATCCAAGATCCTGGGAGTGGTGGAACACCTCGCCGGCAGGATTTGCTTACGAGTGGACTCATCCGCCTCTAGCCAAAGAATTTATGGCGCTTTCTATTCTTGTTTTTGGGGACACAAGTTTTGCATGGAGATTCTTTTCCGCATTATTTGGTTTTGGATCAATAATTTTAATCTATTTAATTTCTTATTATCTTTTTAAAAATAGAAGAGTGGCACTTCTTTCTGCTCTGGTCGCCTCGTTAGATGGTTTGCTTTTGGTCATGTCCAGAATCGCCATGAATGATAGCTATTTTTTATTTTTTTCTCTTCTGTCCATATATTTATTCCTCAAAAAGAGAAATTTCCTAATGGGTTTATCATTGGGATTGGCAATTGCATCTAAGTGGACAGGATTTTTTGCAATAATAATTATCTTAGCTTTGTTTATTTATGAGAATCTAAATTCTAGAAAATTAAAATCAAAAAATATTTTAAAATTTGTATTCTTTCTTTTTGTTACCCCTTTAGTCATATATATTGCATCATATACGCCTTTTTTCCTGCAGCGGCACATTCCGCCTAACCAAAACTTTACAAATGTTCAGACTTTTATAGAGCTTCAGCAGCAAATGTGGTGGTATCACACAAATTTAAAAGCCACTCATCCATACCAGTCAACTCCCTTTGATTGGATTTTTGATTTGAGACCTGTTTGGTTATTTGTGGATTACCAAAAAGAAAAAGTTGCTAATATTTACACTTTGGAAAATCCTATGATTGCCTGGTTTGGTTTAGTTTCGATTTTATTCCTTGTCTTTGAGTTTTTCAAAAAAAGAACTTTGCCTTATTTATTAGTGCCGCTTTCTTATTTGAGTTTTTTTGTTTTATGGTTTCATTCCCCAAGAATTATGTTTAACTATCATTATCTTGCGTCAACAGCGTTTCTAGCAATTGCAATTGGTTTCACACTTAATAAATTAATGAATAGCAAATTAGGAAAGGTTTTATTCTTTTCTTTTTTAATTCTTATGATTTCCCTCTCGATCTACTTTTATCCATTATGGACCGGAGTTAGTGTGGCAACGGATTTTAACAATAACTATTTCTGGATTAAGAGTTGGAAATAGTCTACAAAAGCACCCGGCTTAGGAAAAAGAAAATTCCTCCAACCACTGCGAGAAGTGCCCCCATTAAACCCATTGATACTTCGGACGTTCCGGTGGGAGCTAGCGTAGGACGGACAGTTGCCACAGGCGTAGGAGTAGAAATAACAATTGGAGTTGCAGTCGGAGTAGGTGTTGGAAATAGCGAAGCCGCAGGAGTTGGTGTAGGAGTAGGTGTTGGACTTGGAGATAGGCTTGGCGAAGCAGAGGCTGTTGCGGCTTGGGCTGTTTGAGGAGCAAAAATGGTAAATGTTTGAGTTATAGTTCGTAAAATTCCCGAAGAGTCCCGTGCTGTTATTGTAATTTTGTGTTGTCCGGACGAGAGGGCAGTTGCAGGTTTAAAACTCCAGTTGCCATTAGCGTCTACTACGACCTGTCCTTGTATTTGTTCGTTTGATTCGATTAGTATGTTAACTTTGTCGCTCGGAACGCCTGTTCCTTTAAACAATGGTTTTTGATCGGAAAATGTTTGGTTTTGCCTAGGAGTATTTATTTGCGGGCCTGTTGATTTGCCTGAGGAAATCGTTGGAAATTGCAATTTGGCGGAAGAAGAAGCAATCTCCGATGAGCTTTGGGTAAAATCATAATTTTTGGAAATGACAATTGTAGGAACGTAATTTACATCTTTTGCAGAAATTTCAACAGACGACTGTCCTTCACCACTTACAACTAGCATTTTTATTTTATCCCCGGGACTAAATTTAAAATAGGAAGAAAGCTCCTGATTTCTCAAGGTTTCCAAAGAAAGAGTGTAGCTTCCATCGGAGGTAACTGGAGCTGACAAAGCTTGCGCTCCGTTAGCGGTCATGTAGACGATAGCCTCTTTTGGAGGGGTATTTTCTACTGTTACTACTTTGCCTACAATAAATCCGCTTCCCGATTTTTCTAAAATCTTGGAACCTGTAATTACTTCGTAGGGAATTCCATTGTTAAGATAAGAATCCTGACCGCTGACTATCGAAAAATAATATTTTGTAGCTGGATCAAGATTTTCCACTTTAAAACTGTGAATTGTATGCTCCGTTGGGTTAGCTTTATCCTTCTCATCGCTTATTGTAAGACCAAGTTTTTGATCCTTTCCGAAATTGATTGATCCTAAAATTTTGGATGCTGTTTCGTAAGATACGGTAAAAGAAGAGTCGGAGATGTTTGTTATTCTGATGTCTTGGGGATTTGATGTTGGGCTCGCTTGCTGCACGAAAAAAGTATTTTGACCAACGAGAAGCGTGGTTATGCCTATTGCAATTGTTATTAATAAAAGTCCCAGAAGAGTCGGTATTCTCTTTTCCCAAAATTTATTTCTCATAATTTACCTCCACTTGGCGTAGCTGTTTTTGTTGGTGCCGGTGTTGCCGAGGGCTTTGCCGAAGAAGAAGCTACGGGTGTCTGTTGCTGTCCGGGAGCTAACTGATAAATGGGAACAATGCTGTTTCTCTTTTTCAAATCCGAAATTGTTTTTTCGTCAAAAGTGGGTGATATGGGCAGTATCTGGGTACCCAGGGTTTCCGGAATAGTAGAAGTAACGGAATTATGATAGACACTAAAACCCATATAAATCAGAATCAAGACAAAAAACGAAACCACAATAAAAAGTAATTCTCTTTGTTTCATTGACTGAAAAATGTTTTTCCTTTTAAAGTTAACTGCAAGGAATTAGATGTTCCTGTCTTTTTGGTTAAAGAAATTATGTCTATTTGTACGATTCTTTGCATGCTCGTCAGGCTAGAGAGAAAATTACTTAAATCATTATAAGATCCGTCGGCCGTTAAAGCAAAGGAGAAGGAAGAGTATTGCCGCGGATTTTGATTTGTGTTCACATCTACGGGAAAAGTTTGAAGAGTCTCAATTGTTATATTCTGGTTACTGGCAATCGCCTGGACAAGGGCTGCAAAAATAGGAACTTCAGGGCTTTTTGGTATTGCGGCAAAAATAATTGGTAAGTCGGGTTGTAAATTTGCGTATTTTTGTTGCAAAGCCGTCAGATTAGCTATTTTTTGTCCAAGCTTTTCGTCTATAAATTTATTATCTTCGAGTTTTTTATTGAGCTCGGCAATGGTCGAGAGAGTTGGATTTATAGCAAAAAGTCCGAAAAAAGATAGTGCGAAAAATGTCAGAATAAGAGTTGTAAATTTTTGCGTTCTTTCTCCTTTTAAATCCGGCAAAAATTGAAAATATTTAATTCTCGCTGCGTTAAATGAATCTTTGTTTAGTAATTTCATGGTTGTTGTTTTAACAGCGCCGTTATACTTACGTTTATTAACGCGGAAGAAGGTCTGGTTTCTATCTTGTCTACTATAACGCTTGCAATTCTTGGATAATTTTTTAGGGAATTCACCAAGTCGGATAAAGGAGACACGGAGGCGGTATTTGCATCTATTCTTAGTCTATCTTCTTGAATAGTTATGTTATTAAAATTAACTCCAGAAGGAGTAAAAGCCAGGACATCCTTTAATATGGTTACTTTCTCTTTTCCTTTTTTGGAAAAAGTTGATGACAAAGCGAGACGATTCTGTAAATTTCTATAAGTCTCCTCATTTGTCTTTAAATAGCTTACAACTGCCTGTTCTTGCTTTATTTTTGCGTGAATGTCTATTAGTTGTCTATCCAGGGAAAATCTGTACAAAAAAGCACCCAGCGCTATTGCTTCGGTTAAAATTACAACTACCCTTCCAACAGAAAGAGCCCAGTTTACGAATCTGTCTAAATAGCTTCCTCCGCTATTTTTGAGTAAATTTATGGCCGGGGATTTCCTCACCATAAATTTAGTCTAAGGATTTTTGGACTCTTTGTCAAAAAATTCTGGAGGCTATTTGGCTTTGCTTTTCGTTTGGGACTTTGGAGTCCTTTTGACAACGGTTTTAGACGTGTTTTTAATAAGTTTTGAGAGATTGGATTTTAATCTCGCAGCTTTGTTTTTGTGTATTAAATGTTTTTTGGCTAATTTATCTACTGCAGCTGTTGCTTTAGAAACATTTAGCGTATTTGGTGTTTTTCTAGCAAGTTTTAACAGCTTTTTTAAAAGGAGGCGCGACTTATTGTTATTTTTTTCTCTTTTTTTGTCTTGTCTTAGCTTTTTCTTCGCAGATTTTATAACTGGCATGTGCGCATTTTAGCATGCTATACTGTAAAAGACAAATATGGGTAATATTTTCAAAAAAGGCCTCTCTATTCTTCTAAAAAAACAAAGCAATATCCTCTCGGCCGCTTTTGTTATTGCAACAACGATCATAATCTCTCAAATATTAGGCCTAATCAGACAGAGATTGTTGGTTAGTATTTTCGGCGCTTCTGATACTTTGGGAATTTATCTTGCTTCTTCGCGTCTTCCCGATTTTTTGTTCCAAGTTATAATAGCAGGTGCTTTGTCTTCCGCTTTTATTCCGATCTTTTCCGAATATTTGGGTAAAGAGAAATACGAAGAAGCAAATAGGCTTGGATCTTCTCTTCTGTCTTTAGGACTTTTCTTATTTCTTATTTTAGGAGTAATTCTTTTTGTTTTTGCAAATCAATTTTCAATGCTTGTTGCTCCCGGATTTTCCAAAACTCAAATAGACCTTATGGCTTATCTGACAAGAATAATAATTGCCGGAGAACTTCTTTTTATAATAGGAAGTTTCTTTTCCGCAGTTTTGCAATCGTACAATCATTTTTTTATTCCGGGAATCGCATCCGCTTTATATAACCTTGGAATAATTCTAGGAATAAAATTTCTTTCTCCCATTTTTGGAGTTGCTTCTGCCGCTTATGGGGTTGTTTTGGGAGCCTCGATTTTTGCATTGATACAGCTGCCTCTTGTTAGAAGAGTAGGCTTTTCTTTTAAACCGGTTATTTCATTTAAAGAAAGGGGAGTTATGGAAGTCTTCAAATTAATGGTTCCAAGAACGTTGTCGATTGGAGTTTTCCAGTTGGGAACACTTTTAATAGTTACTCTGATTTCTTTTTTACCCTCACCCGGACGAAGTTATGTAATTTTTGATTATGCTCAAACTCTTGCCTTTGCCCCCGTTGTTCTTTTTGGTCAGGCAATAGCACAAGCGGCATTTCCTGTTTTGGCTCGGGAAAAAGACAGACTTTCCGATTTTAAAACAACTTTTATAACAAGCTTTAATCAAATGCTTTATTTGGTTTTGCCAATCTCGGTACTTTTTTTGATTTTGAGAATTCCCATTGTACGTCTCATTTATGGAGCTTCTCAATTTGATTGGCCAGCTACGGTTTTAACAGGAAGAACTCTGGCTTTTTTTAGTATTTCGATTTTTGCCCAGTCGCTTTCGTATCTAATTGCCCGCGGATTTTATGCCTTGCACGACACTAAAACCCCTCTTATTGTTGGAACCGTTACCACAATTTTTATGCTACTCATGGGAGCTTTATTTATTTTTGTAAATCATATGGGAGTAGAGAGTATTGCGATTGCCTTTTCTATTGCAACAATTGCCAATATTTTTATCTCTTTTGCCTTTTTGGACAGAAAAGTTGGAGGGTTTGATAAAAGAACTCTATTTTTATCTTTAGGAAAAATTGCAACAGCCACTGCTTTTACAGGGCTAGCGTTGTATGTCCCGATAAAGCTTTTGGATCAATTGGTTTTTGATACCACAAAAACTATAAATTTATTATTTTTAACAGGCATTGCGTCTTTCGCCGGTTTGTCGTTGTACCTTTTTCTTACATGGCTTTTTAATGTAAAAGAAGCTACGATTTTTCTGTTTCTTTTTAGGAAAGTAGGAGATTGGAGGCAAGTTCTTGGCAAATCAGAAGAGGCAATAGACGGAACGCGCCTAAATCCATGATAGAATACATGAATGAAAATATTGGTTTTGGGTGGAGGAAATTCTCCGGAGAAAGAAGTTTCACTTAGATCCGCAAATAATGTTCAGACAGCATTAATAAAAGTAGGCTTCGAGGTTATTTTTTATGATCCAGAAAGTGGAGCTGATGAACTTCTAAACTTGGCAAGATCCTGCGATTTAGTTTTTCCAATTCTTCACGGGGTAGGAGGAGAAGATGGAACACTGCAAAAAATCTTTGAAGAGAAAGATATTAAATTTTTGGGGAGTAAATCAGAAGTTTGTGAAAATACTTTAGACAAGTCAAAATTCTACGAAATTTGTCGAGAGAATAATATAAAGATTCCAAAAACAGAAGTTGTCGATAAAAGTTCATTTATAAATTCTCATATTTCAAAAGAATCTTTTGTCTTGAAACCGATAAATGGAGGTTCGGCTATTGACACTTTTATCCAAAGAACACTTCTTCCCGACTTTTCAATATTCAATAAATTATTCGAGAAGTATGGAAATATGATTTTGCAGGAGCTGATTGCAGGGATTGAAGTAACAGATGGAATATTAGGTGACAAAGTTTTGCCTATTGTTGAGATTATTCCGCCTCTTGGAGAAGAGTTTGATTTTGAAAACAGATATAATGGTAAGTCTAAAGAGTTTTGCCCCCCGAAAAATATAGATGGTAGGGTTCAAAATAAAATTCAAACGATAGCGTTAAAAGTTCACAAAGCATTGGGAGCAAGGCATTTATCTAGAGTAGATATGGTTGTTGGAAGCGATGGAATTTACGTGCTCGAATTAAATTCGATTCCGGGCTTAACTAAAATGTCATTATTTCCAAAGGAAGCAGAAGCAACGGGATTATCGATGGAAGATTTGGTAAAAGAATTTGTGAGGTTGACTCAAAATGGATAAAATTAGAAACTTTGCGATTGTTGCGCATATTGATCACGGAAAATCAACGCTTGCGGATAGGCTTTTGGAATTAACGAAAACTGTTCAAGCTTCTCAAATGAAAGAGCAGTTTCTCGACCAAAATCCAATTTCTAGAGAGCGGGGAATTACAATAAAACTTGCTCCTGTTCGCATGAACTACATTCTTAATTCTGAATTATACATTCTTAATTTAATAGATACCCCCGGCCATATTGATTTTTCTTACGAAGTATCCCGAACGCTTGCTTGCTGTGAGGGAGTAGTGCTTTTGGTCGATGCGACTCAAGGAGTTCAAGCACAAACGGTCGCTCATTTTCAAACCGCTAGGGAGCAAAATTTAGCAATAATTCCCGTTATTAATAAAATAGATATGGATATTGCAAAAGTTGAGGAAACTGAAAATCAAATGGTTGAGCTGTTCGGATTTAATAGAGAAGAGATTTTAAAAATTTCCGCCAAAACTGGTCAGGGAGTAAAAGAATTATTAGACCGGGTGATTTTAAAAATTCCCGCTCCAAAAAGTTCAATGGAAAATATTTTTAGAGCGTTGGTGTTTGATGCCGTTTATGATGACCATAGAGGAGTTGTCGCTTTTGTCAGAGTTTTTGATGGAAAAGTAAAAAGACAAGAGAGAATACAATTTTTCCAAAGTGATGGACGGCCGATTGTTTCGGAAGTGGGTTATTTTTCTCCAAATCTAATACCAAAGGAGGATTTAACGACAGGTGAGATAGGTTATGTTGTAACGGGCGTTAAAGACATAAGATTGGTTAGGGTTGGAGACACTATTACCACTCAAGGTTCAAAAACCACACCCTTACCGGGTTATAAAAATCCGGTCCCCATGGTATTTTTTGGAGTTTATCCTAAATCATCAAGTGATTTTGGAAGGCTGAAAGAGGCTTTAAATAAGCTTTCTTTAAATGATGCATCTTTGACAATTGATTCGGAGTACTCATCTTTTCTGGGATCGGGTTTTAGAGTAGGATTTTTGGGTTTACTCCACGCGGAGATTGTAAAGGAAAGAATAAAGCAAGAATCGGGAATTGATCCGCTTTTAACTCGTCCTCAAGTTCTCTACAAAAAAGAGGGAGACAAAACCTTGGAGCCGTATATGAAACTTACAATCTATGCACCGAAAGATTATGTCGGGCCGCTAATGAATATATGTGAGAAAAAAAGAGGAAATCTAATAAATATAATTTATCAAGACAGAAACGCAATTTTATATTACGACATGCCGTATAGTTGTTTACTCGCTAATTTGACGTCGGATATAAAAAGTATCTCATCAGGATTTGCCAGCATAGACTACGAAATAACAGGATATAAAGAGGCAGATTTGGTCAATTTGGAAATTTTTGTTAATGACATATCTATAGATGTTTTGTCAGAAACAGTTTATAAAGACGAAGCAAACGCCGTTGCCCGCGACAAGACGGAAAAATTAAAAGAACTTTTACCAAGACAGCAATATAGGCAAATTATCCAGGCAAAAGTAACGGGTAAGATATTGGCCCGTACGGAAATTTCACCATTTAGAAAAGATGTTTTGGCAAAAATGTCTGGAGGAGACCGAACAAGAAAAGATAAACTTTTAAAAAAACAAAAAAAGGGAAAAGAAAGAATGCAGTCCCAGGCAAAAATTGATATTCCTCAAAAGGCGCTTTTTGATCTCCTGGAGAGTTAGAGTGCAAGAAGAATAATAGCACCAATTATTGTAGATATTATTCCCAGCGCCCCAACAGATAGAAATTTATCACCCGGACCCGTCGGAGCCAAAGTTGGTTTAGGAATTGGAGTTGCAATTGGCGTCGCAAACACGACGGGTGTTGCAGATGGGGTCGCCGAACGGGCTACGGTAACGGTTTGAGTAGTAGTGGACGCTCCGCCTGTTGCGGCGTTTACTGTTATTGTTTGAGTGCACGAACCATTGCTTACTCCACTTTGGTTATCGGTTAGTATTGCCTTTGCGGTAAAAGTTCCCGGATTATTGTATTGGTGCGATGATTGGACATTCACCGAAGCAGTTCCAATTCCTCCTCCTGTTGTAACGTCAGTTGTCCCTCCGTCTCCAAATTGGAAAGTAACTTTACTAATGGTGCCGTCCGGATCGTTTCCCACTGCGGTAAAAGTAAGAGCATAAGGAGCAGTCCCTGTGGCAGAACGGTCAATTACTAAACTGGTGCAGACAGGAACTTTATTTGAAGATGTAGTCCCAGCTCCAGCCGGAACGGTACTCGCTGGAGGAGAAGCAGCTAGACTTCCTGTGATTGTTATATTCGCAGGTTGCGAGCTTGCCAAAACATTTTCGTTAAACTGGTCGGCTGTTCCAATCGATAAAACTTGTGTTTGTGGATCAGGCTCGTACTTTATTATAGAAGGAGTTGTTCCTGTTGAGTCCAAAGCTTTGAAGGTAACAGTTGCAACTTTTTGGAGAGTAGAAATTGCATTTAGTGGATTTGATCCTACCGAAAGCGTAACGTCAATGCTATTTGAAGTATACGTAGGTCCCTGAAGTGGAGCACCCGAAAAGATTGAGCTATTTGGTACAAGCCCTGCACCGGCAGTGGAGACTTTTGTTGAGTCATAAGTTATTTTTAATTTTACAAAAGAAACCTGGTTAGTTCCGGGATTTATCATTACGTCTTCGGAAAACTGCTGGCCTGCGGTTGTGGATACGGTAGCCGGCGTAAAGGACAAGACTGCAGAAGGAGCGGCACCCACTTTTAGCTTTTGCTGCTGCCCAACCAAATAGACTGTGAGGGGGATCACAATTAGGAGTACAACAATAAATCCAAGCAGCAATAATTTCTTGCCGGACAGCATAATTCCATCGTATAGAAACCTAAGTTGGGTGTCAAGTTAAAGCTTCTTACAAAACTAAGTATTGATATTACACACATTTTTTGGTATAAATTCTAGCAGTCACTTTAAAAGAGTGATACCCGCCTGCATTGCCTGAGGCAAAAGCCGATGGCGGGCAGGTTTTTTAAAGCTATAATGACAAAAAATACAGATATTAACATTAAACCTCTCTTCGACGGAGTTCTTATTAGGCCTCTTGAGGCCCAGGAGCGCACAGCCTCGGGCATAATTCTTCCGGATTCAGCAAAAGAAAAACCGCAAGTAGGTCTGGTTATGGCCGTGGGAGAGGGTCGAGTAAATCCGGAGGGCAAAGTTATTCCTGTTAAAGTAAAGGTAGGAGAAAAAGTAATGTACAAGAAATGGGGCGGAAACGAAGTAAAAGTCGGAAACGAAGAATGGACAATTGTCGAAGAAAAAGACATTTTGGCAATTGTAAAATAATATGGCAAAACAAATTAAATACGGAAAAGAAGCAAGACAGTCATTAGTTAGCGGAGTAAATAAACTGGCTGATGCGGTTGTAACGACTTTGGGTCCAAAAGGAAGAAACGTTGCAATCGACCGCAAATGGGGAGCACCGAACGTAATCCACGACGGAGTCTCCGTTGCAAAGGAGATCGATTTAGAAGATCCCTTTGAAAATATGGGAGCCCAGCTTGTCAAAGAAGCAGCCTCAAAAACAAATGACGTTGCCGGAGACGGAACAACCACAGCAACACTTCTTGCTCAATCGATTATAAATAAAGGCGTTGCTTTGGTAGATGCAGGGTCAAATCCTATGGTTTTGAAAACCGGAATCGAAAAAGCAGTGGAAGCCGTTGTAGCAGAAATTAAAAGCATGGCTGTAAAAATTCAAGAAGGAGACGTTGCTAAGGTGGCAACCATTTCCGCTCAAGATGAAAAGATAGGAGCCTTAATTGCAGAAGCTCTTCAGAAAGTTGGTAAAGACGGAGTAATAACTGTCGAAGAAGGAAAAGGGTTGGAACTTTCTATAGATTATAAAGAAGGAATGGAATTCGATAAAGGTTACGCTTCTGCCTACTTCGTCACCAATCCCGAGAAAATGGAAGCAGAAATAGAAGATCCGTATATTTTAATAACCGATAAAAAGGTTTCCAGCATTGCGGAAATAGTTCCATTTATAGAAAACTTGGTTAAAGTTTCAAAAAATCTGGTTATTATTGCAGACGAAATAGAAGGAGAGGCCTTGGCATTATTGGTTGTTAATAAATTAAAAGGTACATTTAACTCTTTGGCAATTAAAGCTCCCGGTTTTGGAGACAGACGAAAAGAAATGCTCGAAGACATTGCAATTCTAACAGGGGGAGTAGTAATCTCCGAAGACACCGGAAGAAAATTCGAGAGTGTCACAATCGAGGATTGCGGAAGAGCGGATAAGGTTTGGGCCGACAAAGAATCGTCCCGAATAATCGGTGGAAAAGGAAATAAGACGCAAATCCAGGCGAGAATTGCCCAAATTAAAAGAGGAATAGAAGCCGCAACCTCCGATTTTGATAAAGAAAAACTTCAGGAAAGACTGGCAAAACTTGCAGGAGGAGTTGCCATTATAAATGTGGGCGCCGCAACCGAGATTGAAATGAAGGATAAGAAAGAAAGAGTAAACGATGCCGTAGCAGCAACAAAAGCGGCGTTGGAAGAGGGAATTGTTCCGGGAGGAGGAGTTACTCTTTTAAGATCTCGAAGAGTTTTGGAAAAATTAAAAGCAAAGACCGAGATTGACGACGAAAAAGCAGGAATCGAAATAATTTATGATTCTTTGTCAGAGCCGTTAAAGAGAATTGCCAAAAACGCCGGAGAAAACGAAAATTTAGTTTTGAAAAAAATTGAAGAAATGACGGAGATTGATGATTACGGTTTTGATGTTATGACCGGACAATATAAATCAATGATTAAATTAGGAATTATTGACCCTGTTAAAGTTTCTAGATCTGTTGTGCAAAATGCGGCATCGGTCGGAATGATGGTTCTCACAACCGAAGCTTTGGTAACGGATATTCCGGAGAAAAAGGAACCTGTCCCGGGAATGCCTCCGGGCGGCATGGACTACTAATTGTAAATTAGCCTCAATTTTTGTATCATTAGACTCTATGAAAAGGGTTTTTGCTTTCACTCTTCTTGCCTTGGCAACAATAATCGCATTTGGAATAACAGTTTTCTTATACACCAAAAATTTAGGAAAAGGAGCATTGCAGATAACAAGTGAGCCCAATAGCAAAGTTTATCTGGACGGAAAATTAATTGGTCAAACCCCTCTTTGCAAATGTGAAGCACAGGACATGATTGACGAGGGAACCTATACGGTGAAACTCGTTACAACAGAGGGTAATTTTCCTGCCTTTGAGCAGAAGATTCCAATTAATCCCAAGGTGCTGACGGTAGTTGACAGAACATTTGCGGATAATTCGGGGTCATCGGCCTCCGTTATAAGTTTGTCCAAGCTTGCGGGCAAGAACGATATTGCTCTTATGGTTATTTCATTTCCCGATAAGGCAAGGGTAATACTTGATGGAGCCGAAATGGGCCAATCGCCTATTTCTATAACGAGTATTACCGAATCCGACCACGAACTTAAACTCACAAAGGAAGGTTACAAAGATAAAATAGTCAAAATAAGGACCATAAAAGGATATAAACTTGAATCGGTTCTTTTCCTTGCGGCAAATCTCACGCAAGCCGGTGCCAATGCAACTGCTTCTGCGTCTGTTAGCGTACCTTCTATTTCCAAAGTTTTAATATTAGACACTCCGACAGGGTTTCTAAGAGTAAGAAGCGAACCGTCTTTAGCAGGGTCAATAATAGGTCAAGCTTTGCCGGGAGAAAAATATGATTTGCTTGCGGAACAAAACGGTTGGTTTAAGATAAGACTCTCAAGTGGAAAAGAAGGTTGGGTCAGCAGTCAATACTCTCAAAAACAACCTTAACCTATTACGTAGATTATTATAATAACCAATAAAAGCCAGACTAAAACTGTTATAAGAAGGGGTTTATCGGAAAGAAGAACTTTCTCCGGACTTTCTCCCTCATGTTTTTCGTAAATATCCTGAAGATATCTCATTAGGCCGTAAACAACCGGAAGAATTGTTATCATAAGCCATTTTCGCTGAAAAAATGTTGGCAAAAATTCCGGAAGAAGAACTCCCAAAGAGATATTAAGTCCCTTTGGATTTTCCAAAAAAGTAAAGAGAGAGTAGGTTATAAAAGTTGAGGTTGCAAATATAGACGCATAAACGTCCAGAAGTCTTTCCGAATAATGAGACAAAGATTTTCGCGTTGCGGCGATACTTACTCCTTGAATTCTTGAGACAAGAGTCAATTCGGATCTTCTTTTCCCAATAGCTAGGAAAAGAGAAATAGAAATTGTTGTGAGGAGAAGCCAAACAGATAAATGAAAACCACTTGCAAATTCCCCCGCATAAACTCTTAAAATATATCCTGCCGCAATTGCCAATATGTCAACAACAGCTAGAGTTTTTAAAGAAGTGGAGTAGAAAAATTGAATCGCCAGATAAACTAGACAAACTAAGAAAAAAGCCGGTGTGACCATCGTACTTAAGAAAAGAGAAATAAAGATAAGAAGCACCGAAATTACGATCCCCACTCTTACGGGAATGTCGCCGTGTGCAAACGGTCTTAGTTTTTTGAAAGGATGTTTTTTATCTTTATCCAAATCAAAAACGTCATTTATTATGTAAGTCGCAGAAGAAAGAATGCAAAAAACTATGAACCCTAAAAAGACTTTTGGAAAAACATGGGGATTGAATAACTCGCCTGCAAAAAGTACGGAGGCAAAAATAGCAAAATTTTTAATCCATTGCCTTGGTCTAAGTAACCTAACTGTATTATAGATTAACTTTTCCATTTATTTCTTTTTATTGAATATTGCAAAAAAAGCAAAGCGCCAAAACCTATTATCAAAAGCATTAATATTGCAAAGAGTTTGCCACGGCTGTCTAGAATTAATGCAAGGGAGCCCAATATAGCAGAAAAAATCCAGTAAAACAATGCAATATATCGTTGGGAAAACCCCATGCTTAAAAGCAAGTGGTGCAAATGCTTTTTGTCGTGCCAAAAAGGCGAACGGCCGCTTCGAATTCTTCTAAGCACGGTAAAAATTCCATCCATCATTGGAACTCCCATTACCAAGATTGCTGTTGCTAGTTTTGCACTTGAGAGGATAGACACAACGCTTAGAAGAAGGTATATCGACGTCGCGCTGTACCCCGGGAAAATTTTTGCCGGGTAAAAATTAAAGATAAGAAATGCTAAAGAACTTCCCGCTATTATGAAAGAAAGTTTCGCCGCTATAATACTATTTGCATCAATAATCGGAAAACGCAAACTCAAAAATCCTATTACTATTGCCGATATTGCAACAATTCCGGGCATTTGGCCGTCTACCCCTTTACTCCAATTTAACATGTTCATGGCCCAAACTATCCAGACTATTGCAATGACCTGTGGTAAAAACGGGATTTGATTTAGATAGAGAATTCCTCCAAAGGGGTTTGTTATAAAGGTAACTGCGATTCCTGCCGAAACCACGATAAGAGCCGATATTATATTCATTAGGAAGCGTATATAAGGGGATACATCAAATTTGTCATCTAAGACACCAATTGCCAGGGCAATAAAGCTTCCCAAAAAAAGGCTTATTGTAACCGGCGTATAAGGCAAGAAAAAAAGACTGGCAATAAAGCATCCTACAAAAATCGGCATTCCTCCTCCTCGGGGAGTAGGTTTTTTATGAATCACGGCAGGATGTCTGTGGGTTTTAGGGTCGTCCATTATCTTGAACTTTTTAATAAATTTTATGAAAACTGGAGTAGCAATAACTGTTATTAAAAAAGAAGTTAAAAAAGGAAATAAAATCGTTGTGTCAATATTAAAAAGCATATTACAAAATAGTATGAATAGTTCGAATTATAAAAAGTAAAGTTAAGATTGAGATTAATAAACTGGTCATGGAAAAAAGTCTGGAGATAAGAGGTATTTTTTTATAAACATAAGTTGCGAATATTAGATTTGCCACAAAAACTAGAAACGCAATTAAGGGAACAAGAAAAATAAAAATATTTTTAGCAATTCTTTCCTCTCCCCAAGGCATCTGATTAAAAAGCGGTATTAGAGGAGGAAGACTATTGTAGTAAATAACTATACATACAAGAGAAACCAGTATTAATGCTCCGGAAAAAATTGATCCTCTAAATAATATTTTATCTTCTTTGACTTCTTTAAAGAATTCGTTCATAAATAAGAGTTTTATCTATTATTATTCTTTGAGAATAATTGGAAAGGTTAAAAGGGTAGAAATTCATATAAGGCATTATTATAATAAGCTTGGGTTTTTTAAAATCGAGATCTTTTGTAGTCTCTTTTATTCCGTCTTTGCTCCCTGTTATGTGGTATGCAACAGTAAATCTTCCGGGTGGTAATTTATTTGTTAGTTTATAAAGTTGAGCGTTGTTTCCCCAAGTAAATATTGTGTCGCTATCTTTTGTAGTTCCCTTAATGAAAGAAGCAAGCTCATAATCTACCGGCGTTATATTATCGAAAAACCTCTGGTATTCAGAAACACTTTTGCCACTGGTTATAAAAGATAGAAAATTTCCGTAATAGGTTAAGGGTTTTCCATAAACTCCAAAGTTTTTAGATATTAATAATAGAGATAATAAAACAAAGGCAACGCTAATTTTTCTGAACTTTTTTTCTGCAAAAACTAGTCCCAGAAGAATAGAAAAAGATGGAAGTAAAACCAAAAGATAATGGGTATAAGGCCGTTGAGAGAAAAAAGCATTAAAAAGAGAAAAAGCAAACCATAGCCACACAAAAATTATAGCTTTACTAAAAGAATTTCTTTTAGTAAATAAGAATGCAATTAATCCAAAAAGAAGCACTAATTTTAAAATAAGAAGTCCTTGAGGAATTATTAATTTATTGCCATAACCCACATACCCGATATTGGAAAAAAAAGTCGCGTTAATAAACTCCTTAAAGGCACCCTTGGCAATAAAAAATCCCGTTGTTAAAACTCCGGGAATTATAAATCCCAAAAAGTAAGAGAAAACCTTTTTTACCTCATAAGCTTGGTATCTTTTATTTTTAATATGGGTTAAAAACTTTTCATCTGCGAAAAGCGCGAGGAATATAAAAAAAGCTGCAAAATCAAACATTGCAACTATCTTAAAAAGAAACGCAAGTCCAAGAAGAATTCCGGAGAAAAAAACAATTAAAATATTTCTATTCTGGGTTTTAATTGTATCGTTTTCCCTTAGGCTAAGAATAATTAGAGCGGAGGTTAGAATAGGAAGAATCATAAAATTTTCTGCATTGGCAATGTTTCCCTCCAGAATTGGCGAACCGAAGAGTAGGGCAAAAAAAGCTGTAGAGTATAGTGCTATTTTTTGGGAAACAAATATTTTTTTGCACAGTTTATAAAAAACAAAAATTGATAAAAGACCAAATATCAAAGAAGCTAGTTTCACTCCAAACTGATCCGAGTCAAAAAGCCCATACACCATATACAAAAGAGGTGGTTTATTGTCCCAAATACCTTGGTACAGTAATCTGCCATTTTTTATGGCGAGAGCTACTGCTTGGTACACTCCTTCGTCGCCGTACCAATAAGGTTCAAATAGGGAAGGAAATCGAAGAATAAAAAAAACGCCGCAAATTGCGAATAAATACCAAAAGCCTATACTTTTTTCAAGTCTTCCCAAGACTTTCATATTTTCTCTGTCACTTTATATTCTAACCTTTTTCCAAACATAAGTTGAGTATGAGAAAATATCGCGGGCAAAGTAGAGAGAAAAAATCCCGCAACAGGTAAAAGCAGAAACTCAAAGAGAAATAAAATCTTTCTAACCATAGACTTGTTATGTTTTGGGTTATTTCTAAAATCAATAATAATCATCGATGCGAGAGAAACCAAGCAAAGAGTCAGAATAAATCCGGCAAGCCGCGGTACGTTATAGCCAAGCGATGTTCTGGTAAAAACCGGATTAACAAAGGGCATTATGTTGGCCGCAATGGTGATTATGAACCAGTTGGCGGGCCAGAGAAAATGATCGAGCAAAACATTGTATAAAAGCAAAGTTTTTCTCCAGAAAGGAACTCCGGGTACAATAAACCACCATTTAATAAAAAGCGGATCATCGGAGACTCCCCACGACCATCTTCTTTCCTGATCGTATTTGTTTTTAAGGCTATTTATTCTTCCTGCGGACAGAGGAGCGTCCATAGAAGTTCTTAGGAAAATTGGTTCTGCCCAAACATTTCCGTGGAGTTTGTAAAATGCTTTAAAGAAAATTCTGTAATCTTCCGGCACAACGTCGGTATCCCAGAATCCTATGTCTTTTAGCATTTTAAAAGAAAGGCTGTATGTTGAATTGGAGATAAGCTTGTCTTTCTGAATAAGAACACCGGTCCTCCAAAGGCTTCCAAAAAAAGAAATAATTCTGGTTGGAGGAGGGACTTTCCAAAAATTGTTGTAGTAAACGGTGGCGGACTGCCAAAATTTGTGGTATCTCTTGTTATCTCTTAAAAATTCAAAAGCAAGATACGAAAAATATTGTGGATCAAAAATAGAATCTGCATCGGCGGTTGTTATAGTTGTATAATCCATATCTATTACACCCCTTTTTACTAAGTCTTTGTAAACTACTTTTGCCGCGTAAGATTGGTTTGAAGATTTTCCTTTTACTTCGCCTTCAATGTCCGGGTGGTAAGTCGTCAAAAATCCCCCAAATAATTTTCCGAATTGCGAAGTTAACTCTTTTGCCTTAACGCTGGCGTCTTTTTCTCTTTCTTCCATTGCCAAAACTACAAATATTTTCTTTGTTGGAAATGTTTGGAGAGCGAGGGCATTTATTGTCTCTTTTAACTTATAAATTGCTTCGGTGTAGTTAGGAATAATTATTACATGCGAAACCTTTTTATAGTTTTTGAATTTGCGGGTATTTTTTAACCAATCAATTTTTTCGGCTGTTTTTATTTTGTTGGAGGCAATGTACGAAGTTATAGCAAGAGAGAAGGATTTATATAACCAGTAAACATCAAAGAAAAGAATAAAATAAGCGATAAAATAGGGAACGAGCAAAGAGCCCCAGATAGGAGAGAGAATAATTGTCCACGAAAAAAATCCGGGTAGAATTTCCAAGAATCTCCTGGTTTTTATAGGATAGCGATCAAATACCTTCCCGAAAAAACTAGTCATAGAGGATTAAATTTTAAAAATATGGCGCGCGTTTTGCGCTGTTTTTTCTTTAACTTCTTCAAAAGTTAAGCCTTTGGTTTTGGCCACAAATTCACCGACGATTATAACATAAGAAGGTAAGTTTCGCATTCCCCGATAGGGAACGGGAGGGAGGAATGGGCTGTCTGTTTCGGTGACTATTCGATCAATCGGCGCATATTTAACAAGTTCGGACAAAAGCGTATCTTCGCCACGGGCTATTCCGTCGTAAGTTATGTTTCCGTCAAAACCTACATAAAACCCTAATTCCAAAACATTTTTCAAGTGTTCAATATTGCCTGACATGCAGTGGAACATTCCCGGAGGATTCAAAAGCTCGCTTTTATAGCTTTGTAGGATATCAATAATATCCGGGCCTGCCAACCGGTTGTGAATCTGCAGCGGTAACCTTAGTTTTATAGAAAGTTCAACCTGTTTTATGAAAATATCTTTTTGGATTTTAGGTTCGACAATTCCGTTTGTCTTGTAGCTAAAATAATCGAGTCCTGTTTCACCTATTCCAACAACCTTAGGTTCTTTGGCGAGTTTCTCAAGTTTCTTTTCCCAGCCTGTTTCAACTTTATCCGCGTGATGGGGATGAACCCCGACAATAGCATATAAATTGTCATATTCTTTTGCTAACTCAATTGCTTTTTCCGAGGATTCAATCGAAGTTCCCGTATTTATAATAGTAGTAACGCCATCGTCGAAAGCTTTTTTAACAACTTCGTCTACGTTCTTTTCGAAACTATGGAAATTCAGATGGCAATGAACGTCAATCATATCTGTATTATAGTACATGAACTGTCTTACTTTTCTCTTTCTGTTTTATGTTTTTAATTTTCTCTTAAAAAAATAAGATTAGGGTGAAAGGAGAAGTATGTTGTATATTCTTGGATGGTTGTTAGGAGTGCCTTTGAGCCTTCTGCTTCTTATCTGGTTGGTAACGCACGTTCTTCATTAGAAGAATTATTTTCTAATGAATAAAAGTGCGTTGGGAATATTTCGGCCGGGACCCGCAACATAACTTCCGTTGAGCCATAAGGCAGTGGAGCCTCCCTGGTCAAGACCTAATGCGTTATCCATACCCATAGTTTTTAAAACCAAAGCGGCATTTGCCGAAGTCGCATTATAAATAATTCCTATATAAACCGCACTGCCTTTGTTGGCAACAAAAGTACGTGTCCCAACGTCATTGAGTTTTTGCTCGCTGCTTCCTCCGAACATATTATTTCCTCCCTGAATATAAAGCGGATGATTTGCTATGACGCCGTCGACCCCCGTATCCCGCCCCCAGTCCAATGATTGACCGCGAACACCCATGGTATTGCCCGTGAAGTAGACCAGTGGAACGGTAGAATATTTATTATTGTCGGAATTAAAATAAACTTTATTTTTGTTCATTAAAAGTGTGTCAAAAGAATTTGTTTTCCCGGCACAACTTGGATATTCGGCGGGACAGAAAAATCCTCCGTTAATTGCGGCGAAAGCGCCAGACCTCGCAGCATAAGTTCCAAGCGGTAAAACAGGGCAGTTATTTGTACAGGTTGCGTCCGACGCAGTGTCTATAACTACTCTTGTAGAGTTTAAATCTGCTGCTATTATGCCAACGTTAAAAGTTCCAGAGTCTATCTTTACCGCCTGATAACTGTACCCTGATCCCGGAGGAGTATTAGAAACCGTTGCCGCAACAGTCGGTCCAGCATTTGAGGTTGACGCGATTGTTGTATATTTTTTCTGAATGTCGAAATTAAGAACAGTAAGTTTTGCAGAGGCAGAAGCATAATTAAGAGTCGCAAGGTCGTTTAAGATATCTGTAAATTCTTTATCAATATCATCGGTAGTAATTTTTTGAGCCTTAAGATCTAGAATTTTTTCGTAAGCGCTAGCCGTTTTCTTGTAGCTGTCTTCTGTTTTTGCAATTTTATCTTTTAATTCTTGGTTAATTTTGTATTGGTCTTGGGTTTTTAATGCTTCCAATTCCGCGTTAACACTTTTAAGTTGCTGGTTAAGCAGGGAATTTTCTGCTTTTCCTTGATTGAACTGAAAAAATAAGAAAAGAGTAGAAGTTAGAGACGAGAGCACAATAAAGATTAAAATAAAATTTACCGCGGTGAAGAAAGTTTTTAGAGGTATCAATTTTTTGGAAAGAAGTTTATCCATCTGGAATTATTGTAACAGATTCAAATTCTCGGAAAAAGCGGAGCAGAAGCTTTAATTTTAGATCCGTTGAATTGCTTTATAATCTTTTCCGAAGTTCCCGGAAGATATACTCTCAAGGCATATGCAATTTTACAAAGAAAACCTGAATATGTAGTTAATTCTTTTTGTAGTTTCTTTTTGTCTTCTATTTTCCAAGGCTCATGCCGAGTTATCCATCCATCGGTAAGTTTAATTTCGTCCCATATCATTGCCAATGCTTCGTTGAACTTAAAAACTTTCGTAAGAACTTCTACATCGAAAGAATTTCCAAATCCTTTTTGTTCATATTTATATGTGAAGTTAGCTGTTTCACATAGTTTTGTAATTCGGGCAACTAAGTTTCCTAAACCATTTGCTAAATCCGCATTGTAAGTCTCAATAAATTTCTTTTCCGAAAAGTCTCCATCTTCGAATGGTGAAATTTTTGAAAGTAAATAGTAACGGAGAGCGTCGGCGCCGTATTTATTTATCAGTTGAACAGGATCGATGACGTTGCCGATACTTTTGGACATCTTCTCTCCATTTATTGTTATATACTCGTGAACAAAAATTGTTTTTGGTAAGGCAAGTCCTGCGGAAAGCAAAAACGCCGGCCAATAAATCGCGTGGAATCTTAGAATTCCTTTTCCAATAACATGCACATCTGCGGGCCACCATTTTTTATACTCTTCTTCGTTAGAACCGAATCCAATTCCTGACTGATAGATGTTTAGAGCATCAAACCAAACATACATTCTTTGGGATGGGTCGCCCGGCACAGGAACTCCCCAATTTTTTGCGCGTTCATTGCTTCTAGAAATACTAATATCGTTTAGTCCTTGTTTTAAAAAGGCGAGAACTTCGTGCTTTCTATTTTCAGGAACAATTTTTATTTCGTTATTTTCGATTAGTTTTTTAATTTGGTTGGTATATTTTGAAAGTTTAAAAAAATAGTTTTCCTCGGAAACTTCCTCCAATTTTTTTCCGGGGTGTTCGAAACATTCTCCATTTTCATTCAGCTCGTCGTCTTCATAAAATAACTCACAGCCGACGCAATATTTACCGGTGTACCCCTTTTTATAAATGTCGTGGAGGCAAAGTTCCCAAAGTTTTTGCGAAGCCTTGTGGTGTTGGGGTGAGCTTCCTTTTTGGAAAACATCAAAGGAAACGTTCAATTTTTCGCCTAAGTTCCTAAACAACTCGGCATTCTTGTCGATAAAAGTTTGGACAGGAACTCCTGCTTCCTCTGCCGCCTTTACATTTTTTATCGCATTTTCGTCGGACCCTGTGAGAAATTTTACTTCTTCTCCAACTAATCTGTGATATCTTGCCACGACATCTGCCTGCACAAACTCCAAGGCGTGGCCTATGTGAGGTTTTGCATTAACGTAAGGAATTGCTGTTGTTATATAAAATTTGTTCATGAGGCTATTTTACCAGATTTACCCCTTGGAAGGTTAATAACTAAAAGAAAAAGGAGTATTTTCGAGAGGTATTTTGTCGGTTACCCGGCCCTGTGCATCGGCTATAACAACGACCTTTACAACATTTGCCTGGTTGTCTTTATTATAGAATTTAGTTTGTCTGTCTGTTCTGTCCTGGGTTCCAATAGTAAGATAGAACATTTCTCTTGTTAGTTTGGGAGCTTGCACTTTGACACTTTCCGAAAAAATCGCTGTATCGAGTTCCCAAATATCGTAATTGGATTCGGCTTTTTCGGGAGTGCTTGGCCTTGAAAAAACCATTATAAAGCCCCCATCGGGTATGGCGTCTCTAAGTAGACCAACGATATGTTTTTGAGGATTTTTAGGATCGCTTGGCCGAACATAATGTTCTACGGCCATTGCCGGAACGTTATTAATAAACTGGCTTAAGCCAGCATATTTCTTAAATCTTCCGGACCCGTCCAGGAAAGCGGAAAATCTTGAATCCGGAGACATTAATTTTCCATTATAGAATCTAAATGTAGGTTTTCCTTCTTTAGGAAAGATAATTGTTTGACCCGGGAAATTTCTCTCTACAAACCCCTGAAGAAAGGTTTGATTCTTAACTACATCCGTTTCATTAATTTTTGTCGGAGAAGCGGCATCATAAACGTTTGGCCATACTTGAACATTTTCATTTCCGGCAGTTGATCTTAAATTTGTCAGTCTTTGGGAATATTGTTGGTCTATATCAAGAGCAAAAAAAGAATCAGCAGACGGAGTTTTTCCATCAGAGCTTTGAGGTTTTTTTGCAGTGTGTTGTTGCTGGGTAAATATCTCTATAGCTATAAGTGATCCAGCACCAGCAATACCAACTGCTAGGGGTAAGACTGTCTGCAATAAAAAATCTCTTCTGTTTTCTAAATCTCTCACGGGCGGATTATACCACTTTTTACCTTTTTCTTCGAAAAAGAAGCTCAAACGTTACAAAAAGAGCCAAAATAAGAATAGCAAAAAACGGATGAGTGAGCTTGTTAAATCTTAAAATTAAATAAAGAGTTGCAAATATACTTATAAAAAATCCTCGGCGCTGATTGTTAAAAAGAAAAGTAAAAAATTCATAAATCGCAATAAAAAACAGGACAAAAAAAGCAGGAAGCGGGGGAAGCGAAAAGTTGAAAACGGAAAAATTTTTATCGGGGGAAAAATTTAAGACAAAATAGATCAATATTCCAAAAAATGCCAGACTTACAGCCAAACCTAAAAAATTTCTTCTATTTCTTCTCATTTTCTTTGTTCCGGTACCATAAGAATTTTTGCTCTAATTTGTTGTAATTTAAGAGGGTCATCGGGAAGATTTATTGATAAATTACCGATATATGGAAGTGGCGCTAGAGGTCCTGTGTCTAAAGGATAAAAACTATTAAAGTGAATTGCCAGAGCATCTCTTATAAAATCCTCGGACGGGTTTGACTCGAAGGATAGATTGTTGGGAAAAAAAAGTTGGAGTCGAAGTCTTCTTACAAGGTCTAGATGTTCAGCGTTTAAAGAATAATCTTCACTTCTAATTGTAAGCCAAAGAGGGGAACTTTCAATAGCTCCACTTTCCTGGATAGTTTTTTTTTCTCTCTCTTGTGAGTTAAAATCTTGCTCGTCAATTATGTATCCTGATTCGGGATCAAAAGGAGTTATGGGTGTAGTGGAGTCTTCCTCTGAGCTGTCTGTCTTATCATAATTAAAAGCATCTGGAGTTAGTTCTATTTCTGGAAGAAATTCCGTTCTGAGGAGAAATTTAGACTTATATCCAGCATCTCTAAAGGGAGAATTATACTTTTTAAACAGAGAATCAAATAATCCAAACTCTTTCCCTAGTAAAACTATGTTGGGATTACCTTCCGAATGTTCTGGTGGGCGTGTATCCATAATTGAATTATACAACAAACCTCTTGACAACACTTGGCAGTCATGGTAGGATGAGTGCTAATCCCTTCGACAGGCTCAGGACAAGCCTCTTAGGCAGGATTTCGTATGAATGAATTAACTCAAAGACAAATTGAGATTTTAAAGTCTCTCATCGAAGAATATATTGAAACAGCCGATCCGGTCGGTTCGGAAACTTTGGAAAAAAAGCACAATCTTAC
>DATFUR010000011.1:0-27060 GCA_035260725.1 Patescibacteria group bacterium
TGAACCCATGAAACCAAATATTTTAGTAGTGGTTGATAAGGGCCTCGCGTGGAACGCCTTTACAAGTGTTCCCTGTAACATCTATGTCCAGAATGTGGATCGTGGAATTTTTCATATTTTGGGGTCAGTTATAAACAAAGAGGAAATTAAAAAAGCAAAATTATTGGCAACGTACGTTGATCCCCTGCTTTTGTCTTTGATTATAAAAAAGGAAGGAAAAGCAAAATAAATTTGTCGCGAAGAGGCGACAAGAAATAGCCTACATCTTTAACACTCCGAAAACTTTGTAGATAAGCATTTTTCCCACTTTCCCTTCATACTTTAAGAATAGATCTTTTGATCTTAACAATCAAATCAAGTCGTAGAACAACGATTATACGGCGCGGGGAAATAAGATCCCCCCCCAAGCTAGAAGAAAAAGAGATGGGACAGAATTATGAAATAAATTATTCATATAGGAATGGTGTAAAGTATTGTATAAGATTGCCAATTGTTGATCTTAAAAAAGGTTATTTCTAAAGATGCCCTAGATTAACCAGGAGTTGTCCGATACTTGACAATATACTCTTTAAAGTAAAAACAAATCCCTCCCACACAGTCTTTAATCCTACTATGCCGTCGATGACAGTAATAACTGTTAAGATTAAAATTAAAAAATTAGTCTTGCTCTGTTTTTCCGCGTTTTCGTCTTTTATGTAAAATTGATTGCCAAAGCTGTTGGGTGCGGGGGTGTTACTATAAGAATATAAAATTGGAGCTTTGCTAACTTCGTCTGTTTGGTACCCATCGATTAGTTGTGCAATATTATCACAGATAATTTTTCCTTGGAGAAACATGACTCCATTTAAGGGCGTGCTTACCTTGTCAATCCATATAATAATTTCGTTATTTGGATCCAGCACGTTAATTTTTGCTTCGTTGAAATAAATAGAGTATTCCTTATTATGGATACTCCGAAGGTTAACGTTGTTAATTTTTCCGCCTGGAAAGATATGATCTCCAATATTCTTTAGTTTGAGTCCTATTCTAAAAGTTTCGAATTGCGTAGGGTAGTATGTATATGATCTCTTAAGAAGAGAGAGTATGCGTAGTTTTAATTTTGTTGTCCACAAGGTAGGCTCAGATTTTATTTCAAATTGCAATTTATGTCGAAGGTTGTCCATTTACTGACCCATATTATTCCTACACTCTTACAAAGTCAATTCCCTCTTTAAAGAAGTAATGCAAGAAAATCTTGCATTGGAGACTAGGTAATTTTGTTAAGCAATTTACCTATTACATAACCAATAGAGTCTAGCTGATCTTTATTATAGCTACGATCTACTATGGTAAGGGATTGTAGATGTATTTTATTTCTCAATATTCGAACTTTATCCATTTTCACAAAAAAGGCGTTAGAAAAAATACCCAAATCTTTAGATATTTTATTAACTTTAACAAAGTCGGTTTTATTTGTTAATTGGAAAGGCAATTTTCTTCTTTTACAAACAGATAAGCGATGAGTAGTAGGCTGATGTGAATCAGGTAAGTCGTGAGTTTCAAAACATTCCCACCCTTCATCAGGAGGTATCATTCCTCCATCTAACTTATCTTTAAGAAGCGTGTGAGCTAAAGCTTCAGCTACCGCCGCTGCTAATAATATCGAAACTCTATAATATCCACTTTTTGCTTTACCATTAACACTATTCGCATGGTTAATTTGGAGTGAGATCTGAACAATGTTCCATTCTATATTAGACTTTAAAGTTGCAGTAAGTGGCATAAGTTACTCTTAACGAGATACTTTATTGAGAGCTTTACTTAAAGAGGGCAGACCTTCTTTTTTCAAATAAGTACTCAACTTCATATCTCCTCTGGCTCCATTAAATTTAACAGAATAGTTTTTTTCTATCGTTCTAATTAAGGTATCTCCTCTTTTTCTTTGAAATTGTCCTGAGGTTGTCTTTTTGTTGGATATCATATGTATGGTAAGTTTCTTGACCCATCTTACCACAACCTTGCAAATGGAGCCATGGGGGGGGGGCTTACTTGATTTCATCTTATTAAAGTACCACACCTTTTTAGCCTCAAACTCATAATTTTAGCAATTAGGTTCACTATTTTGCTCACTTTTGCTAATTTTGCTCATTTCCAATGCAAGTCCCTCTAGCCTCAACACCCAACTTTAAGAAATATGTTATACTTGAGGCTACGCTATGCGAGCCGCGGTGGTGGAATGGTATACACAGAGGCCTTAAGAGCCTCCGTTAGCAATAGCATGCGAGTTCGACTCTCGCCCGCGGTACATCTGCAAGGCAGAATAAGATTCTGATATGCAGAACGGGGATTAGCTCAGTTGGTAGAGCGCTCGGTTTGGGACCGAGAGGTCGGAGGTTCGAATCCTCTATCCCCGACCAATTTATTTATGCTAATATAATTTTATGGATTTTATTCACTCATTTATTCTCGCGGCAATAGAAGGAGTCGCAGAATTTCTCCCCATCTCCTCTACAGGGCACCTAATAATAGTATCCAAGCTTCTAGCAATCCCCCAAACCGATTTTGTAAAAAGTTTCGAGATAGCAATTCAGTCCGGAGCAATCCTTGCAGTAGTTATTTTATATTGGAAACAGATTTTAAGCGACAGAAAAATATTTAAAAATATTGCTTACGCTTTTGTTCCCACGGCAGTTGTCGGATTTGTTCTCTACAAATTCATAAAAGGATTTCTAATTGGAAATCTTCAGATTACCCTACTTATGCTTGTTTTGGGAGGAGTTGCAATAATTTTTCTTGAAAAATACTTTAAAAAGTCGGAGCAAAAGCTCTCCATCCAGGACTTAACAATAAAACAGTCGGCATTTATTGGACTTGTCCAGTCTATTGCAGTTGTGCCCGGAGTCTCCCGCGCTGCCGCAACCATATTGGGCGGAATGGGCATTGGGCTAAGACGGGAAGAGGCAACAAGGTTTTCTTTTATGCTTGCTATTCCTACAATGTTTGCCGCAACCGGATATGATTTGCTAAAAAGTGCATCGAGTTTTAACTCATCGCAGATTCAAGTCTTGGCTTTTGGATTTTTGGTTTCTTTTGTCTTTGCATTTCTTGCCGTCCGCTGGTTTATAGCCTATGTTAGAAGCAGAACTCTAATTCCTTTTGGCATTTATAGAATAGTCGCCGGAATTGTTCTCTACCTAATTCTTCAACATTGACCTAGTTTGACCCAAATGATCCTAGTTGACTTACCGTAAACTTACATGTAATATGTACAAACTATCCTTAAAAAAGATAAGGAACATTTCCCCTTAAAAGGAAAAGTTCGCAACTTCCCCTTAAAAGGAAGAGGCAGGAAAGGACCACCGCAAGGTGGTTTTTTTCTTATTTGGCTAATTGACAATTCAATTTTCTAGATATACACTCCAATTAGATGAGAGCCGAATTGGGTCAAATAGTCGCAGCTAGGCTTGATATTGTTACCTCAAAGATTAAGCGAACGGATGTGGAAACTTCTTATATTCCGCAAAATGACCCGTTTGAATCCTTAGATACCTCTGCTCCAACTAAAGTTGATTTTCACACTAGGTATAATTCTGCAGGAGACGTTGATCGCAGAATAGCACATATTAAAGATGCGGAAGGTCATCTTTTGTCTAGGCGTGTTTTCTTTTCCGCTTCAGCTGAATCTAGGGAATTCGGTGAACTTATACCTCAGCATAGCCATTAATATTGATCCCAAATTCTCCTTCTGATATACTCAATTAAAGTTTGCGGGTGTAGTTCAATGGTAGAACGCGACTTTTCCAAAGTCGTCACGAGAGTTCGATTCTCTTCACCCGCTCCATGCGCCCGTAGCTCAACGGATAGAGCAGGTCGGTTCTAACGACAAGGTTGGGGGTTCGATTCCCTTCGGGCGCACAATTAATATTGACTCGATTTGATCCACAAACTGCCTATTGACTTGTCTTCTGCTTGCCTGTATATTACTTTTCACTATCAACTAAAAAGGATAGGGTAAATCAATCGCAAGAAAGATTTACGCAAGTCCCCTTAAAAGGACAGGCAGGAAAATGCCTCCGCAAGGAGGTTTTTTCTTGGGAATTTTAGATTTCTCTGGTATAATTTGCTTACGCGGTGGGTGTAGCTCAATGGTAGAGCGCTAGCTTGTGGAGCTGGATGTTGCGGGTTCGATCCCCGTCACTCACCCCAAGTTTTTTATCTTCAGGAATTATGTCTACAATAAGTTTTGAATCCAAACTCTTTAAAATTAAAGATTGGACTATCCTTCATCTAACACCAGAAGCAAGCGATAAACTTCCGTCCAGAGGCATGATTATGGTTAAGGGGACTATGAATGGCGTTCCTTTTAAAACCTTGCTCGAACCGGATGGAAGATATGCGCCAGGGCGACAAACAAGTCACTGGTTTAGACCTGACAAAAAATTACTTGATGACGCTCGTGCTGCGGCAGGCGATACTGTACGAGTTTCGCTTGAACCGACCAAAGAGTGGATAGAGCCGGAAGTTCCCGAGGATTTGAAGAAGGCTCTTTCGACTTCCCAAAAAGCAGAGGATCTATGGATGGATATTACGCCAATGGCGCGCTGGGACTGGATCCGCTGGATACGAGCTGTTAAAACTCCGGAAACCCGCCAAAAGCATATTGAAGTTGTTCTATCAAAACTCAACAAAGGTACGAGAAGGCCATGTTGTTTTAACCGTAACTTATGCAGCGAGCCATATGTATCACATAATTGGGTACTCCTCGAACCGGCGCAAACGATCCTTTAAATAAGCTACTAAAAAATATTTAAAATTGTGTTAGAATTAGTTCTTAATAGCCACTCATGAAAACTCAAATTATGATGAGAAAAGCTTTTGTAGCCCTTTTTGGATTTTTATTTTTTGCTTCCATTGTTCTTTCCGTGAACGCAAAAACCACTCCTGTCCCCCAGACTAAGATAACAAAAACAATAGCTACTGTTAAGCCCTCTGCAAAGCCCGTGGTTAAGGCTACACCGGCTCCTAAGCCGACACCCACGCCAAATTACGGCTATTGTCTTTATGTTCCCGTTATCTTGTATCACCACATAGAGCCTCAAGTGGAAGCTGCTATCAAAAAACACACTTCTTTAAACGTAGACAATGGTTATTTTGAGCTTCAGATGGCTTATCTTAACAAAGCAGGCTACACCACAATTACAGCCTTGGACTTGGTTAATGCTTTAAGAAATCATACAGGACTTCCTCCAAAAAGTATTCTAGTTACACTGGACGACGGTTATGACGATTTATATACCAACGCTTATCCAATTTTAAAAAAATACAATATTAAAGCCAGTCTTCTTATACCATCAGGGTTAATTAATAATCCGGGTTACTCAACCTGGGGCCAACTTCGGGAAATGCAGGGGTCGGGGTTAATCTATTTTATTGATCACACTTGGTCGCACTATCCCCTGGCTTCCGGCTCATTGGACAAGATTAAAACGGAAATCGAGACGGCAAAAGCACAGTTAGAGCAAAACACTGGCCAAACATCTAATATTTTCGGTTACCCCTATGGGTCATTTAGCAATCTTTCTATACAGGTTTTGCAGCAAGATGGATTTTTAGGGGCCTTTTCTACAATTGGAGGGTACTATCAATGCGATTCTTTTATAATGACTCTTCACCGAAATCATGTCGGAAATACTCAGCTTTCCGCCTACGGGCTATAAATCCTTAATATCCTTATGTAGCTCTTTTTTCAGATCCTCGGCGGCCTTTTTGATTTTTTCTTCCACGTTGTCTATTTTGCCGGTCAATAACTTCCAAATTTCGTCGTGGTTGTCTATGTTGAGGTGTTCCATAAATTTTTTCTTGTCTTCCTCGTTAAGTTCGGACAAAATAGCGTCCATTATTGCGTGGTGAATGTTGGATTCAGCTAAAGACAGGAGATGGACTCTTTCTTCTTTCTTTAACTCCATATTCCCTATCTCTAAAGATATTGTTGAAGTATCTACTAGGTGACTATAGAAATGTTTTCCTTTATTCATAATTTTATTTTACCAGTTTTATAGGTCCCAAGGGAATTTTGTTGTTCTTGTCGTCTACAAAAAAATACAAAACGCGGGTTCTGTCCACTCTTTCAAGGTAGGCCATAACCTCCGGAGAGCCCCCCAAATGCTTTCCAGTCCACTCTGCGGGGCCGGAGTCTCCGATATCCGCAATTATTGCCTTTCCGTTGTCAGGATTAACCAGAATCATTTTCCTGTATTTAAAAAAGTCTCTATATTCTGCCACATGCGTGTTGAATCCGGGAGCAATAAAAGTGGGTACGGCTATATAATATTTTTCTCTTAACTTATCCTCCTCCGTCATTTCCGCTTGTGAATTGGCAAAATATCTCCAAGCCCCAAGTCCTGGCGCCATTCCCTCCCGCGCGTACAAAGCAGCGTCTTTTGCATTATCAAAGTGTGTATCCATTGTGTCTTGGGGAAATCTGGCCAAATGCTGTTCTTGGCCTATCATCCCGTAGGTTCTGTTGAGTCTTATTCCGTTTATTCCTACTTTTACGTCCACTCCGAAGTCTCTGGACAAAGCATTTGCCAGCTTTTCTTCCTCAATTGGAGTCAACTCTCTAACTTCTTGAGGGACTAGCTTGGAGAGGTCCGATACGAGAAAAGTCTCTCTTCCTATTTGCTCTGTTGTTTGGAAGGAGGAAGCCTGTTGTGGGCCCAAAGTGGACCCGACGGGAGAGGTAAGAAGTATTGCACTTGCTGCAGAGCCTACTGCAAGTTGCTTGGAGTGGGTTTTGAGCCATTCTATTGAGTCTTTATGGCGGGTTAAGAGCCTTTTGCTAAGCGTCCTGTGGCGCTTTACCCATTTATCTCTTAACTTCTCGTAACTTGAAGTTTTAGGCATTAATTAAACTATAGCATAAACATAAATTGATCTAAAAAGTCAGTGTTTGTTATCTTGTTTTCTTCGTATTTTATTCTAATAATATTCTTATGAGGATAATTCTTCACGTTGATTTTGATTCATTTTTTGCAAGCGTAGAGCAGCAATTAAAGCCGGAGTTAAGGGGCAAACCGGTTGGAGTTACTGCTACAAACGGCAGGACGTGTATTATAGCCTCAAGCCGTGAGGCCAAAAGATTAGGAATTAAAACAGGAGATAGGACGTGGGAGTCAATTCCTAAATGCCCCAGTCTTATTTTAGTTTCGGCAGATTTTAACAAATACTATGATATTTCAAAGAAGTTTTTGAAAATCTGCAACAGTTACTCCCCATACGTCGAAATGTTTTCTCTGGACGAAGTATTTATAGATGTAACGCAATCCGTCCATTTGTTTGGAAGCGTTCAGGATTTAGTTTTTGAGCTAAAAAGAAAAATAGCTTTGGAAATTGGAGAATATATTACGGTTTCAATTGGAGTATCGCACAATAAACTACTGGCAAAATTAGCTTCCGGAATTAACAAACCGGATGGACTTTTTGAAATAACCCCACAAAACATGGACGAAGTTTTTAAAAGCTCAAAGCTTACGGATATATGCGGAATTGGAGAAAGAATTGCTTTAAGGCTAAATCATATTGGAGTTTATACTCTTATGGATTTAAGAAATACAAATCTAGAGAAATTGGAATTGGAATTTGGAAAAGCCGAGGCAGAATTTCTTAAAAATGTGGGCTTGGGTATTGACCCTTTCCCGGTAGTTCCCTATACACAGGCTCCCCAGGCCAAATCGATTGGCAGAAATTACTGTTTGCCCAAAAACGAATACGATAAAAAGGCGGTTTTGCAAAATATTTATGAGCTTTGTGAGGAAGTTGGAATACGGCTAAGAGGGCTTGGTAAGATGGGTAGGACAGTCTCTTTGTTTCTTGGGGGCACAACAGACGTGGGAAGACGAAAAACGATTCCTGAATTTATAGACAAAGGGAGCGAAATATTCTCGGTTTGTAAATCTATTTTGAACGAAGATAAATATTTCTTTAGAAATTATGATTATTATGCAAGGCAGATTAGTATTTCGGTGTCCAATTTGGAGGATAAAATTAACCTTACCCCCTCTCTTTTTGACGAGCCTCTAAAAAAGGACAAAGTAACCGTTGCCATAGACAATATAAACGAAAAATTCGGCGACCATACAATAAGAAATGGATTCCTGCTTTATAGCGATAAACTTACAACTGTTCCCAACGGATATTTTGCCGATAATTACGAGCGGACAAAGCTGTCGCAGAGTTGAATATTATAGGACGTTATGCTAACATAGCCGGCTATGGGAGGAATAATAGAAAGAGTTTCACATCTTATAAACCAATCTAAGACAGAAGTACCATTTGATTACGGAGCGCTGGCAAAGTGCAAGGCCGAAGCAGATCGTATCCGAACCAGCAATCCGGAATCTAATTTAAATGTCTCTTGGGTTTATATAAATAAAAATCTCGCTATAAGGACCGGCAAAGGGTTACTCGACGTCATAGTGGATTTGGAAGAAGCAGGATACGTATTCGATGTAGACAAGGCGTTGGGAGAAGAAGTTTTCGAACATTTAAGCGATATCTCTAGCAAAGTAAAGTCCCCGATAGTAACAGATTTTGATGTTCCCTATATAAAGATGCTAAGAGAACTAGACAAATTAAAGGGAATTAATTAATTCTTTTCTCTCGAATACAATAAAATCTCCATTTGCAAAAACCACCGAATAATTATTATTTTTTTTAACCTTTTGCAAAATCTGCCTTTCTGTTTTGGCTTGGGGATCTTTCGAGTAGCTTCTTATTAAAAAAACAATGAAGTCTGCTGTGTTTATTCCCTGCGGAACGGTGTACACCAATTCCCTTCGGGATAAATGGGAACCAAGATTATTTGTTGCAGCAACGCTGTATTTCTTTGGAATTCTGGCAATGTACCGGCCTACAATTCTTCTGTTTTCCAAAGTCTTTGTAAACATTTCCAGATTTGGATCATCGGCTCCGGGAAGAGGACCAAACAGAATAACCGAATATATAGTGCAAAGAAGAATAAGCACTCCATAAAAAGTCATTGGTAGATGAGGCGTACGCTTTTTTAAGTTCTTTAAGCCATAAATTGCCGATATAAAAATAAACGCAACTATTGAAGCCGAATATTGAAAATAAATTTGATGCAGCTGGGCGTTGTTACTCAAAAGATTTATAAGTAAATTTGGCAGAATGAACACTAAAAAAAGAGGATAAGCAAAAGAGAGAAAACCTAGAGGCAAAAAAATTTCAATTAAATAAACTAACTGTTCCCTATGGAATATTGCGGATAGCGTTTTAAATGGGTCAAAAATTACATTTTTTATGATTGTTGTTGGTGAGTCGCCAAAATCCGCATAGTAAGAAAGCGCAAAATGCTGCCCTCCCAAAGCTTTGGGAATTGCTATCCACACAAGGCAGTAGAAGATAGCGATTGAAACGGTAAAAATAAGTGTGCCCAATAGTTTTTTTCGTTGACGGATAAATATATATAGCCCGAATATTGCAGTTATTATCCATATATTTTCTTTGGTTATGCCGGCTAAAATAAGAAAGACAATAGTCAGGAAGTACTTTTTCTTGTTTACAAAATAAAACGCGGCAAGTAAAAATGTGGTTGCAAGAACAACGGGATGAAAGTCATATAAATTTGGCTGCTCAATTGCAGGATTTAAAAGGAACGCGAGAGAAAATATTAAAGACATGGGTTTGTTTTTTAGCACGTCCCTTCCTATTAGGAAAACGAAGTAGGCTCCAAGCGAAACAATAATTGTTTGGAGTAGAAGAAGAATTTTTGGATTTGACCAAATCAAATATAAAGGAGAGATTAATATAAGAATAAAATCTGCGTGGAATGCAAGGCGGGAAACTATATTTGTGCCATTTGGGTCTGTGATCTGAAAAATTCTGCCGTGTATAGTATTCCAAACCGTCTGATCCATGTTTCCCAAATCAAATCTGCCTGTAAAGAAATTATCGTATCTTAGAAATGAGGCATAGGTAAAATAAATCATGTAGAGGGCAATGCATATTGCTAAAACAATTTCGTATCTTCGACTATAAATAAAATTTTCTACTTTAGCAAAAGTTTTACTTTTGGAATTATTCCAAATCCAAACAAAAAATAAGAATATAAGCTCCGTGAAGACAAATATCACCCTGGCATAAATACTGGAAAATGCCGCCGCTTCTAAGGACATTATTTGAGACAATCCAATCGTTATAACAGCCTCTCTGACTCCTAGTCCTGTTGGGGTAATTATGGATAGATATCCGATAAGAAGTGCCAGACTAAAAAAACTTGCAAGGCCAATGAAATTATGCGGGTCAATATAGAAAAGAGAATTCGCAGAAAAATATACACCCAATCCAAAAAAATAAACGGCAAAAAAGGATAAAGAAGTTAGTTTTAGATTTTCTTCAATTTTAAAATCGGGTAAAATCGAAAAAATCAGGGAGATGAATTTATTTTTCTTTCTTAGTTCTGTGTTAAATATGAACACTAAAATGAATAAAACTGCTCCTGTAAAAATTGCGGGCTGGGCGAGTATTTCAAGAGGAAAACTGGGCAGGTGGTTAAAGATAAGACCTATGGAAAAGATGGAAGCGATTACCGCTCCGACAATAAAAAACTCGGCTTCGTAAAAAAGTGACTTTGCCGAGTCTTTTTTTTTGACTCCCAATTTTTCGAAAGACAAAGTCCTGCCTATAAAAGACCAGATGTTACCGGGGGTGTACCTTTTAAGCTCTGAAACGCTCCAGAGAAAAATAGAATTTTTATAATTAAGTCTGTAGCTTTTGTTTTTTAGAATTTCTTTCCAAATATAACCTCTTAAAGCAAAATAAATCGCAAAACAGAATATACAAAGAAGAGTCATAAAAATATTCAAGTGGTTAAATGTGCGAAGAACAACGGAAGAATTAGGCAGAATTATTTTAATTACGAAGACAAGAGAGATTATGGAAATTGGCCAGCCAATTAAAAATTTTAATAAATTCAATAAGTTGGATTTCACAAGTTAGGAGAATATTATAGACTTTAATTCCAATATTTCCAAGTAGAGTATTTCTGTCTAAGAGAGACTTCGGAAACAGAAACAGGTACGAGATTTGCAGACTTTTGAAAAGCAAAGTCAAGAAGTTGAGAGGCCCATAAGTCTCTTTCCAAAACTCCTGGGGTTCCTAACAAAACAACAATTATTTTTTTACCGTTTCTTTCCGACATAACTACTGTAGTGTAGCCGGCCTCATCTGTATTCCCTATCTTCACTCCCGATACGCCCGGGTACACTCCAAGTAACCCATTCCAATTGTAAAGGTCGAATTGTTTGTGGTTATTATTTGCTGCAATAAACCGGTAATCTTTATCTACAATATTTTTGATTGTAGAATAATTTTTTAGTGCGTATCTGGTTAGAATTGCTAAATCTTCGGTACTGCTGTAATTTTTGCTGTTGTCAAAGCCTTGAGGGTTAGAGAAATTTGTGTTTTTAAGACCAATTATTGAGGCTTTTTTATTCATAGAATCTATAAAAATCGGACTTTTATATTTATTGTTTACTCCGTCTTTGAGAGCCGCCGCTGCATCGTTTGCCGATGTCATAAGCATGGCAGACAAAAGTTCTTCCACAGTCATTGTTTGATTCTCCACCACTCCTATTTTGGTTGGTTCTTCGTTGGTCGCGTTTCTAGAAATGACAATTTGCTCTTGTGACTTTGCCAAATCTAAGGCAACAACTGCGGTCATTATTTTTGTAAGGGAAGCAATCGGCAGCGGTTTTGAAATATTTTTTTCTGCAATAACCGTTCCGGTATCAAAATCTACCGCAATATAAGATGAAGCATTATCGAAAGCCGAAGATGCAAAAGTTGTCTCAATAATAGAAGATTCCTTTTTTAATTTAAAGTCGTTTGGAACGCTTTGTAATTTTGGCAAGATTTCCTTAAACGTCTGATTTTGTGCAGGAATAGGACTTACAAGGCTTAAATTCTTAAAGTCAGGATTTATTTTTTGAATTACGGTTAAAAAGAAAACCAAAAGAAAAGTGAATATAAATATATTCCACCTGGTTAACCTCTTTTTGCTTTGTAAATTTACTTCTAATTTTATTTCGTTCATTGTATTTCAGCTGCATTTACTGCAAGTTTTTGTCCGAATTTTTCTTTAAGAACAGTCCACATTTCTTTTTTGCCTTCGTCAAAGCCCAACGCCCAAATTCCAACGCCTGCCAAATTTTTGCTTTTTGCAAAATCGTACTTAATAGACATAGATTTCGCGTCTTCCAAAAATATCATTCTCCATGTACCGCTGTCGGAATCATAGTAAGCTTTGTATCCTACTTGGCCATATTGATCCCATCCGGTTGTAATTTTTTCGATAGATGTATTTGATTCTTTTATTAGATCATTCGCAAATGTATATGTTTGGGCAACAGAAGAGTTGCTGTGATATTCGGAATACCTTCTATATCTGTACCAGTAGTATGTGTAATAGCCCTGATTAACAGACGCTTTAACCGATGGAGAGTTAACAGGATAGTTGTAGCCGTACCACGGAACCCCCAAAATAAGTTTGTTTGAAGGCATTATTTTAAGAAAGTCCTCAACTGCAGTTGCAACATCGTACCAATACTTACCTTCTTTGTGGCCATAGAGAGGCGCAGTGGGGATTGCCTCGTCAGACGTACTTGTTGCAAAGTCATAGGCCATCATAAATATTCCATCGGAATACTTGGCAATTCTTGGAATATCATAAATTTTCGGATCTTTAACGCTGGAGGCATATACCGACACAGTCAAACGAGAGTTAGGTACTTCCCGATGGAGTTTTTGGACAAAATTGTAAACAAATTCGGAAAATTTGTTTTTGTAATCGTCTCCGGGGTTTCCTACGTATTCAAAATCAATATTTACTCCGTCTATACCCGCACTTTTTACTTCTTTAATGGCCTCATTTATGGTAGTATTTTGCGCATCTTTGCTGTCCATTAGCGAGTTTATGGAGGCATTATCCATTTGAGTCAAGGTCAAAACTACCTTTGTTCCGTATTTATGCGCTTTGCTAAATATTTGGGATGCTTTATCAGATTTAAACGTTGCATATCCCTGATCGGTTGTATCCAAGCTTCCATCAGGATTAACCGGGATGCCAAAATATGCAAATGTCGTCAAAACGCTAAAGTCTATATTGTCCAAATTATCGAATTTCCAGTAAGGAGCAAAACCGAAAACTTCATTTCCACTTGAGGCTCTTGTAACCGGGATAGGTGAAATCAAAGAAAAAATATCTTTGTTGGGGTTAATAAGGGAAAAGGTAAAAACCAATATCAAAACAACTTCAAAGAATACTACCAATAAAGGTTTATATTCTCTTCGTCTTAGTTTGTCTTTTACTTCTTCTTTAAAATTTAACCACATAGATCCTTGTTTCTCAAATGTTCTGCATTAGCCTTTGAGGGGGCAAAAATAAATTCGAAGTATTCTTCCAGAGCCTGTAAGAGGATGGTTAAAGAATTGTAAAAATTGTGTAAGCAAGGAGTATACCAGGGGGTGTTTGGGGAGTCAAGCAATATAGTAATCTCTTACATTACGTTCGGAGGGTGTATAATTTAAATTAATGATAAGAGTAATTTTCATTCCCGGCAATGGTGGTGGATCAACAAAAGACAATTGGTTTCCCTACCTTAAAATGAAGCTAGTTAAGCTTGGCGTTGAAGTTATAGATAAAGAATTTCCTGATAGTGATTTGGCCCGCGAAAAATACTGGATACCCTTCTTAAAAGAGCTAGGAGCAGATAAAAATACCATATTGATAGGACATTCCTCGGGCGCAGTCGCTGCTATGAGATTTGCAGAAAAAAACCCTATACTAGGCTCTGTTCTTGTTGGTGCCTGTTATACGGACTTAGGCGATGAGAAGGAAAAATCCAGCGGTTATTATAATCGCCCTTGGAAATGGAATTCTATTAAAAACAATCAAAAATGGATAATACAGTTTGCGTCTACAAATGACCCCTGGATTCCAATTCAGGAAGCAAGAACTATAAACGAGAAACTTGGATCAGAATACTATGAATTTACAGACCAAGGACACTTTGGAGGAGACTACGATAAGAAAACTTTTCCGGAATTACTCGAAGCTTTAAAAAGAAAATTGAAGCTTTAGTGAGCCGGACAGGAGTCGAACCTGTAACCTATTCCTTAAGAGGGAATTGCTCTGCCAATTGAGCTACCGGCCCAATTTCCAAATTATTATACTTGATAGTATAATATAAGGAGTTGTATATCAACAAGCGCCTGTAGCTCAATGGATAGAGCACTTCGCTTCGGACGAAGGGGTTGGGGGTTCGACTCCTCTCAGGCGCGCTTAGGAACTTTGTAGCTGACTAAGACACCGTTGCTAAGCAAATTTACGGCTCCTGCTGGTATTTTTGCAAGATGTTTGGGCGGCAGCAAATCCGTAACAGTAGCTATATAGTTTTTATCTGTTGACTCATTTAGCCACTTAACGCTTTTAGTTGTCATTTCCATAAACGAGTACAACATTAATAGTTTCAAAAAAGTTAAACTCCAGTAACTTCCTCCAACATCTACCCCCGCGCCTCGCACTACATCATAAGTTGAAGATTCGGCTAAAAAATAAGAAAAAGCCGTTATGAGCCCCGATCCTACTAATTCAGAGTCGATTTTCACGGCAGTAGTGGCCTGATATTTCTTTTCCTCGAAAACTAGTCTTCTTAGTCCTTTTTTTACCAACTTGTTCACATTTTTAACAAATTCTTCGGGATGAGTATGGTCTCTTCTTTGAAGATCTCTTTGAAGCAAATCCTGGTCTCTTATTGTTACGTAAGCCACACCTGCCGGAAAATTGCTGTGAACTTCAACAAGCTCATCTCTTTTTTGTCGCGGAACAATGGTTGGAACACGTCTTTTTAAAGCCAGAGTATCTCCCAATACTACTGTGTTAAAACGTTCTCTCTGATCGCTACTTTGTATTATAACTTGTGTTCGAAGATCAGAAGCAGCAGCAAATTGATCTATTACCTCTCTGTTCCAGTTCATTCGGTCAGAAAAAAGTCCGCCATATACAACCCTAATTTTAGACGGAATTGGAGCTTCTGGTTCTGTTAACGTAGTACCTCTGGATTTTGATTCCAAGTTCATTTTAAAGAGTAGTATATCACAATGTATCAATTTTTCTCCAGCTTAGACTATACTTCTCTAAAATGAGCTGCTGCCATGAAGAAATTTCTGGAGATTAAAAGACGTTCTGTGTATATCCGACAAACCGTAAAGTTTTAAAGCCTCTTGGTGGGCCTTTGTTCCATAACCTTTATTCCTCGGAAATTTGTAGTGCGGATAGGATTTTCCTAATTTTCTCATGAGCGCATCTCTGTGGACCTTTGCAATTATCGAAGCGGCGGCAATCGTTATAGATTTTTTGTCACCGTCAATTATTCCTAGTTGCATTTCTAAACCTATTTTTTTAATGTTTTTAACAGGATACCCGTCGCAAAGCAAAAAATATTTTTCAGACTCCCCTATTTTAGACAGCAAGTTTTTGATTACTTTTCTTATTACCATTTTGTTTGATCTACCAATTCCAATTTTGTTGATAGTTTGTATACCGACTTCTTCAATTGCCCAAAAAACAGAATGATTTTTTATTCTCTTGGCTAATCTTCTCCTAATACTCGCTTTGAGCAATTTCGAATCGTTTATTTCTTTGAGAAAGGAGAATTTCTTTGAAGCCCTTTTTACTTGAGGAAAAATAACTCCCGCTGCAACAATTGGTCCTGCAAATGCTCCGCGGCCAACTTCGTCTACTCCGATTACATATTTAATATTTTTGTTCCAAAGTTCCTTTTCGTATTTAAGACTGGGTTTTTTCAATCGGAATTCATAATAGCAAATTTGTTGACACAAAACATCCTTTTTGTTACGTTTAAATAAGTATGAAGTCTTTATTAAGAGCGGCTCTTATTAACTCTTTTTCTCTGTATGTTCTTTCTCAAATTTTATCCGGAGTCAGGGTGTCGGGCGGACTTTCAACTTACATCTTGGCAGGAGTGGTCCTTGCTGTAATATACAAGATATTAAAGCCTGTTTTAAACATAATTTCTTTACCTCTTAACATAATTACTCTTGGAGCAACGTCGTTTCTTATAAATATTGCGCTTTTTTATATTGCTACATCTATAATCCCCGGAATTTCTATAACCGCATTTACCCTAAACGGGTTTTCTTTTGCGGGATTTGTCATTCCCACTATGCATCTTAATACTTTTTTCGCTTATGCCGCAGCCGCCCTTGCCCAGTCCGTTTTGGTGTCGTTCATATCATGGCTTAGGAAGTAACTTGCAAAAACCGGGTCCGACCTTATATAATCTTTAAAATGTTTCTAACAATCCTAGATATAATTGTTACAGTCGCCCTCATAATAGTTATTCTTCTTCAAATGCAGGGAAGCGGATTATCCAGCTCCTTTGGAGGAACCGGAGAATTCTACAGAAGCAGAAGAAGTTTGGAGAAGTTTTTGGTATGGGTTACAGTTATATTAATTGTTCTTTTTGGGATAGTCTCTATATTACTACTAATACCTCGGTAATATGATTTTTTTAAACAGAAGACGCTTATTGCTCTGGCTTGTGAAAGCGTATATTAGAAAATGGAAAAGAACAATTTTTTTTTCTTTTGGCTTAGGACTGGTTATATTCTTTTTACTGTATCTTTTTTTCACATTTTTCCAACCTTCTTTGCCTTTAAATAAAACAGTAATAGGACTCGCCGGCTCTTACAGCAGTGAAAATCTTCCCAGCGAAGTGCAGGATAAAATTTCCAGCGGTTTAACAGGCATTGCACCTGACGGAAAGCCAATTCCCTCGGTCGCCTCATCCTGGGAAATAAAAGATGATGGCAAGACTTATATTTTTAATTTAAAAAATAATCTGCACTTTACGGATGGGAGCAAGTTAACCTCTTCTTCCATTATCTATAATTTCGAAAATGTATCGGTAGAAAGACCAACGGATAGCATAATTATATTTAAATTAAAAAATAGTTATTCTCCTTTTTTGGTTTCGGTCTCAAAACCTATCCTTAAAAAGAACTTTGTGGGATTAGGAAATTACAAAGTTGGTTCTCTTTCTTTAAACGGAGAATTTATAAATTCGATTGAGCTGCATCCTTTAAAATCCGGAAAAACTTTGGTGTATCAGTTTTATCCAACTGAAGAGGCTTTAAAAACCGCTCTAATTCTAGGCGAGATTAACCAAACCCCGGATATATCCGATTTGTCTTTATTAAAAAACAATTTAAGAGATTTTAAGAATTACAAAATTGATAAACGAATAAATTACGATCGATTGGTAACTCTATTTTACGATACACAAGACAAAGTCTTATCGGATAAAAGACTTAGAGAAGCACTGTCGTATGCCCTGCCAAATGAATTTACCTTGGGACTTAGAAACAGAACTCCTTATCCACCGACCCTTTGGGTAAGCCAGGAAGAATCTTTAAAATACTTTCAAGATATAAAGCACGCAGAGCTTCTCTTAGGACAATCTCAAAGTTCGGGAAGCGCAAAGATTAAATTAAACATAAAAACATCGCCAAAATACAAGAGCGCCGCGTTGGATATTGCGAATTCATGGGAGAAGATAGGACTTAAAACCAATATAGAAATAGTTAATTCCTTTCCTTCTGATTTCCAAATATTCTTGGGTGAGTTTAACGTTTCGAAAGACCCCGACCAATACGCCTTGTGGCACTCCAGCCAGCCAAGCAATATAACAAAATATAAAAATTTGAGAATAGACAAGCTTTTAGAAGATGGACGACAAACAACAAATTCTGCCGATAGGGAAAAGATATATTCCGATTTCCAAAAGTATTTGTTGGACGATCCGCCGGCATCTTTTTTGTATTTCCCTTATTACTACACTATTTCCAAGTAGTTTCAACCGATTAAAAATTTGGATCTTAGTTTTCTGTGATAAGTTATCGCAAATCTGTGGGCTTCGTCTCTAATCCTCATTACCAGATGAAGTGCTTTGGAATCCTTGGGAAGCCTAACCTCTTTAAAGTCGGGAGTTATAATAGTTTCTTCTCTTTTTGCAAGACCTACCAATGGAATATTCAATCCAATACTCTCTAAAACTTGTGATGCGGTGGATACTTGCCCCTTTCCTCCGTCTACAACAAGTAAGTCGGGCAAGGGCCACTCCGGATGATTAAATCTTCTTTTTAAAACTTCCTCCATCATTGCAAAATCGTTGTTTTTTCCGAAATCCCTTCTAATTCTAAACCGCCTGTACCAGGAAGAGTCTTTTTCCCCATTCGTAAAAACAACCAAAGAGCCTGTCGCAAACTTACCCGAGATTATTGATATATCAATACATTCAATCCTTTTAAGAGTCTTAGTGAGAACTCCGTTTTCTTCCAGAGTTTTTTTTAACATCTCAAGCTCCTCATTTCTTATGTCGGAATGGAGATTAGGATTTTCTTCGTATTCAAACGGTTTATAGAAGGGACTCGTTACAAGGTTTATGGCTTCTAACTTTCTTTGTATTTGATTTGCTTTTTCATATTCTTCGTTTTTGCTCAAACTTGTTCTTTCTTTTTCTAGCTCTCTAACTACCTTCTTTGTATTGCCTTTTAAAAAATCAATTAGATGAAGAATATTTTTTCTATAAGATTCGTCTTTTGTTACTTCCGGACAAGTACAAAGCCCTAAATGATAATAAAGACAAAGTCTATTTGGGTGGTTTAATACCGACTGAAATGGAAAAATTCTTCTTGCGATTTTAAGAACTGTCCTCATGGCTTGGGTATTTGGAAAGGGCCCGAAATAAATCGACTTTACATCAGTCATTGCCCTGGCAACCAATACTTTCGGATACTTATCTTTTATTGTAATTCTGATTACGGGATACGCTTTATTGTCTGCAAACCTAACATTGTATTTGGGAAAATGCTTTTGTATTAATTTAGCCTCTAAAAGAAGCGATTCGACCTCCGACTCTACTTTAATTGTTTTAATATCGGATATTTGAGATACCAAAGCACTGGTTTTGCCGCCGAGTTTCGTGCCAAAATAAGAAGATATTCTGTTTTTTAAATTCTTTGCTTTTCCAACGTAGATTACATTACCTTTTGCGTCCAAAAAAAGGTAAACGCCCGGATCTCTGGAAAATGATTGCGGTTGATATGAGTATGACAAATGCAATTCCTCCTAAAGTAAAATTATTAACAACAAATGGGGAGATTAATATTCGTTGCTGATACTGGTTTTTACCGACTATTATTGTAATAACATCGGATTTATTTGTCAAAAATGAAGTTTTGATAAAAGTAACAGGAACATCCACAAATCCGTATGGAGGAATTTTCTCGACTTTAATTTCTTTTTGATCGGGAATCAAAAACGAAGAAGCAACCTTAATGGTTTGAGGCTCAAGAAGAAGACTTCCGTTATTTCTAATCTTCACTGTCCCCGTTATAGGCAAACCCGGTAAGGATTTTGTCGGAAAATTCAATTCCGAAAAGGTCGAGTAACTGCCGTTAAACTCTGTGGACAGTTCTACATTTACATCCTTAGTATTCAGATTTCCGGCATTTTTATATCCGCCGGCCGGGATAGGATAAGTACTGTCTTGTCCTTTAATGGCAAAAGCAAAGTGGTCAAAGTCCAACGTACTAAAATAATCTATTCCGTTTGTAGTATTCCCCCAAGTCGGATCTACCATTATCCACATCTGTTTTGTACTGTCGTAGTATTCAGGCCACGCGTGCAAAACGTCTTTTACCAAAGAGAGCGGTCGTTCCTGTGTGTTTTTGGTATTTGCGAAACCATCTACTTCCCGCGCAGGAATACCTGCAGACCTGGCAAGGGCTACAAAAATGTCCGAAAACTCCAAACAAACGGCAGAGCTAGGATTTTGTAAGACATTCAAAGCACCAGCACGTGGCTTCTTATCGGTTACTCTGGAGAAATCATAGGTTAAATTGTCTATTACATATTGGTATATTTGCTGAGGTGTTTTAAGCTGCCCAGCCAAAGATTTTAGTTTTGGGTCGTTTGTCTCCCAATATCTTTGAGGTCTTGTGTATGCTGCAAGCTCATTTGAGGAAACGTCTTCAATTTTAGGAGATAGATTTACCTTTGCCTTGCCTGCAACAACTACATTTATTTTTTGAGTGGGAGATAGGTTATAGGAAGCAAGCCAATTTCCGTCTTTATCTATCCTTACGTTTTTGGGTTTGGGATTTATGCTATCGATTGAAATATCCTGATAATTTGTTCGCGGAGGAAGAGCTATCTCCGTTACAATGGGAAATAAATTGCTGTTTTCCAAATGATAAGTAAGATTAAAAGAATAGATCTGATATTCACCAAAAGCGATAGATATTCCGGAGGTACCAAGGTCACTTTTTGTGAAACTTATTTTATTTCCGTAAACTCTATTAATAAGATTTGAGTTATCCGGTTTTATTGATGCGGGTTTTCCAATAGATGTGGGGTAAATAATATTTACGTTAAATGAGGAAAAATCACTTTGGTTTGATAATCCGGGAATATTAATTTCCCAAATATTTCCAATATTTTGCGCAACTTCGTTTGTATCAAAAGATAAATTAAATTTAAGTTTACTCCCTAATCCCACAGCCTTTTTGTTGAATGTCAGATCCACGCTTTGTCCTTTTGAGGATTTTGTTACTGTAGGTTTAATCTGTCCTTCCGAATCCGAAGCAACAATATTTCTAACGTCCGCAAACCCCAGGCGAATATTGTAGGAGGAAGCATAATACTGCTCTGTGGTGTTGGTCAGTGCTACATCGAAGCTGACATGAGTGTTGGCGCTATTTCCAACAGAATAATTAACTATATAGTCTGTTGTAAAATTACTGGCAAAGGCAGGAGTGACTGATAAAAAGAGTAATAAAAAAATAAAGAAGACTAATCTTCTCATCAAACTTATACTAACACTTTTTTTAGGAATTGTCCTGTATATGAGTTTTTGTTTGCCGCTATGTCAGCAGGTTTCCCAACCGCAACAATTTCTCCACCTTTTTCTCCGCCTTCGGGACCTAAGTCTATAACATAATCTGCGTTTTTTATAATATCCAAATTGTGTTCTATTACGATTACGGTATTGCCCTGAAGCGCGAGCTTTTTTAAAACCAACAAAAGTTTTTCTAAATCGGCAAAGTGAAGCCCGGTTGTAGGTTCGTCCAAAAGATACAAAGAATTTGAACCTCTTTTGGAAAGCTCGGATGCCAATTTTACTCTCTGCGCTTCTCCACCCGAAAGAGTCGGAGCGGGCTGACCTAGTTTTATGTAAGACAAACCAACATCATTTAGTGTCTGGAGTTTGTGAGAAAGTCCCCCGACAAAGGAAAAGAAACTAAGAGCTTGTGAGACGCTCATTTCCAAAACGTCTGCGATATTTTTGTTGTTAAACTCAACCGCTAATGCTTCCTGGTTGTACATTTTTCCGTTGCAGACTTCACAAACTACATAAACATCGGGAAGAAATTGCATTTCTATTTTAATTCGTCCTTCCCCTTGGCACGCTTCGCACCGGCCGCCTTTTACGTTAAAAGAAAACCTTCCCGGACCATATCCCTTTACTTTTGCATCTTTTGTTTTTGCAAAAATGTCTCTTATGTAGTTAAAGGCACCTGTATAAGTTGCGGGGTTACTTCTTGGAGTTCTTCCAATTGGAGATTGGTCAATAAGGTAAACATTTTTAATATTTTCGTAACCTTGTAATGAGGTAAACTTTCCAGGTTTTTGCCTGTGGAATGGATTACTCATTTGCATTAAAGAATGGTATAAAATGTCGTTAATTAAAGTGGATTTTCCGCTTCCGGAGACTCCTGTTACCACAATAAATTTACCTAAAGGAAAATCGACCGTGAGATTTTTGAGATTATGTTCCTGTGCTCCAATTATCGTTAACGCTTTTCCGTTAGATTTTTCCTCCGAAGCAATACTTCTAATTTGTTTTCTTCCGGAAAGATACTCTCCTGTAATTGAATTTTTATCTTTTTTAATTTCCTCTACGGTTCCTTTAGAAATTATATTTCCTCCGTTTTCACCTGCTCCAGGACCGAAATCCACAATGTAATCAGAATCTTCCATTGTTTCCTGATCGTGCTCTACAACCAAAACGGTATTTCCCAAATCCCTTAATTTTTTTAGAGTATCAATTAATTTTCTGTTGTCTCTTTGGTGAAGACCAATTGAGGGCTCGTCCAAAACGTATAAGACTCCTGTCAATCCGCTTCCGATTTGAGACGCAAGCCTGATTCTTTGAGCCTCTCCACCGGCTAGTGTCTGGGCACCTCTGGAAAGAGTCAAATAATCAAGTCCTACATCAAGAAGAAACGATAATCTTTGTTTTATTTCTTTAATAATTAACTTTGCGATTTCTTCTTCTCTCTTTGTAATCTTTTCTGTCGCATTTTTTATAAAATCAAACGTTTGGGCAATTGACATATCTGACACCTCTACAATTGATTTCTCATTTACTGTAATAGATAGCGCTGTTTTTTTAAGCCTTGCACCATTACACTGTGGACAAACCTCATAACGCATAAATCTTTCTATTTGTGCTCTTAAGAACATTGACTCTGTCGATTGATATTTTTCCCGAAGTTCGTTGAGAATTCCTCTAAACGGTTCTCTAATTACTGTTTCTCTTCCCCATTTATTCTCTCCCTCTACATAATATTCTTTGTCGCCGGTTCCTTTTAAAAGTAAATTTTTGTCGTTTTCGCTCACATCGGAAAGTCTCTTGTTTAAAGGAATTTTATTCTCCTCGCAAAACGTTTTAAAGGTTCTGGAAAACCAAGTATCCTTTTCCAAGAGATGCGAAAAAGGTAAAATTCCCCCTTCTCCGATAGTCAAATTTTTATTAAATACCAAGTCTTTGTCTACCGTTAGAATTGTTCCTAGTCCGTTACATTCTTCACATGCTCCATGAGGAGTATTAAAAGAAAATATGCGGGGTTCTATTTCGGGAAGATATATGTGGCAAACAGGGCATGCAAATTTTTCGGAGAAAAATTCATCTTGCATTTTTTTTGGTTTCTCAGGAATATTAAATCCTGAATCTTTTACAACAGAAACGATGACTTCTCCGTCTCCAAGTCTTAACGCCTGCTCTACGTCTTGAGAGATTCTGGTTTTGTCTGTGTCTTTAGACAGCACCAATTGATCAACTACCGCTTCTATTGTATGTCTGTTGGTTTTTATAAGAACAAACTCTTCGTCTAGATTAAAAATTTCCCCATCGATCCTAGCTTTTTTGTATCCTCTTTTTTTTAGATCTGTAAAAAGTTCCGTATATTCACCTTTCCGATCTTTAACAACGGGGGCCAGAACTAAAACCTTTAATTTGGTAGACGTTTTAGCTAAATCCAAAATTGAATTTGTTATTTGCTCCGGCGTTTGATGTGAAATTTCTCTGCCGCAATTAGGACAATGCGGATGTCCAACCCGGGCATATAAAAGCCTTAAGTAATCGTAAATTTCCGTGACTGTTCCAACAGTGCTTCTTGGGTTATGGGAAGTTGATTTTTGATCAATCGAAATTGCAGGAGAGAGCCCTTCTATTAAATCTACATCGGGCTTTTTCATTACACCCAAAAATTGCCGGGCGTAAGAGGAAAGACTTTCTACATACCTTCTTTGTCCTTCCGCGTAAATTGTGTCGAAAGCCAAAGATGATTTTCCGCTTCCAGAAATTCCCGTAAAAACAACAAGTTTATTTTTGGGGATGGAAATGTCAATGTTTTTGAGGTTATGCTCCCTAGCCCCTTTTATTTTTATTTCTTCCATTTCAGAGATCAACTATTATACCTCTAATTTTAATAATTGACAATTGACTCGTTTCTGATTAGTATCTGTAAGGGAATTTTAATGTCTAAACTCTTCTACGACTCTTTGGGAAAAACCTTAAAATGGCCAAGGTTAAAAAATATCGCACCCTCCTCATTAACATACGATGACGTTTTACTAATCCCTCAAAATTCAAACATAAGTTCAAGAGCAAGTGTCAACACCAAAACTAAATTTGGTCCGTATCTTCTTTCAAAACCCATAATTTCCGCCCCAATGGATACAATTTCGGGCGAAAAAATGATTAGAGAACTGGCAAGACTTGGAGGAATGGGAACTTTGCCCCGAGGAGATTTAAAAGAAAGAATAAAAATCTGTAAAGAAATGTCTAAAGAAAATATTCCGTGTCTTTATGCAATAGGTCTCAAAAACGGATTTGAAGAAGCCAGACTTTTAAAAGAGTCAGGTGCAAAGATGATTTTAATTGATGTTGCACACGGAGGAATGGAGCAGGTTAAAAAACTGGCAAAAGAAATAAAAACAAAACTTAAGCTTTACATTGTAGCCGGAAACATAGTTTCTTTTACACAGGCGTCATCGTACAAAAGCGCAAAAATTGATATCGCAAGAGTAGGAGTAGGGCCGGGAGGACTTTGTATAACAAGGCTAGTCGCGGGAACAGGCTTCCCCCAGCTTTCTGCGATATTCGAAACAACGTCCGCAGGACTATCGGTAATTGCTGATGGAGGAATAAAAAAACCCGCAGACTTTGCAAAAGCAATTGCAGCCGGAGCAAATGTTGTTATGATCGGATCTTTATTCGCGGGATGTGATGAAACTCCGGGAGAAGTTGTCAGAGGCTTTAAAAGAGCAAGGGGTCAAGCCTCAAAAGATTACATGAAGGACAATGGCGTTTCCGCAGGAGAATTTAGAGCAGCGGAAGGCGTTGCTATAAATGTCCGAACAAAAGGATCTGTAGAGAACGTTATTAATGATTTGATAGGAGGACTTAGAAGTGCAATGACTTATGCCGGAGCAGAAAATATTAAGGATTTCCAAAAGAAAGCGATGTTTTCTGTAGTTTCCCCAAACACCCGAGAAGAAAACAAACCCTGGCTGGAGTCTTAAGCTTTAATAAATTCAAGCATTGATACGACTCTTTGTCTCTTTTCTTCACTCTTTTTTAATCCCTTTACGCTGCGAAAAATTTGGACAAGATGATCTCCTCCTGATCCTTTTTGAGGTAAATTTATTTTTCTTTCTTTAGGATCATGACTTGCAATAGTACCTACAAATTCAGCGTGAGCAATTACTCTATCTAAGAAAATATCTCTGCCTCTGGAAGGACCAAACAATCCCGCGAAAATATCGCATCTATGATCATCACCTTGAACACGGACAATAGGCTTTCCGTCTTCTGTGACTAATGTATGAGGTTGGGACTCGACTAATGACATGAAAAATGATTATACAAACTTTAGGAAACTATGTCAAAGAAGATCAGAACAAGAATGGTGAGCCGTATGGGTCTGGCACCTAACGTCCCATCCCTCGGAGTCAAACATAATCCTTATTCCGTTTATGTATAATTAGTTTATGAACAAGAATATGCATGGTTTTGCTCGCATAAAGTTCATCCTTATTATAGTTATTACGGTTGCGATAATCGGTGCCGGTATGTTTGTTAGCAAAAAAACTCACACTTTCGAGCCTGTCGCAGAGAGAGCAGGCAGTGATTTGGCAGGCAGTAATTGTTCAGGCACCGGACCGGTTACTCTTAGCGTCTCGCCAATGAAACCCGAAGATGTTTCGAGCATTATTCCATATGGATGGATGACCAACCAACACGTTACGCCAATTGACCATCAATATTTTGCACCAGCTAGTTGGGATTCACCGAGGGACGCCTATGAAGTTAGGGCACTTGCTGATGGACATATAACGCAAATTCAACACCGTACTTCTGATTACTCTTCTTTTACCCATGGCCGTAAAACAGATGAATATCGTGTGATTATCGACTATACCTGTACCTTTTTAAGCTATTTTGACCTTATTACGAGCCTTAGCCCCGAGATTCAATCTCAAGTTGGGACAGAGCAAAACGCTAGTGTAAACATTCCGATCAAGGCCGGTCAGGTTATTGGTAGAATCGGTGGTCAAACCCTCGATTTTGCCGTCTGGGACACTACAAAAACACTTCCAGGTTTTCTGGTGCCGGAACATTACAAAGGTGAACCATGGAAAATTCATACTGCAGACCCGCTTGACTACGCAACACCTGAACTTAAAACTTTAATGCTAAGTCTTAATCCACGCAAGGCTCAGCCTGTGTCCGGCAAGATTGATTACGATATTGACGGCACTCTTTCGGGCAATTGGTTTATAAAGGGACAGGGCGGCTATACGGGTAATAATCAAGATAATCAAAACGGCTGGAAAAGTCAGCTTGCTATTGCGCCAAATAATTACGACCCTACACTCTGGGAAATTTCAAGCGGTGCATGGGGGGAAAATGGCGGTCAGTTTGCTATAACAAGCACTGCGCCAAAACCGGATAGCATTAATGTCTCAAATGAACTGGTAAAGTACGAGCTGTCTCAAGTTCAATTACTGGCTGATGGCAAACCGATTAATAATGAACGAACAATAAACGGCAGGCAGACCATAACAGCAAAAGCCGGCGGACAATCGATGGGTTGTATGTTGGTTCAGCTTACAGCGCAGCGTGAATTGAAGGCAGAAGGTTTCCCAGGGCAATCTTGCGCAAACATTAATAGTTTCGACAGTAACGTTAAAATTTATGAAAGATAATCTTTCCAACGTCCCTTCGGCGAACTCATGGTAAACCTCCATCAGGCGGCCTTATACAGAATGCCGTGACGAAATGGGGCAATTTTGAAGTAAAATTAACAAGATACAACAAGCTAAACGAGAAGGGCAGTTAGGTCGCACTAGAACGCGACGAGTTTGGTGAGCCGGACAGGATTCGAACCTGTGACCAAGAGCTTAAAAGGCTCCTGCTCTACCGCTGAGCTACCGGCCCTGAAAAGATCAATAAATTATACCAATACCCACCCTACTTGACAAGCAAAGAGATGTATGTGTAAACTGACTGTATTATCAATCTAATCGCGAAAGGGGGTGAATAATAAATGCCTACTAATTATAGTGATACTTTGATAGCCTCCCTCAACAATGCTCTTCTTGCTATTACCCTATTTGTACCCAAATTTTTA
>DATFUR010000012.1:0-8092 GCA_035260725.1 Patescibacteria group bacterium
TGTTTGCCCTATAGAAACGCTGCCAAGCTTTAATTCTCCTTCACGCCGCTGGGGCATAAATTCAATGTCTCCAACGGGAACAAAAAGCAAACTGGCGAGTAGATAATGTGAGAGTTCGTGGACAATTACACCGGGCAAAAACAAGAAGGAAGTTAAATTTATGGGTAAAAAGGAAAGTTTGCGGGTCAAAGTGCGGGATAAAATAAATAGAAAAATAAATTCGAATGGGAATAGTAAAACGAAACTCACAAACTTATTGTAAGCGAGTTATTTTGCGTTCACAAGGTTTTTTGTTGGATAAAATATTAAAATAAGAGTTTTTCTTGAGGGTGTGTAAGGCTTAAAAGAAACAAAAAATCTTTAATTAAAAAATAATTTTCACACCAGCCTCAAACCCTACTATAATTTGACCCATTTTGATTCTCTTGCAACATGATTTTTCACATAATACACTGAATTATCTAGATATTTTATGGAAAACCACCCTATTCCCCAGGACATAACCGGTTTCCAATTTAAACTCATAGGTGACATGACAATAAAACAATTCGCGTATCTTGCAACCGGATCTGTTTTTGCCTGGATAGCATTTTCTCTTCCTGTTCCCCTTTTTATCAAGCTTCCTTTTACGTTTATTTTTCTTGTTTTCGGCGTTTCTTTTGCCTTCTTCTCAATAGAGGGAAGACCCGTGGACACCATGATTATAAATTTTATAAAAGCTGCTTTTTCCCCAACGCAATTTGTGTATCAGAAGATGGCTCTTTCGTCTCCTGTTAATCAATCTGTAAACCCTGCAAGCTTAGACACCTCCGGTTCTAATAAAATTATTAATCCTTCGCATCCAAACAAATTGGACCAAAAAGAAGAAGGGTTCTTTAAAATGCTGTCGCAGCTTCTTAGCCCGTCGCAATCCTCGCAAACAATTGAGGCGCCCGTTACCGGACACTCCAACCCTCACATAATTTCGGCAAAAGTCGAAGGAGAAGAGAAAAAGAAAGAACCGGAGCGTCCACAAGAAGTTTCGCAACCCGCGCCCCAGCTTGAAGTGTTGGTCGAACAATCCAATGTTTTGCAACAAGAGCTTGAAGAAGCAAAAGAAGCAGAAAAAAAAGATGAGGGGTCAAAACTCTACGAAGGCGCTCACGAAAAAGTTTTAGAACTAGAAAATCTTCTCAACGACACGCAAGCCCAAAAACAAAATTTGGAAAAGGAACTTTTCGAGCTGAAAAGACAACTAACAGAGCAGAAACAGCAAGTTTTTACGCCCAGTGTTGCACAGGCGCCTCAAGAAACAAAAAACGTAAGAGTAATTTCCAACGAGCTTGGAAAATCCGCAGGTCTTCCTATTGCACCGGAGTTTCCAAATATTGTTTCCGGGATAATAAAAGATCCAAGAGGAAATCCATTGGGAAATATTCTTGTGGAGGTAAAAGACAAAGACGGAAATCCGGTAAGAGCATTTAAGACTAATGCTTTAGGACAGTTTTCCGCTTCTACTCCCCTCTCAAACGGCGACTACATAATAGAGTTTGAAGATCCGAACACCAAAAGTAAATTTGACTCTGTCGGCTTTGCGGTTACGGGAAACATTATTTTGCCAATTGAGGTAATTTCTATTGACCCGAGAGAAGAGTTAAGAAAATCTTTATTTAATTAATATGCCCAAAATTAAATCATCTACCCAAAGTTTTACCGGAATAAAAGAAATAATAGGAGACATCGCGGTTTTTTCCAGAGGCAATGCGTGTCTTATTTTTGAGGTAACAGCTACAAATTTTACTCTTCTTTCGCCCCAAGAGCAGGATGCGAAGATAGCCGCCTTCTCCGCACTTTTAAATTCATTGTCTTTTCCGATTCAAATCTCCATAAGAAGTAAAAAACTTGATATATCCAACTATCTAAAGCTTCTAGACGAAGAAGTTACCAAAAATCCAAACCAAAAACTTTCTTTACAAATACAAAAATATAGAAATTTTGTAGCGGAGTTGGTAAAAGTAAATACGATCTTAGACAAGAAATTTTATATTGTTATTCCCTTTACGCATCTTGAAAATCCCCAGGCTTCGTCCCATAATTTTAAAGACGCTGCCAGGGCGGCGCTTCATAGCAAAGCGTCTTCTTTGAATTCCCAACTTGCAAGACTTAATCTAAGATCCAAAATATTGCAAAATGAAGAATTGGCAAAACTTTTTTACGATGTTTACAACGAAGAAGGCAGCGAGGGGATGGCGACTCGCGGGGGTTCTGTTGCGGACACCGTTTCCCCATCGTCAATTGAAGTTGACTTTAACTCCCTAAAAATAGGAGAACGGTTTTATAAAACTTATTTCGTAGCAGGGTATCCAAGATTTGTCTCTCCAAACTGGCTCTCTCCTCTTATCGACTTTGAACATTCAATGCTTATTTCGATGTTTATATATCCGTCTTCTTCCTCTGACGTTTTGTCTGATTTAAGACGAAAGATTGCAGAAATGGAAGCAACTATCGCCTCGGAAATAGACGACGGCCGGGAAATAGATCCAAAAGTAAAGGCGTCCTTGGAAGACGCTTTGTCGGTCCAGGAACAATTGGCAAAAGGCGTCGAGAGGTTTTTTCAGTTTAGTCTTTATATAACGCTTTCCTCGGAAAATAAAAAGGATCTGGAAGACGCCGGCAATAGACTCGAAACTACTCTTTCATCAATGCTTATGACGGGAAAATCTGCAACACTGCAAATGGAAGAAGGTTTTAAATCAAGTATTCCTCAGGGGACCGACAGCCTTTATCTACCCCGCAACATGGATACAACGAGTCTTTCTACCACCTTTCCTTTTACCTCCGCAACGCTTGCCCAGGACAAGGGAATTATGTATGGAGAGAATCTTCAGAACGGCTCCTTGGTTATCTTTGATAGGTTTTCTCTGGAAAATGCTAACGAGGTTGTCTTTGGAAAATCGGGAGCCGGAAAAAGCTACCTTATAAAACTTGAGGTAATGCGTCAATTCATGTTTGGAACAGAAATAATAATTATAGATCCGGAGGGAGAATACGAAGAAATTGTAAAAACTTTAGATGGAGAGTATGTAACTTTTAAACCCTCGGAGCCAATTAGGATAAATCCTTTTGACCTTTCAGGAATTTACGAGGAAGGCGAAAATGAATTAGGTCTTAAAATATTGTCTCTGCACGCGCTTTTGAAAATTATTATGGGCGAATTGGACCCCGGACAAGCAGCAATACTCGACCGGGCGCTCGTTGCAACGTACAAAAATAAAGGAATAACAACAGACCCCAATACCCAAACGAAAGAGCCTCCTATTATGGAAGACTTGTATAACGTGCTAAGCGAGATGAAAGAACCGGAAGCCTCCGGACTTGCTTTGCGCCTTGAAAAGTTTACCAAAGGGAGTCTTAGCAACCTCTTTAATCAGCAATCTAATTTTGATATTAAAAACCAACTCACGGTTTTTTCTATTAAGGCTTTAGAAGAAGAACTGCGCCCCATTGCAATGCACATAGTTTTGGATTTTGTTTGGACAAAAGTCAGAAAGACCCTTAAAAAAAGACTCTTGGTTTTAGATGAAGCTTGGTACATCATGAAATACCAGGACTCGGCAAGTTTTGTTTATGGAGTTGCAAAAAGGGCCAGAAAATATTATTTGGCCCTGACAACAGCGACACAAGACGTCCAGGATTTTCTATCGACAGACTACGGAAAGGCGGTTTTATCCAACTCGTCACTTCAGATTCTTTTAAAACAGAGCCCGACAGAGATTGACCTTGTCTCAAAAATATTTTATTTGTCCTCGGGAGAGCGAGACTTGCTTTTATCATCCGCAATCGGAGAAGGACTATTTTTTGCAGGACAAAGCCACGTTGCTATAAAAATTGTTGCAGCACCCTTTGAACACGAGATAATAACTTCAAATCCTCAAGAACTTTTAAAAAGGGAGTCTGCCAAGGCTCCTGTGGAACCTCCAATTTTGAACCAAACATAAAGCCTGTTAATATAAATTTATGGACCAGGACCAAAACCAAGAAAAGGAGAAAAGCTCTTTTGATCACGCTTTGGATCTTTTGAATTTCGGCCAAAATGCCTACGGCGCCGGGCGGAATCTTGGCCGGGCTGCAAGGTTTGCCTCTAAGGTCGGGCGGCTTGCTCCTATCATTGCAAATCCTGTTGTGGCAACAATAGGAGGAATTGCTTTAATAATGATTATTCTTATCTTTGTTCTTGGAAACCAGGCCGAATCAACAACTCCTACACCAACACCAATTGCCAATCAAAACATTAATGGAATTGTTAATATAACAGGCGCTACGCCCCAAGAAATACAAACAGTCAATGACGCTTTGTCAATCGGTCTTTTTTATCCGGGATACAAAAATAAATTAACCTCCAACGGGCCAGTTAATATAACTTTTCAGCAAAACCTGACGTGGCAAGGAGGACAAGTCGATGGACTGACACTGGCCGGAGGAGACGAGATTACAATTAGATCCGGTCTTTCCCAAGAAACACTAAAATATACAATTCTTCACGAAACCGGACACATACTTATAATGAGAAATCCCAGAACTTGGCAATCCTATCCTTTCTCCGACCTAGTATCTGCAGACCCCGCTTGCTACAGCTCGCTTGGTTTTTTAAAAACATACCCCTTTGCAAACACAGGCGGCGGTGGCGGAGAGACGGTCGAATCTTTCGCAGAGTCGGTGTCCCAATTTTTGTTAAAAAGGCCACCTTTGGAAAATTTTCCAACACTTTGTCCCAATACCTATAATTGGGAATTGAAAAATATTTTTCAAGAGACACAATGAAAAAAAAATTTATAATTATCGGGGTTGTTATTTTGATTCTTGCAGCCGGCATTATTTTTTCAAAACCAAAACAACAAGTTTCAACAACACAAAACAAAACTGCGATAGTCCCCAGAGACTTCACAAAGGACTACAGCAGTCTTAACAAACTATTTCCGGGGAATTCTACCAAAGATGATGTTATCAAGACGAATGGGGTGCCTTTGTCCATAACGACTAATGCCGACGAAACAACTTTTTATTATCCAACCCCAAGCAAAGAATTTCAAAACACTGTGGTTTTTAAAAATAATGTGGAACTTTACTCGATAGAAAACATTTTCGGTTCTTATAGAGGAACCTACAAAGATTTTCAAAATGCGTATGCCGGCTCTCCTCTAATCCTTTACGCTACAAGCGAAGACCCTTTTGTGTGGCAAATTTTCTTAAACCAGGGTTTAGGAACGGAAACCAACGGCCGGGACATAATAAAAATTATTTATTTCATCCCGCAAAAAGAAAACGAGTTTCTCTCAACAATTGCAAAAAGTGTGGGACTATCAAAAGAGAATATTACCCCTGAAGCTCCTCGTCCTTAACCCTAACGGGCATTATAAGGTGAATAAAGGAATTATCGTTTGCTATTTTAAAAACTCCGGGGTTTAAAGGACCCGTCATTTCAAAAACCATTGTTTCGGCATCTATGTTTTGCAAAAGGTCTAAAACGTAACGGATGTTAAAAGCGATTTCGTTACCCTCCCCTGTTGTCTTAGCCGCCACGTCTACCGAGTTTTCTCCAAGACTTTGACTTTTGGCCCAAACAGAAATAACGTCTTTTTTAATGGAAAGTTTTGCAATGTTGGCATTGTCTCTTGCAAAAACAGAAGCTGTTTTTAGGGCGTTTTGTAGCTCTACCCTATCAAACTCCGCTCTGGTTGTTGAATCAGTGGGTATTATTTTTTCAAAGTCGGGATACTCCGCGTCTATTAATCTTCCTACTAGAATTGTCTCTCCTTGGGAAAAAATTATTTGGTTTTGTTTTTGCGAAACAGAAACAACTACGTCATCTTCTGATTTGTTTGCAAGAAGCGTCCGAATAGTTCGCGCAGAAATAAGAAGGGGGGTTTTAAGGTTTGCCTTTTGTTTTACAAAACGGCTTAGGTTTTTGGAAAGTCTATGGGAGTCGGTTGCAACCATTAAAACCTTTTCTTTTTCTTGTTTTAACAAAACTCCAGCAAAGGCGGGTCTTCCCGCATCTTGGCTTGCGGCAAAAACAACTCTGGAAAAATTTTTAACAATCGCTTCCCCATCTATTGTAATTATCTCCTCGCCTTTTTCTTCAAAAAGATTTGGGAATTCGGATTCGTCCATGAAAACAAAGCTTGCCCTTGTTTTTTTGCCCGAGATTAAAATTGTGTTCTCTTTTTTCTCTATTGTTATTTTTTCCTCGGAGAGACTTGCGACAAATTCCGAAAACGGCTTTGCCAAAACTACCAGTCTCCCCTCTTCTTCTATGCTTGCTGGGATAGAAACAGATATTCCTATCTCTAAGTCGGTTGCTAAAATTTTTAATTTGCCTTTTTCAGCAATTAGTAAAAACCCGGAGAGAATTGGAAGTTGTGCTCTTGTGGAAATTGCTTGGTTTAAGAAAGAAAGATTTCCCAAAAGGTTTTCTAAAAGAAACGTTGCCCTCATTATTACAGTTTGTAGTTGTTGTAGTTTATAGGGAAAAGTGGAAAAAAGCAAGGACTGGAGGGCAAAACAAACGTTGAAAACTTAAGGAAAAAATTGGGGAAAAGAAGGAGGATAAAGACACAGGGTTAGTAATCCACAGGAGAAGTTTTTGAAAGACGAGATATCCCCAAAAGATCATTAGCCATTTTATTTTTCGAAACCAAGCCCTCTATTTTGCTAACCCCGTGCATTACAGTTGTGTGATCCCGTCCTCCAAAGAAGTCCCCGATTTGCGAATAAGTAAGACCCAGGTCTTTCTTAAGAAGATACATTGCAACCTGTCTTGGACGCACCAAAAAGGCGTCTCTCTTGGCACTTTTTATTTGCGAGGGTCTAATGTTATAAAAAGAGCAAACGTTTTTTATAATTTCGTCGGGGCCAAAGGGACGAGGCCTTTCACTTTTATTTTCGACAGCTTTTTTAATTAATTCAACAGTTAAGTCTTCTCCTAACGCCTCGGCTTGGGTAATAATTCTTAAAAGCGCTCCCTCAAGGGCCCTGGTATCTTTTATGTCTTGGGCAATTGTTTTCGCGCCGTCAATTGGGAGGACAATTCCAAGCTTTCTTGCTTTGATAAGAAGAATTGCGGTTCGGAGTTCAAAGTCAGGAGACTCAATGTCTACTGTTAATCCTCCGGAAAATCTTGAGACCAATCTTTTTTCCACCCCTTTAAGTTCCGAAACGTGTCTGTCGGAAGAAAGAACGACTTGAGCAGAATTATCGACCAAGATATTAAAAGTATGGAAAAGTTCTTCCTGAACTTTTTCTTTACCCGCCAAAAACTGCACATCGTCTATTAAGAGAATGTCTAGGTTTCTAAACTTTTTTTTCATCATAGAGGTGGCGTTATTTCTAATTGCCTCAACAACTTCGTTTGTAAATTCTTCGGAGGTTATATAAAGAATTTTTTTGTTTGGATTTTTAGAATAGACATCGTTTGCAATCGCCTGCATAAGATGCGTTTTGCCTACCCCTACAGGCCCATGAATAAAAAGAGGATTATAGAAAGAGCCTATCTTCTTGGCAACCGAAGAACAGGAAACAAACGCCAGCTGATTGCTTGAGGAAACTGCCATGTTTTCAAAAGTAAAATCCGGCCTGACTCTTGGCAAGTGTCCGATCACAATTTTTCCGGCCTCTTGTTGATTAAAGAGGGGCCCCGCATTTTCCATTCGAGTTTTTGTTATTGGAGTTTTTGGAATAAAAACAATTCTCGTGTCTATGCCCGTTTGCTTGTCCAAAGCCTTTTTAATAATCTGATAAAACCTTCTTTGTAAGAGGTCAATCACCATCATTGACGGAGCAGACACCGTAGCAATATCCTCTTCCACAGAAAGAAGAGAAGTTTGTTTAAAAAGTGTTAAAAAGACGGCTTTGGAGACCTCAACTTCTACTTCACCCAAGGCCCTATCCCATAGATCCTGCATAAGTGGTAAAGGAGAGTTTAGTTACAACACCTCTTTTTCGCAAGATAGCAAAAATGGATAAAACTATATCTTTTTTGAAAATTCATTTTTTCTAAACCTGGACTAAATTATTCTAATTATGTTATACTTTGCCAATGGAAAAATTCATAAAG
>DATFUR010000013.1:0-38267 GCA_035260725.1 Patescibacteria group bacterium
ATTACCGCAACAGCAGGAGGAAATGCTGCAGCTAAGGTATCAACAACCAAATTATTCTTTAATCCATCCACCGGTCTTTTAACATCTACAGGATTCTCCGGTCCATTAACAGGAAACGTAACAGGTAATGTTTCGGGAACTGCAGCAACAGTAACAGGAGCAGCACAGTCTGCTATTACCTCAGTCGGAAGTTTGGTTTCGGGTACGGTAATTGCCTCGCAGACATTCAGTACAAACGCAATTTCCGACTCTGGAGCATTAACTATTACTTCCGCAACAGCGAGTAACTTAACTCTTGGTGCAGCAGGTACAACCGGAACCTTAACTCTTGGTCTTTCAACAGATACCAATACTATTAGTATTGGTGCCGGAGCAACAGCTGACACAAAGATTCAGACAATCAACATTGGTACCGGAACCGGTGTTACAACAGGTAAGGCTGTTATTACAATTGGTGAAACAAATGGAGCATCCTCTCTTACCTTAAAAGCAGGAACAGGTGACATTAACTTCTATTCAACTTCAAACAAGATTACAAGTTCAGGTGCATTAACAGTTGCATCCACCATTACAGCTGCAACAACTGGCACTATTAATGGAATCAATGTCAGCTCCTCTGCAGTCTCAGGAGTTACGACTCTTGGTCTTTCTGGAGCGATAACCGGTGCCACAGCAACAAATACAATCAATGGAATAGTTATCAACTCCGGCGCTGTATCAAGTGTTTCAACATTAGGATTATCCGGTGCAATTACGGGTGCAACCGCAACCAACACTATTAATGGTTTAATTATCAATGGTTCTACGCAGACATTAGCTGCTGATGGAATAACTTTTGCCGCTGGGACAGGGAGCCACAATGTAACTTTGACAGCGGGAACCGGGGGAACAACAGCAGGACTTATTGTAATTCCTGATACAACTGCGAGTCAGGTAATAACGGCAACAACAGGAACTCTCAATAACGCGGTCGGAGTTGCAGTAAATTCTGTTTCGGGAGGAGCTGCGGCCAAAATTGCTATCTCCGGAGTAGTTTCTGCAGTTGCCGATAACGTGATTGCAGTAGGAGATTATATTGGTATTGGAACAACAACTGCCGGACGCGCAAAAAGTTTGGGGTCTACATATCCTACGACTGCAAATATCCAGGTTTTAGGAAGAGCACTTACTGCACAAGCTAGTGCCGGATCTACATTTAATTTACTTTTGTCCGCTTTGGATAATAACGTTTCGGCAGGAGCGGCTTGTACAACTTGTATAGTCCAGATTCCAACAGGAAATACTGCAAATACAGCTAACAACAATGTTATTTCTCCGACTGCCGGCAGCGTAAAAGGATTAACTATTAACGGAACCACCGATGCTACGACTGCTGCGGACATTTTGAATTTGATATCCGGTGTTAATACTGGTCTAACCTCGACTAACGGAATTCTTTTTAATCAAAATTCTGCCGGAACAACTACAAATGGTTTGAATATAACTCAAACAACAGGTACATTAATAAGCGGAATTTCTTTCTCAGGGACAATCGGGACAGATATTACTACCGCTTCAGGTAGGGTTCTAAGTATCGATTCTGGTACAACGGGAGGCATCAACATAGGTACTTCGGCCAATGCTAAAACTCTAACTCTGGGTAACACAACCGCTCAAACTAACGTAATAATAAATGCCGGAGTAACAACCAATAACACTGCGGGTTTGGCTGTTAACGCAAACGGAGCTACAACCGATACGGCTGGAGCCGTCGGAATTTCTGCAACCGGCTTGACAACAGGTACGGGACTCGCGCTTACTGTTTCGGATCCAAAAGTCAATGCAAGTGGTGCCACGAATGCAAAATTATCGACGGGTAAAATAATCAGCGTCGTCGCAACCGACGGCAAAAATTACTTGTCTTTGGACAACAGGGATTTGACAGTTGGGGGACACACAAATCAAGTTACAGTTACAAACGTCAACGATATTTATGTCTATGATACGACAAGGGATTTAGACGGCGGAAGATGGACTCAGGATGAAAGAGCAAAGCAAGCATCCTGGTATAACGAAACAAGGACAGCGGCTGACGCTTGTACGATTGGAACAAACCTTCGTTGTGGAGCCCAGGTATTTCCAAAAAAAGCGATTTTGGTCGTAACAGCCTCCGGTACAACCAAAAATCTTCTTATATTTGACGCAAAAGACAATTCCTTGTGGATGGAATTTGACGCTTCGGGAGCGCAGGTTGCATTAGGATCATCGTCGACCACTGTTAACACTCTGTCTTCAGTATTTGCGCTCAACGGGAATATCTATGTCGGAACTAATGGAACGACCCCGACCGGAATGTACGAAATTAACTTCAAGAACGACAAAATTACAAGGTATAACACGACAGACGCCGAAGATTATTCCGGTGCGATTTCGTCAAGAAACACGACGCAGACCGCAGCCTACAACAGCCAGGGAAGAACGGCCATGGCTATTCTTAGCGCATCGGTTAACGACGTCTTCGCCCAGCCAATTAATGGAAAAACTTTTGTTGCGGTTGCAACGGCGGGAGGAACAAACGGAGGAATTTCGCTTATTAACGAAACCTCCCAGTCGGTTGCTAACTTAGGAACAGCCAGCAAAGCTTATACGGCTGCCTGGTACAGCCCGGACGATAATGTTTATGGTTTGAATTCGACGGATAAAGAATTGGATGTTTGGTATCAAGCCTCCACCAAGTCCGGTAATACAGTTGCTTTCTCCGCAATGTATGACGAAACGGGTACCAGTGCAACAAGCGGGACTGGAGTTTTGGGCCCCGCCTTATTCTCGGCAGCTCCCACAATCAACGCCTCCGCGCCCGACGCTTTGTACGTAACTAATGGAACATCGACTGTAGACGGACAGTCCAACACAATTTACGTTGCGTATAATGAAGGACTTACCGTTTTGCAGGAGAAAACCGGGAACGAAACTGCAGGGTCAGTTAAGTATTATTCTTCCAATAATATTTCGGAAGAGATGATTGGAGATACCAGGGCAATGCTTCCCATGGCCGGGAATACGACGCTAAATAATGCCTTGATAAGTAATGCATCAGATAAAGATGTTTCTATTAAAGCTGTAGGTTTTACTTCAAAAGGCACAACTAATGTGACCTCTGTTTCCGGAGTAAGAGGTCTTGCAAAGAATTTTGATGGTACGGCAAACTATCTTTGTACTGGAACGGTTGCAAATACTTGTGCCGATAACACTAACCTATCTATTGCAACAAATACCTTCGCCCTTAGCTTTTGGATTAAGACAACGAGCGCTGTGACAACGAGGACTATTGTTAACAAGCAGGTAACCTCAAGCCCAACAGCAGGATCTGCCGGATATTATGTCGGAATTACAACGGGACATTTATTGACTGCAAACGTAACCGATGGAACGACTGCAATAACGGCGACATCAACAAGAATCCTTGACGATAATCTTTGGCACCACGTTGTAATTTCGGAAAATAGATTGATTAACAATTCAGCTTGTAACGCTGCCGGTAACTCGTGCACTTTGACTCAATATATCGATGGTGTCCAGGATGGTCAATCCGCTGCAAATACAACTCAATCAGGTTCGATGACCAATACAAACTTTATGACACTAATGGCAAACTCTGCCGCAACAGCAGCACAGTTTACGGGAGGAGTTCTGGACGAGTTCTCATTCTTTGCTAATTCGATATCGGCAGCGCAGGTTCAGAAAATGTACCAAGTTGGCTACAGAGCTTTGTTCTCAAGCAATAATGGAAGCGGTACGTTCCATTCCGCTCAAACAATTCGTGGAGTTACGGTTGCGGCGGACGCATCCCAAGCACTAAACGGCTCGTCAGTTGTCAAAGCCGTTAGACCAATGATGGATAATGGACTCATCTATACGGGAGGAGCAGCCGGAGTTTCGGTAATAGGAATTGACAATGACACTTTGCAAGATCTTTATTCTACTTCGATTACGACTAAAGACGATGTCAATGCAGCTTACGATGCGACAAACGGAAACGCGGTCGTTTCGGTATCCAATACAAAGGGTTATGGAACCGGAACACTTTTAGCAATTGGACAAAACAACTCCGGAGCGGGTGGAATTTGGGCAGAGAGTAACGACACAACCTTTAAAGATTTCCTTGCAACAAGCTATGACCCATTTGGCATGACCTTTACCCAGACAAACTTGAGCGTAGACAGAGTTCTAAGAGTTAGTAACCAGGGGGGATCAAGGCTAGATAATCTTACGATAACCGGCACTACTCAACCAATTGTCCCGGATATATTTAGAGTGGACAACAACGGTGTTGCAGTCAGTGTCCCGACGGAAGCTTTATACACCAATGGAACAAACACCATTGCCGGTGTGACAATTTCTGCAATGAATAATATAACTATGAATGGAGGAACAGCAGTAACCTTCAATGGTATTAGTACGACTACGCCAAATATAACTGGAACCTCCGGTACGCCAACAGCAAATGGAGAAAATATTACTGTTGGAACAGTAACAACTGCCGGCACCAATGATGGAATAAAGATTACCTTGCCAACGGGATCGGGTTCAATTACGACTGCCGGAACTATTAGTGGTATTGAATTGCCAACCGTGGCGGCAGGTCCCGGAGCAGGATCTTTAAATGGAATCAAGATTGGTAGCATCACTACTCCAGGTGCTGGAACAGAAACAGGGTTAAATATTGGTTCAGGCTGGGATACGGCTATAGGCGTGACTGATTCTCAAGCCGTAGCCAATACTTTGGTAAATATTACAACATCTAATACAGGTCAAACCGGTAATTCTCTTTTGACCCAAACTGCATCAACTGCTACGGTCACCAATGGCCTGGTCAGATTTAACTTTAACGGTATACGAACGACTGCTGGCAATGGTTTCCAGATTGATGATGTCTCCACCACTCTTGCTACAGCTATGCAAGTCAATGTTAACTCTCTGACTACTGGCTTGGGACTCTCGGTCATTAACACTGGTACTGGACTTACTACTGCAGGTGTCAACACCGGTTCATTATTAAATATCAATTCTTCCGGCGCAACCACTGCCTTTACAGGTTCTCTGGCAAATATAAACTTTGCTGGTACCGCGGTTGCAAACACTGGTGCTCTTTTGAACATCAATGCCTCGGGTACCTCCCAAATAACTCAACCTATCCTTGTTACCGACGCATCAACCGGTGCCACTACCAACGGTATGGTCCGCTTCAACTTTACTGGTGCCCGCACCGCGGCTGGCAATGGTTTCCAAATCGATGACATTTCAACAACCCTTGCAACGACTATGAAAATTAACACCAACTCTTTAACAACAGGTAACGGTTTGGTGGTATCGGCAACAGCCGCTGGATTAACCGGTAACGCCTTGTCAGTTACCACTGGTTCAACAGGTGCGCCTACAGCCGGGTTGGTCCGCTTTAACTTCAACGGCATCCGAACAGCCGCCGGAGTTGGTTTCCAGATCGACGATATTTCGACGACGCTGGCAACTGCTATGCAACTTAATGCTAACTCACTCACAAGCGGTCTTGGATTCACGATTGCTTCCTCCGCAACCGGCATTACTACTGCCGGAACTAACGTTGGTTCACTCTTAAACGTTAATGAAACAGGCGCGATGACTGGGATGACCGGGCAACTTGTCTCCATAAACGCTTCAGGCGCAAACGCTGTCGGTTCAACCGGTTCCGCTCTTAATATCAACCTTGCCGGTACCGCGCAACTGATGAAGGGTATTACTGTAACTAGTGCAACGACTGGGGTAACGACAGATATGATGACCATGACTTACGGAGGTATTGCAACATTGGCAACCACCAATAAATTTATTCGCTTCATTAATAGCGGTGCTGCTACTCAAGGCCAAATATCCGGAACAGGTACCACTGGTCAAGTGGTGTATACCACCACGTCTGATCTTCGTCTGAAGCACAACGTCACTGATACTCACTTTGGTCTGACTGATCTCATGAATCTCCACGTTCGAGATTATATTTTCAACGCTGATACTACCAATACAATACAAACTGGTTTCGTTGCTCAGGAATTGAATGGAATATATCCAGAAGCAGTTGCAACAAATGGCGATGATGGAATGGTGTCGCTTAGCAATGATGCAATTCCATGGTCAGTCGATTACGGTAAAGTTACTCCACTTCTTGTCAAAGCCATTCAAGACCAACAAGTTCTTGTAGTTGGTTTACAGACAAGTATTGCGGCGCTTAGAGAGCTTAAACAGTCGACCAGTTCCGCAGGATTGAATAATCAAATTACTCAAGCAAGTTCTTCTGCTCAAATCTCTACATCGTCCGCACAGCTTGCTCAAAAAATCATATTTGATAATGATTTTGTAAAGGTTTTAGGTTCACTTACAGTTGACAAGTCTGCGATAGTTTCATTAGATCTTTCCGTACTTGGAAAATTAACTGCAACGGGAGGATTAACAGTTTTTGGCCCTGCAGAATTTAAAGACAAAACAATCTTTGACTCGATTGCGGAATTCTTCGGAAATGTAATATTCCACAAGGATGTAGCTTTTGAAGGCCGTCCTACATTTAACAACGATACAGCAGGCTTTGCAATTGTTAAGAAAGATGCAGAAAGCGTTGACATAGTTTTTGATAAAGAATATACACAAACACCATTGGTAAATATCTCTGTAACAATAGACGACAATGTCAATGGAAGTGCAGATCCTGCAGTTTTGGCGGCCCAAACCAAACTGGAAAGCGACATATTAAACGGAGACATAAAATATGTAGTAACCAGAAGAAATACCCGCGGATTTACAATAAAAATAAATAAGCCCGCTGTCGGGGATATTAAATTCTCATGGACGGCATTTGCTATAAAGGACGCAAAGACTGCGGTTAGTAGTGCTGTTTTGTCTACTCAAACATCAACGCCTACGCCCACGGCCACGCCGATTGCAACACCTGTCCCAACTGTAGTTCCCACCCCGACTCCATTGGTTTCTGCAAGTCCGACTCCCACACCAACTCCTACACCTAGCGCAACGCCGGTTGCATCTGTTCAGAGTGCATCGCAAACCTTAACGGTTAACCAAAACGATCTTGGATTTTTGAGAGTCAGAGATATTCCTGCTGCATCGGGGAGTGAGTTAGCGCAAGTTAACCCGGGCCAAACGTTTGAAATTAAAGGCACAGATAATGGATGGTATAAAATTGAATATTCAACGGGCGCCTTCGGATGGGTTAGTGGAAGTTATGTAACTTTAAATTAATGGTGCTTGACAAGAAAATCTAATTACTTTACGATTTTTATATGAAGCTTTTATTGAAATGGTCGAAAAATCATTTTTTCCTCGTAATTCTTCTTGCCATAACTCTTCTTTCTTCGCTTTACTATTACACACAGCTTCAAAAAACCCAAAAAGAATTGGCAGATCTTAAGAAAAATCCAACAGTCGCAGCCCAAAATGAAAACAATGCTCTTATTGCAAAAGTAGGCCAGCTAGTAGTATTGCCAACAGGAGAAACGCCAACAATCGCAACAGTTTCGGATATAAGTAAACTAAAAAATCAGCCGTTTTTCTCCAAAGCAGAGAACGGAGACAAAATTTTAATTTATACACAAGCTAAAAAAGCTTATCTTTACTCTGTTGGGTTGAATAAAATTCTAGACGTTGCACCGGTCAATATAGGAGCGCAAGGAAATAGCCCTCAAGTAGCAGGTGAATCAACCGGACCTATAAAAAAATAATATGGCAAAACAAATAGTACTTATTGTTCTTTTGATTCTGGCCATAATCGGAGGAGTTTTTGCGTTCACAAAATATCAGGCAACGCAGACGGAACTTACAAAATTAAAGCAAAATCCTCAATCTGTTGCCCAACAGGAAGTAAAAGATTTAGTCGCTCAAGTTGGTAAAATAGTAGAGCTTCCAACAGGAGAAACGCCAACAGTTGCAACAATTACAGACAAATCAAAGCTTACAGATCAACAGTTTTTTGCTAATGCGCAAAACGGAGACAAGGTTTTAATCTATGTGCAGGCTAAAAAAGCTTATCTTTATAGACCTTCAACAAACAAGCTCATTGATATAGCGCCGGTAAATGTGGGAACAGCTTCCGCAAGTCCATCCCCGTCAGCAACCCCTAAGAAATAGTTATTTGGTAAACAATTTTTGTGCTTTAGCGTAGTCTTCGTGCGTGTCTATTTCCACCCATTTTAAGCCGGAAATATCTACAGCGCCAAAAGGTATTCCAAGTTCAACCAAAGTCGTATAAGAATCATCGTAATACTCGTTCCATTTATTTGGATCTTTGAGCAATTGTTCCAGCTCGCCGAATAATATTTTTCCGGCCTCCTTACCTATTTTTTCAATACCGATTGATTCTCCGGAAGCTCTATTGAAGTCAATTTTTTTTCCTACTTTTAAAACTCGACCATCAGTTCCAAGTTGGACTTTTACTTCCTCTTTGTCCAAGTGGATGTTTTTATCTATGCAAAGTGCACTCTTAAATGGACTTTGAATAAGTTTTTCCAGAATTTTCTGTTCGAAAACAACATCGGCATCGAATTTTACAAAGTCCTCATCTCTAATAAATTTTTTAGTCAGCATGAGAGAGTAGGCAGTATTTGTTTTGTCAAACTTGTCGTTTCTAACGTATTTGATATTAAGGCCGGTAAAGGAGGAGGCAAATTCCTTGATCTTTTCTTCCAAGTATCCGGTCACAATGGTCACATCTTTTATTCCGGATTTTTGAATATTTGTCAGCATTCGTCCAAGTATTGTTGAGCCGTTAATCTCAAGCAAAGATTTTGGGGCTTGGTCGGTGAGAGGTCTTATTCTTGAGCCTACGCCTGCTGCCAAAATAACTGCTTTCATAGAAGAGCTACTATTGTATAGCTATTTTCTTAGAGGTTCAAGAAGCTTGCCCGAGTTCTTGCTTACTTGATGTCCTCTTTCCCAAAATCTCCAAAATGCGATTACGATTTGGCTTACGGCAAGTATCCAAAGAGCCAGATCCAGTCTATTAAATAAAGCTCCAAGTGAGGTGAAAACTGCAAATTCTGCCTCATCGACGAACAATATAATTCTATTTCTAATCCAAAGAGAATTTAAAAACGTTAATTTATTAATTTTTTTCTCCAGCTGTTCTCTTTTTTGGGCGGATTTGGATAAATACGAAGAATCAAGATCTATTCGGCCAAAAAGGGTTGCGAGTTTTATATAATACCTAAACATAAAGAAAAAACACGCAGCAAAGCCCAGGTAAATAAACAAAATATTGTCTGTTTTAAGGAAAACGGCGAGAGAAAGAGAAAAAGTTATTATGAAGATTTTTAAAACGTCCAATACTTTGTCCAAAAAGTCTCCAAAATTTGAAGACATGTTTCTTTCGCGGGCCAACTGGCCATCCAGATCGTCACCGATATAGCCTAAAAATATGCCAATGCTTGCAAAATAAAGGTGCATCGGATATTGGACAAAAAGAGAGAGGCATCCTGCGGTAAAAATAAAAAAAGAAAACCAGGTAACGGCATTAGGGGTTATAAATTTTAGATTTTTTATTATTTGGAGGAGCAGATTTGCAAGCGGATATCCGAAAATATCGGCCCAATTGCCGTAGTAGGAAGATTTTATAACCTTGGATTCTTTTTGAATAGGCATATTACAATGTTCCAAAAAGCACAGGATCTTGGAGGTTAATATTTCTTATAGGTATAGCTAATTTATCGTCTTTGTCTTTTTGGATTTGTTGTAAAACTTCCTCGAGGTTGCGTAGGAAGAATTCGACGTTGTCTTTATTTATTGCGCCTATGTTTCCAACTTGGAAAACCTTGTTTAGGAATGGTCCCTTGCCGTTATAAACAATAATATTTCTTTCTCTAAGGTGCTGTTTTAGCTTTTCAAATTCTACGGAGTTAGGTAATTTTACTGTCGTTAAAACCGAGGACATATGCTCTTCGTCTATCAAAAACGAGAGGCCGAGTTTTTTTAGCCCTGTCCTTAGGATTTGGGTCATATCGTCGATGTGTTTTCTTCTTTTTGCGATTCCCTCGTTTAAGACGTTTGTCAAAGCCTGATTAAAGGCAAAATACAGCTGTACTGCAGGGGTGTTGGGTGTTTGGGAAAATTGAGTAGAGTAACGGTAAAAATTGTAGAGGTTTAGGTAGGCGGTTTTGGCGGGAACGTCTTTAAGCTTCTCGAACTCTTCTTTTTTTCCAATAACAAAAGCAACGCCTGGAAGAGATCCAATTGCCTTGCCTGCCGTTCCTGTGCAAAATGCAACGTTGGCTTTTTCCAGGTCAATTTTTTCGGCCCCAGCGCTACTAATTGAATCTACGAAGAACATTTTGTTATACTTTTTGGTTATTAATCCTACTTTTTCGAGTGGGTTTAGCATTCCTGTCGAAGTTTCATGATGGACCATTGCAACAACGTCCACGCGGTTTCTCTTTATATATTTTTCTATTCTTTCTAAATCTAAATTCTCTGCCCAATCAAACTTTAAGATTTTTGTGTTTTTGTTGTGGATTTTGGAAATATCGTACAATCTTTCCCCAAATTCACCATTGGACAAAACAAGAATATGCAAATCTCCGGGCAAGGAGGAGAGTACGGCTTCGTTAACTGCGGTTCCGGAGCCTGTTATAACAACAGGGTGGTATTCCTTTGTGTCTCGGATTTCATAAAGCTCTAAAAGTTTGGAGTTGATGTTGCCTAAAAGCTGTGAGAATTCACTTTCCCTGTGCCCGATTTCGTTTTGAACAGCGTCTTTAACATTTGCTGCAATATTTACCGGTCCCGGACAGAACAAAAAGTGCTTTTTTACCTTCATTTTCTGATAATTCACGTAAGTGAAGATTATAGTCTTATTGTGCTTGGTTTGCAAGAATTATGTAATAAAATTTACCTCTTGCCTAAAATATAGTTTTGCGTTTATACTCTTTTCATGATTTTGTCGGACCGCGACATCAAAAAGGCCTTAAATTCGGGCCGAATCAAGATAACCCCAACTCCGGACTTCAAAACCCAGCTTGGCTCATGCTCCGTCGATTTGCGCTTGGGAAACGTCTTCCGCGTATTTGAACACAGCAAAAATGCGTATCTTGATCCGGCAAAAAAAGATTACACAAATGAAATAACAAGAGAAATAAAAGTTAAAAATGGCGATAAATTTATAATGCAGCCGGGGGATTTTGTTTTGGCGGTAACCTTGGAGAAAGTAAAAATTCCTAATGATTTAATGGGAAGGCTCGAAGGGCGTTCGTCTTTGGGGCGTTTGGGAATAGTTGTCCATTCTACAGCTTCTATTTTTGATCCGGGTTGGGACGGCAAATGCGTTCTAGAGCTTGGTAATCTGGGTCGAATGGCAGTATCCCTTACTCCCGGCATGAGAATATGTGCAATGACCTTTGAAGAGCTCACAAGCTCTGCGGAAACACCCTACACAAAGAAAAAAAATGCTAAATACGTATTCCAAAAAGGACCGGGGGAGTCAAAAATTCACCAAGATTTATGAAAAACCAAAAATATCACGTTGAATTCGATATAGATTTTAAAAGAAATTCTCACAGGGGTCTGTTTGTGGTTTTGGAGGGGATCGAAGCATCGGGGAAAACCACCCAAACCGAAAGATTAGGGAAAAAAATTTCAGAAAAATTAAATGTCCTCCTGACAAAAAATCCAACCGACAGCTATGTTGGTCAATTTATAAGAAAAAGTTTGCTTGCAGGTAAGGTTAGAATGCCGCCGGTTGCCATACAATATTTATTTGGAGCAGATCGGGAAATTCAACAAGAAGAAATAAATGAACATTTAGAAAAAGGAGAGGTTGTAGTCTCTGATAGATACTTTTGGTCTTCGGTTGCGTATGGCATTGCGGACAAAAAAGAGTTTGATTACGAAAATTCTGCGGAACTTTCACTCGTGGCCTTTAGTCTTCTTTCCATGTATCACCAGTTTATTCTTCCGGATATTACTATTTACTTAGAAGTTCCTGTGGAGGAAGCAATGAAGAGAATCACCGGTTCTAAAAAACATACCGAAATTTATGACAATGAAGAAATGAATGTTAGAGTGGAAAAGGGTTATAAATGGTTAATTAAAAAATTTCCAAAAGAGTTTATAATTTTAGACGGAACAAAAAGCGAAGAAACTTTGGAAACAGAAATCCTTAAAATAATTAATTCAAAACTTAAAAACAAATGATTTTAGGACCTAAAAAATTATTGCAGTTGGTAAAAACAAAAAAACTGGTCGTTGGTTTGTCCGAGCGGGAACTGACAAATCCGGAAGGAGCGGGTTTTGACCTTCGTTTGGGGGAAGTTTATAAGATTTCGGGCACTGCTTTTTTAGGCGAAACAGAAAGAAAAACTCCTACTGTCAAACTAGTTAAAAAGTACTCAAAGAGTATCAAAAATAAGCTAATTTTGAAGCCGGGGGATTTTTATTTGGTAACGACGATAGAGAGTTTTAACGTTCCGCAAAACTTAACTGTCAATTTTAAACCGAGGACAACTACTTTTCGCTCGGGACTTTTTTTGCGGACGGGAAATGTTGCTCCCGGATACAAAGGGCCGGTTACTTTTGGTTTAAAAAACGAAGGAAAAGTAAAAGTGACAATCGAAATGGGGGCGCGGTTTGTCCACGCGCAGTTTGAAGAAGTAAAAGGCGGCGGTTCACTTTACCGTGGACAATGGCAAGGTGGTAGAATAACAACGCGCAAGCGCGAGAAGCAAGTATGAAAAAAAATCAAAAAACAAAAATCAAAAATCAAAATCACCCCGAATACCAATACCTAAATCTAGCACGTGAGATTCTTAAAAGTGGAATAAAACAAACCGACAGGGGAACCGGTGTTTCGGATTACAGTATTTTTGGAAGGCAGTCGGTTTACGACTTGTCCAAAGGTTTTCCTCTTCTTACCACGAAGAAAGTTTACTGGAACGGAGTAATTCAGGAGCTTTACTGGTTTTTCTCGGGACAGACAAACATTAAATATCTTGTAGATCACAATGTCCACATCTGGGACGATTACCCCTACAAAATTTACAAATCAAAAAATCCAAAGACCAAAATGACAAAGGACGAGTTCATTCAAAAGATTCGTGATAACAGTTCATTCGCAAAAAAATGGGGGGAATTGCCCCGGATTTACGGCGAGATGTGGCGCAAATGGCCGACCCGCAAAAAAGGCAAGACAATAGACCAGCTCAAATGGATTATTGATGAGCTGAAAGCAGATCCCAACGCCCATAACGCGATTGTAAACTCCTGGAACCCCGAATATTTGTATACAATGGCAGACAAGAAGGACGCTTCGAGGTTTCCGATTTGCCACAACATGTACCAGGTTAGTAACCGCGGGGGAAAACTCTCATTAATTCTTTATCAGAGGAGTTGCGATTTGTTTTTGGGAGTTCCTTTTAATATCGCGTCATACGCATTGTTAACGCTTATTCTAGCAAAAATTTTAAAACTTGAGCCCGGAGAGTTTGTTCACGTTTACGGCGACGTCCATATTTATGAAAACCACATAAAACAGTTTAAAGAACAACTAAAAAGGATTCCTCGGCCATTTCCTAAGGTAACGTTAAAAGGAAAATTAAACAAGATCGAAGATTTTAAGCCCGAGATGGTAGTTTTGGAAAATTATGACCCCTACTCTCCGATTAAGGCCGAACTTACTGTTGCGGGAGGATATTATGAGGGAAGAAAAAGAAAACGAAAATAGAACACGGACAGCCGGAGTTGTTGTTATACGAAATGATGAGATTCTTCTTGTAGAACACAAGGAGGCAGCAAGGCATATAAGTGGCGTTTGGGGATTCCCTGCAGGTAGATTGGAGGAAGGAGAAAGCGAGAAGGAGGCTGCGGTTAGGGAATTGGAGGAAGAAGCAGGGCTTAGGACTTCGGAAGACGCACTTATCGATTTTAGAAATGGTGAGCCTTATCTAAGTGAATTAACTCTTAAACACGGACTAGAAAGAATGATATTTCATATTTTTCTTTGTACAAATTTCGAAGGAGAATTAAGAGAGACTGACGAAACGAGGCCTCAATGGGTTAAGATTTCCGAACTTTCAAGTTTGAATACTCTACCAAATATCGTGAGTTCAGTTGAGGAAGCGCAAAGATATCTCTCAAAATGAATTATCCAAAAATTAGCTTAATTGCGGCAATTGCATCAGACAATCGCGCTTTGGGACGCGATAACAAGCTTATTTATAAAATCCCGGAAGACCAGAAAAGATTTAAGGACCTAACAACAGGCCACGTAATTATAATGGGGCGAAAAACCTTCGAGTCCATTGGCCGTGCGCTCCCGAATAGAATGAATATTGTTATTACAAGTCGGCCCGAAGAACTGGCGGGCAAAGGAGTTTTTCCTGTTTCCAGTCTTAGAGAGGCTTTTTACACGGCAGAAGACAAAGAAAAAAAAGAGATTTTTGTAATTGGGGGTGCCCAGATTTATGAGCAGACAATAGGACGTGCAGACAGGCTTTATTTAACTGTTGTAGAGGGCAATCCCGACGCCGACGCCTATTTTCCCGACTATTCTGACTTTAAAACCGTGGTATTTGAAAAAAGCGGGGAATATGATAGTATAAGGTACAAGTTTTTAGACTTGGAGAAATAAATTATGACAGAAAGAATACAGCCGGCGTCGGAATCACCAATAGTTTTTTCAAGAGAGGCAGACGGAGTGCACAGAAACAGTGAGGGTGTCGCATTTGCAGAGTGGAGAGCCCAGCAATCCGTGGAAGCCCCATCCCAACCCCAAATGCCTGACGAACAATCGGGAAGAGTTTATTAAGCCACCCGTTTTATAAATCCCTTTTCTTTTAGGAATCTGTGGATTTCTTCAGCAACCTCATCGATACTTTTGCCTGTTGTTGAAAAATGCTTATCATAGACTAGCTTTCCGCTTTTGTCTCTAAGTCCGGGATTGAAAGGATTGCCGGTAACTAATTCGGGGTGTGCCTTTTGCCAAGTCTCCAGATCTCTTTTTTCTCTTTCCAGTGTACCTTTTTTTACTTCTTGGAGAGTTTTCTGATCTTGGGGATATTTCTCGTTCCATCTATTTGTAAGGCGCGAAATCCTCTCTGTAAATTCGCAGATGAAAAGAAGCGAAACGACGGGTAAATCGATTCCTATCTCCTTAGCTTTTCTTACCTCTTCCGCTTTAAATATACCAGCTAAGCGGCCTTCGAGAATAAGTGGATTATCTACGGTCGCTTCTCTTATTAATAACGCCTGTAACTCATCAAGCTCTATGTCTTTGGAAAGAGGCCTATCTTGGTAGCCCAACATGTCTCCAATGTCTTCCCGTAGTTCAGCGCCAACTTTTCTGAATCTCTTAACAGGAATGCCGTATTTAATTACCATTTCTAATCCAGTCGTGGTTTTTCCTGTCCCCGAAGGTCCCGATATTGTTAGGCCGCCAAAATTAGGGACCCATATTTCCGGAGGCTTCACGCTTTCTCCGGTGAGCCTTGCTTCTAGGCGTTTTTGCCTAAGTTTTAATTCTCTTGCTTCTATCTCTCTCATAGTTGGGGGAATTATAGGCTTTTAAATTTTCAAAATCAAATTATCTTATTGCAAAGACCAAATCTTGGAGTTATACTTTTGGAAGATTTAATGAAGTTCTTACAAAAAGAAGATCCCGAAATTTACCAGCTCATAAAAGAAGAGGAAAAAAGACAGCGCGATGTCTTGGAAATGATTCCCTCCGAAAATTACACCTCGCAAGCAGTCATGGAAGCACTCGGAACTGTCCTTACCAACAAATATTCCGAAGGATATCCGCGGAGAAGATATTACCAGGGAAACAAAATAATCGATCAGGTCGAGCTGTTGGCAGAAGAAAGAGCAAAAAAATTGTTCGGTGTTCCGTACGTTAATGTCCAGGCTTTATCCGGATCTCCTGCAAATCTTGCAGTATACGTTGCCCTTTTGGAACCCTTAAAAGACAAGATAATGGGGCTGTCTCTTGCCTTTGGAGGGCATCTGACTCACGGACAACCGCAATCTTCTACAGGGAAATTTTTCCAATCGGTTCTTTATGAGTTGGGCAAAGATTCAACGCTGGATTTTGACGCAATCGAAGAATTAGCCGAAAGAGAAAGACCCAAGATAATTGTCTGCGGATTTACAGCATATCCCCGAACAATCGATTTTGAAAGATTTGGGAAAATTGCAGACAAAGTCGGGGCATACCTTTTGGCCGACGTTTCCCATATTGCAGGCTTAATCGTAGCGGGAGCGCATCCTTCGCCTGTCCCTTACGCCGACATTGTTACAACAACGACCCACAAGACACTGCGCGGACCCAGGGGGGCTTTAATAATGGTTACAGAAAAAGGACTTAAAAAAAACCCGGATTTGGGAAAACTAATAGACACCGCAATTATTCCGGGGCTCCAAGGAGGTCCGCACGACAATCAAACTGCCGCAATCGCCGTTGCTCTAAAAGAGGCGGACACAAAAGTATTTAAAGCGTACGCCAATCAGATTGTCAAAAACGCCAAAAAGCTCGCCGAAGAGCTGACGAAAAAAGGTTTTGAATTGGTTTCGGGCGGCACCGACAATCACCTTATCCTTATTGACTTAAGGGGTAAAAAGGTAAATGGAGCCGTGGCTGCGATAGCTTTGGAAATAGCAGGAATTGTTACCAACAAAAACGGCGTGCCGTTTGACACGATGCCTCCTTTTTATCCTTTCGGAATCCGCCTTGGTACTCCGGCCATAACAACAAGGGGCATGAAAGAAAAAGACATGGCAAAAATTGCCGGTTGGATGGAGCGGGCAGTGGAAGAAGTAAGAAAGGAAGAGTTGCCGGAGGAAAAAGCTGCCAGAAGTTATTTTATGAAGGATTTTAGAAAAAGAATAATTATAAACGAAAACCTACTAAAAATCGCCGGGGAAGTAAAACAATTCTGCTCCAAATTCCCAGTTCCATGAACCCAACCCTGTCAACCTCTTAAGCAGCCGGTTTCTTCTTTGTAAAATTTATTATGTTTCTTCGGTCGACCCTATCGTGGATTCTTTTGGAAGCATAAGCTATACCGGTAAATCCAAGCGCCGCCCCCAGAACTAAAAGAGGGTAATCGAAAAGGGCCCATGGAACTAATCCGGTTGCAAATCCTGAAGCTACTAAAGATACTCCTCTGGATCTATTCTTAACTTTCTCTGACTCTGCGGCCGATCGCCAGAATACATCGGTTGCTCCGTCGCTTGAGACTAGGGTAAAGGGTCGTCTGCGCGCCCTTTCAGATTCGATCCTTATTATATTATGCTCAAGTTCCATAAAAGATTAAGTTTTCTTTGGAGGTTTTGAGACTTGATCTTGAGAGGCAGGTTTGGCTTCTTTCAAAAACAGTTGTCCGGGATTAATTGCCGAAAGAACTTTTGAAGCAAGGTAAATCCAAGCATTAAGAGTGAAATCAATCGCATCCTCGGCTATTTCCGATTCAATTATTTTATTTGCTATATTTGGGTGTCCCTCTAAACTCATAAGAAAGAATGTTACCAGAATTGGTTTTACTTTACAATTAGGGGGCGATTTCCTGGTAGGTAAAATTGGCCTGTTTTAGAAAGTTTGGCGAATTAAGAATAAAGTCGGGCCGCTCCGCCGCGGAGAAAGCCGGGCATTGTACGTTTCCGGCGCAAAGGTCTCTTTGGTTTTGGAAACTTCCTCCGTTAAGACTGGCGTTTGTAATTACACTTCCGCCGACATTAAGCCTTAGATCGGTGCCCACAGAGCAGTCGTTTGTTCCCTGGACAATAAAGTTTTTATCAGCACTGTATATTCCTTCTATGTCCGCGGTTGTAGAGGAATTAACCGCCTCGCCGACTGCTTTGTCTACTGTTATGTTGCCCGATGAGGAGAAAATCGCCGTAGATCCTACGGGTACAAATATTTTTTCGGCGATTGTCAGGTCTCCATTTTTTACCAAGATTACAAAGTCTTGAGACGCTCCAAATGTGTATCCGCCGCCCACTAATTTGAGATTGCCGTTTGCAATATAAATTCCGTGGGGCAGAGAAGAAGACAAAGTGCAGCTGGAAATTCCGCCGGTGCAGTAAGAGGCAATATCCACGGGCTTGCCCTTGGAAAGAAGGAAACTGTATGAAGTTTTAATCTGCCCGCCGATTTTAGTCGGTGAATAAGTTTCGCCGTAGCTTATTCCACCTGCCACCCAGTCGTTTTGAGAAGCCCGGCCCTGTCCAAAATCCGCCGTTGTATTGCCTGTAAATACCAGTCCCGGTGTTCCACCTGACCCTGGCAAACTTGCGTAAGGCCCGCAAGAAGCGTTAGCCGGAATTTTGTTTATAAATCCGCTGTCTACTCTGCAGTCTGCGCCTATACATTGTATCCAAGGATTGGAATTGGTTATTCCAAAATTAAGATTTGCAATACTTCCTCCGCTACACGTCGCGGAATTTGATCCTCCTGTAGAGCATGTTCCTCCGACTGCAACCTGAAAAGACGGCGGAGGACCGTTTAGAGGATAAGTCAGTTGGTATCCGCTGGGCTTGTCTGTGTAGGAAATTGTGTAAGTCCCGGTATTGAGATTGCTGACCGTATAGGCCCCACCTGCGGAGCTGACACTTCCTCCTGTTGAGGCAATTGTAATACTGCCGGTGTAATTTGTTTCGTTACTATCCTTTAGAGTATTTTTGTTGTTGTCCAAAAATACATTTCCGGAAATTGTGTAAGTGGGCGGGGGTGGCGGAGGTGGAGGCGTAGGGAGTGGAGTCGGAGTTGCTGTGGAGCAAGTTAAGTCGCAAGACTGGATAGTATCGTATCTGGTGCCGGTTGAGTTACAAGTTTTGACTGTTTTGGTGTAGCCATTATTGCAAGAGGGGTCGGCATAACAAGTCGGATCTTGCCAAGAACATACTCCCGCAATAGTGCACGTTGCCTTATGACCTGTTTGTCCGCCAGCTGTTGTGCATCCACACGAATAACTCCAACTTCCGCCAATGCAGTTAGTATCGCAAACAGGAGCGGGAGTCGGAGTCGGGGTTGGTGGTGGTAACTGTGAACCATATTGGGATTGGTAAGTATATTCTTGGTAAGAATATTGGGATTGATAACTATATTGGGATTGGTACCCATACTCCTGGTAAGAATATTGACCTGGGTATTCACTTTCATAACCATATTGTGCACCATACTGACTAGAATACTCAGTTTCATAGCCATAGTTTGCCGCTGAAGCTTTGTTAGCTAGATAAGAAGGAAAAAAAACCACAAACAAAATGAGGAGAATTTTTATAAGCTTACCCACAATTTTATATTGATGTATTTATAAAAAGGTGTCAAGTCTTAAGGATTTACGATTATTTTCCCATGAGTTGAGGGATTTAAGTGGTCATGATAAGGCCATTTTCCGATCCTATTAAATATAAAGCTCCAAGATTTACCAGGAGAGTATCCCTCTTTAGGGTCAAATTCCGGATAAATGCCATGTGTGGGGTGTAAGTCGGATGCGGGCCAAGCGGAACGGGAGGAGTCATTTTTAAAAATGACTTTTGTGCACTTTTTAATTGTTAAGGGATTAGGCGAAAAAGAGTCGTCCTTTATAGAAACCGTTGTGGATCCTTCGATTCTTAAACAATTATCAGGAATTTTATTAGCCAAAAGGAAGGCAAACAAGCCTGCTAGAGCCAAAAGAAGTATTAGAGTTCTCATCTATTCCAGTCTAACATATATTGCTTTTTTTTAGATAATGTAATTAAATAAAATCCAATGGCTTTTAAAACAAAAATAACCCCCAAATGGGTATTTATAATTTTCTTTTTTCTAGAACTAATTTTTGTTACACAAATATTAAATCTTAATGGTCTTTCGAATCTTAAAACTGAGCCGCAAAAGGAGCAGTATAAAAAATCTGCGGAGGCTATATTAAATGGCTGCAACAAGTTAAGTTTTAGGGAAACTTGTTACGCCCAACAATTCTACGACCTAACCAAAAAAACAAATATTCCTTATTCTATAGCAACCCTTTCGGAGCTACAAAAACTGGATCCGAGACAGAGTACCGGGTGTCATTTTATTGCGCATAAAATAACAATTGCCGAAACCGAAAAGGATCCTTCTAAGTGGAAAGATATATTAAAAACCCTTCCAACATACGCTTGCACCGGAGGATATGTGCACGGAGTTATAGAAGTTCACACCGCGGTTGACCCAAATTTTAAAATAAATGAAAATTCTGTCAACCTAATTTGTTCTCATGATCTTGAAGATAGAGGATTTGCAGAAACAAGCTGTTTTCACATAATGGGACACTTGATGATGGCACAAAACGATGGCGATATCAAAAAATCCGTAGAATCTTGTTTGCCGTATAAAAATGAAACCGCCAAATATGAGTGCCTTACTGGTACGTTTATGGAGAATGAAACTCGGGAGAACCTTGCTTTGCATGAAATTGCGCCACATATACCATGGAATGACGAGACAACGCTTATTCAAGAGAATATATGTAGGCAGTATTCGGGAGAAGCAGCAAGGGCTTGTTGGCAGGAGATTTCACACATGTATTCAACCGTTTACAAAAACGAACCGTTAGATGTTTTTCAAGCATGCTCAAGAGCCCCGAATAAAGATTTTGCAACAGCCTGTTATTTGCACGCGATTGGAAATATGGTGGTCTCAAGTGATTTTAACGATGATAATTTTAATAAAGCCTGCGTTATGTATTTAACAACTCCATCTCTTTACGGTCAGTGCACGAAACAGATTGTTGGAGCGTTAATTACCTCTTCCAGCCAAAATGTCAGCAGGGCAATAAATGCCTGTAATGATAGCTCTCAAGAAGTAAAAAGGGATTGTTTTTCCCATATCGTAAATACTCTCATAAACATCAAAAGCCCTTCAATAACGGTGCAAAATGCATGTTTAAAGATTAAGGAAAAGTTTAAAGATATAGATTGTAAGGAAACTACTTAGAAGGTACAGGTGTTGGCGAAGGAGCCGAAACTAAAAATATTGCCTTTAATCCCCACGATCTTTTGTTAAGATCATAAACCATTCCCATTGTTGCAAGAGATCCAATTTTAACTACATCAATTGTGGAGGGGGTTTGAGTTCCGCTCTTAACTTCAAAAACCTTTGTATCCTTTGTTGCTAAAAATTGCGGGATATCTCTATCTGATATATCTAAAGTTATCGCGGTATTTTCTCCTACAGGAGTTATATTTGTGACTTTGCCTGTAAAGTTATAGGAAAAAAAGATAGAAGAAATTCCTTTGTGTTTGGGATCTATGGGCAAGGCAATAGAGTTTTGTAATGTCTGTATTTGCAAAGGTGCATTGTAGGTTGTTTTTGTAGAACTTTTATTATTAACAAAGAAAAAGAGGATTGCATTGAGAAGAACAAATATAATTACAAGAATTAAAAGTCGTTTAGAATTCATTAGTTTATTTTAAGCATAAAGGTTATTAGTTTGTCAAGAAATTTAGGGACTGGGAACAGTGCATGCATTTGGACCGGAACACGTTACTGTTTGGGTTCCTGGAATGCAGATTGTTCCGGAACAATTTAGACCTCTGCAAAAATTTGGGTCGTTGTAGCACTGACTCCTATCATTGTACCAGCAGTAAAGACTCCCTGAATACTGGAAACAGCTTTTTACAGAGCAAAAGTTACATGTAGTGGAATTGGCGCCGCTGCATGATTCGGGGGTATTGGGAGATCCTTGGGTACAAGGTCCTCCCTCCCATCCTCCTGTAGTCGGACAAACCCCCGGTGGAGGAGTCGTGCCAGGAGGCGTCGGTACACAGGCTCCATTGCTACAAGTTTGATCCGAAGGACAACTTCTTACGCTACCACCATCATAACACCCGTTGGTTTGTAGATCGCAAGTGTTATATGTCGTTGAACTCACGCACCAAGAACTTCCAGGAGTACATTGATTTGTGCAGGTGCTTGGGTTTGGGGTTGGGGTAGGAGTCGGAGTGGGGCATGTAGATGTGCACAGTACAGAATCTGGAATACTGTAATTGTCACATCCTAAAGTGCTGTAATTACAGACGGAATAATTATATATGCTGCAGCTACTTCCATTCCCGCAAGAACTATCTGTACACTGCCAAGTTTTTGTTGTTGTTGAAGTACATGCATAGCATTGAGCCTGTGATTGTCCAGGATTTGTGCAAGATTTATTAGGGCAGTCTCTTCCTAGTGCAGTATATTTAGTGCATCCCGCTGGAGGATTAAAATCGGCAGCGCACGCATAATCTGTTGTAGTAACATTAGTAGAGCAAGTGAAAGCTAAAGCATTAATTTTTACAGAAAATAAAAATAAGAAAAAGAACAACAAGAATATTAATTTTATATACATTAAAATTACTTCGATTTTATCGTATTTGTTATTTTTTGGCTTGTCAAGTTATTGTGCGGGGGCTAAGTTAGCAAAATTTGCGATAAAAACAAAAGTTTGATCACTCCTATCATTGTTCGGCTTTTCTAGGTTTTTTGACAGATTTTGGTAGGAGTGCCAATTCATATCTTGATAGTTCTTTTCATTTTGATTTATGCTTGCATTAAAGCTTATGGTTTTCCCTACTTTTAGACTGTTCTCAACCGTGTTAATTCCCTGAGAGATTCCATGTCCAGGCCCATTCGGATAAACAAGTATATTATTAGTTACTAGAATCCATGCAGTGAAGCCTTTATATATATATTCTTTTGTTTTGGTTCCATCAAAGTTGATTGTAGATCTCCCAGTATCTTCTCTGTCTAGCTTTTCCCCGGGCATTGCAACTGCTACCCACATGGTTTTGTCTTTTTCGCCTTTTGTAACATCAACTATAGTTAGATCTTGAAAAGATAAGGAAAATCCATAAGGCTGTTCTGCTGTGATTGTTCCTCCAAATGGAACTATTGAAACAAAACCTTGTTTTTTTGTAAGTTCTGCCAGAGGAACCTTGTTAATTGCTTTTTCGGAAGCAGGTTTGTCTGGTTCTACTACCGGAGGTTTTGGGAGTTCTCCTGAGGGTGCAGTGGCACTAGGGGGAGCAAGGAAATGATTGAGTTGATCTTTTCCCCAGAGTGCGCCGCCCACTCCTGCAGCCAGAATACCGGCAGCGATTACTCCGTTAACAATCCTGTTTGCCCTTCGCGACGGAGTAGGGATTTTTGGTTTTTCAACGGGAAGTTTTGACGCTTCATTATGTTCTGCAGTCACATCCATAATTATATCATATTAGGTTCAAAAATCAGTTTTACTCAATCATACTAAATGAGGAAACATATTGAATTTGTTTTGCAATATTAGACGAGGAAGAATAGATTATAAGCAATAAGCTACCGGGTTTGATTTGTTGAAAAAAATCTGGGGCATTGGAGTATTGCTTTGTGTCGCTTGGAATCGTCGCAGTATTTGATGCAGTTTTATTTTTGGGAAAAGTAACTTTTAGAAAAATTGTGTTTTTGTCCAGGTTAAAAGTCGTAATTCCTGTGGACCCAGCCACGGTAAAGTTTTTATCTGTTTTGGAGAGAAATAAGCTGTTAACAACCCATGTATTTGTCGATTTTGACAATTCTTGTGGTTTGGGGAAATGGGATTTAGCATATTGTTCGTAAGATATCTTGTGGGGGAGGGAGCCGAATTGGTTGGGGTAAAGGCTCGAAAGCGAGATTATATTAAAGTAGTTTAGAACTCCGAAGAAAAGAATAACTCCGAGGACAAGTAAGGCTATTGCGGCAACCCCAAATTTCGAATCGGCCATAAATTTATCGTAAAGATTCTAGCTTCTCTTGTCAACTATCTTGCCGAGGGGGAAGAGTAGGCAGTAGACAGATCAAATTTTGTACCCAATGTTGACTTTAAGACGCTCTGGGCTATTCCTTCCGCACTTACAAGCGACTTGGCTGCAAAATCAATGGATGTTATTCCGGCGGTTCTTAGTTTTCTAAAAGACAAAGTCGCGATAACTCCTTGTCCCGAAACCCCTTTTTGTCCAAGACCCACTCCAAGCGCGTAAGAAATTCTTCCGTTTGCAGTGTCGATCTTTTTAAGCAACTCATCCGGAGTCTTAAAGAAAGTTCCGGGTCTAACATCTACACTTGTTATGTCTTGAGGGTTATAGGAAAGCTCCAGTTGTACTGCTGTTGCTTTGTTACCCCTGGTGTCTATTACAACGTTAGATACAAAAGCGCTGCCAGAGGCACTAGGTGTTGTTAGAGACAAAGTTGTCTGTGCAACCGAAACAGGCACTGGCGTAGGTGTTTCTTTGGGTGTGAGGTTTAAAGACAAAGCCAGAAGCCCCGCAACCGAAACTATCAAAACTAAAATTAAAATAAAAGTTCTACTCATCTTATTATTATAACTATATTAATCTCCGTTTTGAATAACAGAGATTTCCCTTACAAATAAATTATAATCAAATTGGTCAATGACCCCATTGTCGTCGAGGTCCGCAGGAGCGCAGGCGCCGGACGCAGGTTTGAATAGACAACTTGAGAAGAAGTTGTAGTCCAAGGGCGAGAGTTTATTGTCGTGGTCTATATCTCCTGTAGCTAAATTCACAGAAGAAATGTTATTTGGTAATCCAATACCCAGATTAACGAGGCCGGGGACAGTTTTTTTCAAATATCCATCAGATTTTATCTTAATATTGTAATTACCACCTGTTATTATAGAAGTTGGTATATTGTCGACTCCTTTAAATTTACCCGATGCTTGATCATAGGTAAGATTAACCGAGGTAAATAATACTCTCGTATTGCTAGAATCAAAAACCTCATAGTCTATTTTTTTCGTAGGATGCATAGGATTCTTGTTGGGTCCTATTGCTCCAGTTGCATTTGTGCAGCTGGCTTGAGTGCATTTTAGATCAACTGTCGTGCCAATTCCGTCAAGACCAATTGTAAAAGTAAGTTGGATTTTGGTTGCTGTAGGAGCTGCCGGAGTATTTGGACAAGTAAATGAAGGCGCGCTATTCACAGCGCTGTTAAACCAGCAGAGAGGATTGGTGGCAACACTGTTGAATTTTTCGCAGCTTACATAGTAGCATTGATTCGAACCTGCTACGGCTGCATATTGTTTTTCTCCCTCCGTTGGGCACAAACCGCCCCACGCAGATCCTCCTTGAGTTGTGGGCATTACTCCCGCTGCGGCGGGACAGACTGTAGCTATGGAACAAGGATCGGGTTTTCCAGGTTCGGCATAGCACCATCCGGAATTATTCTTGCCTTCGTCAATTTTGGTTGGAGTCTTATCGAAGTATGAGTCATACCAGCATAAATTTGTTTGGCACTGTTTGTATGAAACTCCGTCTACAACTTGTCCGGCTTTTGCTGTTGCCGCGGAGCATGTTCTTTTGCAAGGGCCGTTTATAACAGCACCCCTTTGCTGGTCTGCAGCGGTGCAGGTAGAAACAAATCCCTTGGAGGCATCGCAACTCACGGCTGGGGCTGTGGGGGAAACTGTGGGGGTGGGAGTTGAAGTGCAAAGGATTCCGGAACTGTTATAACATCCTGCATCAGTACATTGTTTATCGTCCATAGGCCCAACGCATCGAGTCGGTTGAAAGGTGCATCCTGCGGGACAGTTTCCCCCCGTTGCCGGACCAGGAGATGTTGGAGGAGTGGCTGTGGGCGGTGCAGTTGGAGTGGTACAAGTTTGCTGTGTGCAGCTGTATGCTGTGGCGCCTGCCGGACAGCCGGGAGAAGTTCCCGCCGGACTGCAGGTTACGCCGCCGGGGCCTGTCACATCGGAGCAGAAAACTCCTAGATTTATGGTTTTGCAAGTATCTGCGCGTTGGCGGAGTTCCTGTTGTTTTTGGGCGATATTTACCGTTAGGGGAATTGCAAGAACGACAATAAGAACCATCAAAACTCCAACGGTACGGGAATTGCTTGGATTGGTAATAAAATCAAAAATGCGACGCATTTTAATAAACGAATAACAGAATAATTAAATCCTGTTAATGATAGAGTATTGAAATTAGGATATGTTGTCAATACTATTTAAAGTAGATGAATAATCCAATAAAAAAATCAAACGTGTCGATTAGGGATATTCATGAAAGGATTTATAAGTTTGTAATTCGAGTTTTAAATTTAATTAAATATATTCCTAAAACTTCCGAAAATATAGTTTTGATTGGACAAATAACGAGATCGGCAACTTCGATGGGAGCAAATGATCAAGAGGCAGATGGAGCAATTAATAGAAAAGATTTCGTTGCGAAATACTCAATTGTTAGAAAAGAGGGTAAGGAAATTAATTATTGGTTAAAAATAATTAGTGATACAAATCCAAAGCTTAAATCTAGAATGCAGGATTTAATAGATGAAAGCGAGGAGCTTATAAAAATTGTCAGCACGATTATTTTTAAGACAAAAAGGTAAATTTGGATATTCGTTTATTTGATTATTGTCTTATTCTCAAAATTCTTGTATAATTTTGAGCTATCACTCACATCCGATGATGTCTCTGACTACGGTTTTCGGATGGCGGTTAAAGAGACACAAAATTATGCGCGAAATTACCCTTGAAGAACTTCTTACAGCCGGGTGCCATTTTGGTCATCAGGTAACTCGTGCCAATCCAAAGGCCCGAGATTTTGTTTTTGAGGCTAGAGACAATATTCAAATTATAGATTTGGCCAAAACAAAAGAAGGTTTGGAGGAAGCGGGGCAATTTATAAAAGACCTTTCCTCAAGGGGCGGAACGCTTCTGGTTGTCGGAACAAAAAGACAAGCCCAGGAAATTGTAAAAACCCAAATGGAAAGAGTTGACCAGTCCCGAGGACAGGTTTTGTTTGTTTACAACAGGTGGATTGGAGGAATCCTCACAAACTTTTCCGAGGTTTCTAAAAATGTCAAAAAACTTACCGATTTGGAAAAGAAACTGCAGGACGAATCAGAAAAATCAGGGTTCACGAAAAAAGAAATAGGGCTTTGGGAAAAGGAAAAACAAAGATTGGAAATGCTCTACGGCGGAATTGCAAAAATGACCAAGGTTCCGGATGCACTATACATAATAGATTCTCATCTGGAGGATTTGGCGGTAAGAGAAGCCAGAAACATGGGAGTTGCGACCGTTGCAATTGTAGACACAAACGCAGATCCGCACGTTATTGACTATCCAATTCCTGCAAACGACGACGCAGCAGGCTCAATCGAGCTAATAACTGCATACTTAATAGACGCTTGGAACGAAGGAGCCAAGGCAACACCTGCGAAAAGTAAATCGGAAAAAGAGGAAGAGAAGCCGGAAGTTAAAGAAGAGAAGAAATCCTCCTCTAAAGCTTCGGAGGACAAAGTAAAAAAAGTTAAAGTTCAAAAGACAAAAACCGCTAAGAAGACAAAAGCAAAGAGCAAAAAGTAATTCTAAATTGAACTATGGCATACGATATTAAAGTTTTAAAAAAGTTAAGAGACGAAACCCAAGCATCGGTTTCCGACATAAAAACTGCTTTGGAAGAATCAAAGGGCGACTTGGAAAAGGCCAGAGAATATCTTCAGAAAAGAGGATTGGAAAAAGCAGGAAAAAAAGAAGGGCGGGAAACTAATGCCGGAATCGTGGAAACATACATTCATCATAACGGGGCAACAGGATCTACTGTGGTTTTGACTTGTGAAACTGATTTTGTGGGGAGAACAGACGAGTTTAAAAGTCTGGCGCACGAAATCGCAATGCAAATAAATGCACTTAATCCAAAAGACACAAAAGCACTTCTTGCAAGTCCTTACATAAGAGACGAGAAGAAAACAATCGAGGATCTTATAAAAGAACACATCGCAAAACTTGGAGAAAATATTCTAATTAAAGACTTCAAAAGATTCGAAATCTAATTGGGGCACTCCGATCGCTTCGCGAGTTCATACTCTTTTAAATAGTTCGTGGATATGATAATGTGGTTTTTATGAACTTAGACACGGCCCGTTTGCAAATGGGCAAAATTATAGAGATTTTAAAAAGCGATCTCGGAACTGTTAGGACAGGCAGAGCCACCCCGTCTCTTGTAGAAAATATTGTTATTAACGCATATGGGGGAACTCAAAAATTGCGCGTAATGGAGTTGGCAACAATCGGAACTTCCGATTCACAAACAATAATCATAACCCCTTTTGACGCATCGATTATAGAAGAAATCCAAAAAGGAATTATGGAGACTAACGTGGGTCTTAATCCTGTTGTAGACGGCCAATTAATTAGAATTTCAATCCCACTTTTATCCGGAGAAAGAAGGGCAGAATTGGTTGCTTTGGTTAACCAAAAGTTAGAGGGAGGAAGAATCCAAGTGCGCCAAGTGCGCCACGAGGCAATGGACACAGTTAAAAAGCAATTCAACAACAAAGAAATCGGAGAAGATGATGTTTTAAGGTTGGAAAAAGAAATTCAAAATTTAACAGACGAAACAATAAAAACGATCGACGAGTTGGGAAAGAAAAAAGAAGAAGAATTAATGCAATTATGATAGTAACTGTTTTGGTTTTCTTACTGATATTAACAATTTTGGTTTTAATCCATGAAGCGGGCCATTTTTTTGTAGCAAAGTTTTTTAATATAAAAGTCGAAGAATTTGGTGTTGGTTTTCCTCCGCGCGCTTGGGGAAAAAAAGTGGGCGAGACACTTTATTCCATTAACTGGCTTCCGATTGGAGGTTTCGTAAGACTTTATGGGGAGGACGAAGCGGGGTCCGGCAGAATCTCGATTGGCAAAAACAAAAAAATTACAAATACAAACCGCGCTTTTTTTGCAAAACCCTGGTGGCAGAGATTTTTGGTTGGGATAGCAGGAGTAGTCATGAATTTTTTGCTTGCTGTTTTGATATTTTCTTTTATGTTCGCTTTTGTCGGAGTCGCAATTCCGGGTCACAAAGTTATTGTTGGTCAGGTCGCCAAAGGTTCTCCGTCCGAATTGGCAGGTTTGAAACCGGGGGACACAATTGAATATGTAGGCAGTGTAAAAATTACCGATACACAACAACTGATTGCGGAAACAAAAAAACATTTGGGTCAGGAGATAGTTTTAAAATTAAATTCGAATGGCAAGGTTAGGGAGGTAAGAATAACTCCGAGGACTAATTATCCAAAAGGAGAAGGGCCAATAGGGGTTGCAATATCGCAAAATGCAGAAATTAAAAAATACAGTTGGTACGAGGCGCCTGTTGCCGGAACAAAAGAGGCAATAAAGGCCTCCTGGCTTATTATCTCTGCTTTTGGAACTGTAATTTCTCAACTATTTACCCAGGGCGCTATTCCTAAGGATATTGCGGGACCAATTGGAATCGCCCAATTAACGGGGCAAGTAGTGCAAGTCGGACCTTTCGCGGTTTTATATTTTATTTCTATTTTGTCTTTAAATCTTGCTATTCTAAATGTTCTTCCAATTCCGGCTTTGGACGGAGGAAGATTATTTTTTATTTTAATCGAGGCAGTGACCCGAAAAAAAGTTCATCCAAAATTCGAAAGCTATGCTCATGCAATTGGAATGGCCCTTCTTTTGGCCCTCATTGCTTTAGTTACTTTGCACGATATTTCAAGAATAATTTCTGGTCAATCATTAATTCCGGGTTCGCGCTGAGGTCGCATGGATATTAGATTTGTTGAAAATTTAGAAGGGGGAATAGACACTGCTCTAAAAATTCTTATTGATGCAATCGACGAACAAACCGTTTTGTTCCTCTCCGGCGGTAAAACTCCAAAACCTCTTTATAAAAAAATAGCAGACTATAAAAGTCTAAAAGTTGGTGCAGTTGCTATGGTAGATGATAGATATACTTTTCATCAGCAATACAGTAATGAAATTATGATTGGCGAATCGGGACTTATTTCGTATTTAAACAGTAAAAATATTGCTTTTTATAAAATTTTAAAATTCGGACTTTCCAGAGAAAAAACAGCGGAAGAGTACGATGAGACTGTAAGATTTTTGCTTACACATTTTCGAAAAAGCATTGCAGTCTTGGGAATAGGAGCAGATGGGCATACGGCCGGAATTCCAATTGGTACCGATGAGAAGTTAACTGAGAATAGGTTGGTTGCAGAGTTTGACACTTTTTTAGAAGATCCAAAAGACCGCGTAACACTCACTTATCAGGCATTGTCTATGATGGATTTATTATTGGTTTTGGTTTTTGGAGAAGACAAAAAAGAAGCATTAAAAAATCTTCCGGAATTTTATCGAAAAGAGGATATAAGCAAAAAGACTATTTTAATTACAGATCAAAAGTTATAATATAAACCCTATGAACTCTCCCTTTGTAATGGTAATTTTTGGAGCAACAGGAGACCTCTCTCAAAACAAACTAATTCCCGCACTCGCAGCTTTGCATAAAACAAAAGTTCTCCCTGAAGATTTTTACATAATAGGATTTTCAAGGAGAGATATGACCGACGAAGAATTCAGAAAACTTTTTAACATTGACCCTTCCTTTGCCAAATATTTATCTTATCAAAGCGGAGAATTTTCGGACAAAAAAGGATACTCGGAATTAAATAAAAAATTAGAAGCAATTGACAAGAAAGTCGGCGCCTGCGTAACTCGCTTTTTCTACTTGGCAACTCCACCTGACCACTACGAAACAATTTTAGATAATCTTGTGGAGACAAAGTTGTCTGAGGGATGCGGTCACGAGGGAAGTAAATGGACCCGGATTATTGTTGAGAAACCTTTTGGAAAAGATTTGGAAACTGCAAGAAGCCTCGACAAAAAATTATCGGAAATTTTTGAAGAAAAACAGATTTTCAGAGTAGACCATTATCTTGGAAAAGAAACGGTCCAGAATGTACTGGCTTTCAGATTTGCCAACGGAATTTTCGAACCGGTTTGGAATAAAAATTTTATAGATCATGTGCAAATAACTTGGGGAGAGGAAGAGGGAATCAAAAATCGCGGAAAGTTTTTTGACGGCGTTGGACTTTTGCGAGATGTCGGGCAAAACCATATAATGCAGCTTTTGTCTGCAGTTGCTATGGAGAGTCCAAAAAGTTTTACCAAGGAAGATTTAAGAGACGCAAGAGCAAAAGTAATTCAATCATTACGACCAACAGACGAAGTAATAAGAGGCCAGTACGAAGATTACGCAAAAGAAAAAGACGTTGCAGAGAATTCACAAACAGAAACTTTTGTTGCGATGAAATTATTTGTAGACACGCCAAGATTTGAAGGAGTGCCGTTTTATATAAGAATGGGGAAGAAAACCCCCAAGAATTCAGTCGAAATATCTGTAGTTTTTATTCAGACCTGTCACATTCTTTTTAAAGAATACGGATGTCCGGAGATTGGAAATGTTTTGACTTTTAGGATACAGCCGGACGAAGGAATATCGTTGCGAATAATTGCAAAAAAACCCGGAGAAAAACTTTCCTTAGGTTCGACGGACCTAAAATTTACATACAAAGAAAGTTTTGGGACAAAAGGACTTGAAGCCTACGAAAAAGTACTTCTTGATATTTTTGCCGGAGACCAAATGCTCTTTAACCGGTCGGACGAATTGGAAAGCTCTTGGACATTTATCACAAAAATTTTGGAAAAATTTAAAGAAGGAAAAATTTCGCTCAAAAAATATCAAAATGGAACTTGGGGTCCAAAGGAAGCAGATGAGTTGATCAAAAAAGATGGGAAGAATTGGCTGTAGTTTGCGCTGAGGTTGCTTTGCCAGCTCAACGATCGCTTCCCGCGCAAATATATTATGAATATAACTTTTGAGGAATTTAAAAAAGTAGAAATAAGGATAGGTAAGGTTACTAAGGTTGAGAAAGTGGAAAATGCGGACAAACTTTTAAAGCTCCAAGTTGATTTTGGGCCGGAAGTGGGAGAAAGGCAAATTGTTTCCGGTATTGCAGAGTACTACTCAATAGCAGATTTGGAGGGGAAGAAGTTGCCGTTTATTGTAAATTTGGAACCCCGCAAATTTAAAGGAGTCGAAAGTCAAGGGATGTTAATGGCAGTGGATGCAGAAAAACCCGTTCTCCTCACCCCAGTTGAAGATGTAGCGGAGGGTTCAGAGATCGTATGAAAGTAGGAATTGTTGGTTTGGGAAAAATGGGATCACGAATTGCTCAAAAACTCATCAAAGACAGTCATGATGTAATTGTTTGGAACCGCACGAGAGAAGACGTAGAAAACCTCAAAAAAGAAATCCCAAATTTAAAATCCGCAGAAACAATAAAAGAGTTAGTTGAATCTTTGGAAACTCCTAGAATAATTTGGATTATGGTTCCATCGATTGCGATAGATGAAGTTATTTCCGAAGTTCAAAAGTATCTTCAAAAAGGAGATATTGTTATAGATGGCGGAAATTCAGATTACAAGGAAACCGAAAAAAGATTTCAGAATTTTAAGAATAAAGGAATAAGATTTTTGGGAATTGGCGTAAGCGGAGGAATCCTGGCCTTTAAAAATGGTTATCCTTTAATGGCGGGCGGAGATAAAAGCGCATACGATTTAATCAAGCCAATTTTAGATTCACTGGCAAAACCAAATGGCGGTTACGAGTATTTTGGGGAGGGCGGCGCGGGACATTTTGTAAAAATGGTTCACAACGGAATCGAATACGGGATGATGCAGGGGTTGGGCGAAGGCTTCGGTGTTTTGGAAAAAGCGCCATATAAATTTGATCTTCTAAAAGTTGCAAAAATCTGGCAAAAAGGGACAGTAATATCGGGATTTTTAATGGATCGCACAAAAGAAGTTTTCGAGAGCGATATAAAAAACGTTGTCGGAATAATAGATGCAACAGGAGAGGCAGAGTGGACAGTTGAGGCAGCCAAAGAAGAAGGCGTGCCTATTGAGGTTATCGAAAAATCATTGGAATTTAGAAAAAGATCAAAAATAGATTCGAAAATCCAGAATTCGTTTGCAGCAAAAGTAATCGCAGGCCTTAGACATTCGTTTGGAGGGCACTCTGTTGTTCGGAAGGAATAATTCTTATTATCGCTCTTATTGCTTTCTGTGTTAGATCGGAAAGAGCATTCACAATCGTATTCGGATTTTCTCCGCAATAAAATAAATCTCTTACTTTTTCGAAATTTTCAGGTGTTACTGTGACTGGATCCGATCCAGAATAAAATAGTGCTATCTCAAGGGGGACTCCTGATTGTAAATGTCCTCTATAGAGAGTTTGCAGATCTTCAAAAGGTGCGTGACCTTCAACAACCACTCCTGTAAATTTACCTTCTTCATCCGAAACCGGACTAATTTTCCCATTAATTATCAATCTTTCTCTCATAAGTTTGAGATTATATCTAAGTGTTCACAATATTTCAAGTGTGATATACTTTTTTCATGAAGTATTCCAAGCTGTTTGGAAAAACCCGCCGGGAAGCGCCAAAAGACGAAGTCTCCATAAACGCAAAATTACTCCTTCGAGCCGGATTTATAGACAAATTAATGGCGGGTTCTTTTACTCTTTTGCCCTTAGGTCTTAGAGTTGTTAAAAAAATCGAAGCAATTATCCGTGAAGAAATCGATAAAACAGGAGCAAACGAGGTTCTCATGCCGCTTTTGCATCCCAAATCTATTTGGAACGAAACCGGAAGATGGGATAGCGCAAAAGAAGTTATGTATCAGCTAAAAAAAGACGACAAAGAGTACGGGCTTTCTTTTACCCACGAGGAAATTGTTTTGGATTTGGTCCGCAGGCATAGCGGAAGTTTTCGCGATTACCCTATAAAAATCTACCATTTCTCAACGAAGTTTAGAGACGAACCAAGGGCAAAATCCGGAATTCTAAGAGGCCGGGAGTTTATTATGAAAGACCTTTACAGTTTGCACGAGACTAAAGAGGATTTAGAGAAATATTACGAAGAAATAAAACAAGTTTACCTGAAAATTTTTGAAAGATTCGGGTTAAGAGCGATTGTTACTGAAGCAGGCGGAGGAGTTTTTACCCAAAATACGACTCACGAATTCCAAGTACTGTCGGAGACCGGCGAAGACGAGATTATTTATTGCGAGGGCGGAGATTTTTCGCAAAATACGGAAATTGCAAAAGTAGAAGAAGGAAAAGAGTGCGATTTGGGTCACGGACCTTTAAAAAAAGCTAAGGCAATCGAGGTAGGTAATATTTTCCCTTATGGTCAGGATTACAGCAAAAAGATGAATGTTACTTTTACAAATAAAAAGGGAGAAAAAACCTATCCATATTTTGGAAGTTACGGAATTGGCCTCACAAGGCTACTTGGAGTAATCGCCGAAGTACAAAGCGACGAAAAAGGCCTTGTCTGGCCAAATTCCATTGCACCTTTCCAGGTTTATTTAGTGGGATTAAATTCAAAAGCGGAAAAAGTTTACGAAGAGCTTCAAGAGGCTGGAGTTGAAGTTCTTTTTGACGACCGGGAAGTTTCGGCTGGAGAAAAGTTCAAAGACGCAGATTTAATCGGAATTCCTGTTAGATTGGTTGTTTCGGATAAGACAGGAGACAAAGTCGAGTTTAAACACAGAAAAAGTGAAGAAACAGAGTTGCTTAGCTTAGACGAAGTTTTGAAGAAGATTAAAAAATAGCGAAGACCTTGAGCCAAACCACTGTATAAACCACAAAAAATGCTAAGCCCACGACTATAAGAACAACAGGCGATAATTTCTTGCCATTTGAATTTTTCACTACAACTGTTTTGCCTGTGGGAGCAGCTGGAGTGGCAACAAAAACTTGGGCGGGGGGCGCAGCCGGGTGTTCGGCAGTTTGCGTCTGGGGCTGAACCGGAGCGGGAGATTGAACGGATGCGGACGGTTGTGGAATAGAAGCTGTTGCAGGCGAACTCGCTGCGTTTGGCATTTGTGTTCCCATTACGCGGTCATATGTCTCCTTAAGTTTTGGATCGAGTGTTTGCTGATTTGGGTTCATAAATCCATACTCTAATAATAAAAACTTTTTGTCAAGAGGGTTGCGCTGAGGTCGCTTCGTCAGTTCGGTGTTCACCAACTTATATTTAAAACAAATCTCTTCGGGATGCACGAATAACTCTTCTTAAGTATTTGTAATTGGTATTATTCGTTCACATCTCACGCCAAAGCTTCCCGCGCAACTTTTAATTTTGAATTGAATTATATGGTATACTTAAGGATCAATTTATGAAAATAATAGTTACGCACGACAGCCCGGACATGGACGCTGTGACCTCGGTTTGGCTTATAAAAAGATTCTTGCCCAACTGGGAAAACGCCAAAGTCGAGTACGTTCCCGCGGGAGAGAGGTTAAATGGATCTAAAAATCCTCCTCTGGCGGCAATTGAAAAAATCAAAGACGACGAGATTATTCACGTTGACACGGGACTGGGTCCTTTGGATCACCATGAAACCTCGGACGATAAGGTTTGCGCTGCAAGTAGAACCTGGGACTTTGTAAAAGTTCAAAATTCAGGATTTGCAGATTTGTCCGACAAAGTTACCAAAAAAATAGAAGCACTCGATAGAATAGTCAGAGTTGTTGTAGACATAGACCATTTTAAAGAGGCCTTATGGCCTAATCCCAGCGCTGATTATTTTGAATTCTTTCTAGAAAATATATTGGAAGGGCTGAAAGTTCAAAAACCCAATCAGAACGAGCTTTACACAAAATTTATTATGGATTGCCTCGACGCTTTGCTTTATAACTTCGAAAATAGGGTTTGGGCAGAAGAGGAAATAAAAAAAGCCGAGAGATTTAAAACTTCAAAAGGAGAAGGACTAGGCTTTGAAATCATAAATGATTCAGCGGTTAAGCTTGCACAAAGAATGGGGTATGTTTTGGTAATTCGAAGGGATCCGAGAAAGGGGTACGTTCGGATAAAAGCGCGACCCGATAGCGGAATAGATTTGACCCCTGTCTATGAGCAGCTTAAAAAAATGGATCCGGATGCAACCTGGTTTTTGCATGTTTCGAAAAAGATGCTTCTAAATGGATCTGCAAAAAACCCAAAAATGAGGCCGACAAAGCTTAAGCTTAGTGATATAATAAACGTATTAAAAAGTCTATGAACGATTGTATTTTTTGCAAAATAAGGGATGGGGAAATTGGGAAAGAATTTATTTATCAAGACGAAGACGTAATGGTTTTTCCGGACATAAATCCCCTAAAACCGACTCATCTTTTAACGGTGCCCAAGAAGCATATTCCGGATTTTTCCAGCCTTGAAGACAATAATTTAAAAGTGAAGATTTTAGACACTATTCAAAAAATGGTAAAGGAACAAGGTCTTGAGGACAAAGGTTACCGCGTAGTCGTAAACGGCGGAGGAGCCCAGCACGTTGATCATTTACACTTCCATCTGCTTGGGCCAATGGGTCTTAAGGTTGGATGGTAAAGGGGGTGTTTTTATGGTAATTGTTAAAAAAATGCCGGGAGACAGTGACGAAGCATTAATCCGAAAATTTTCAAGGAAAGTAATGTCCGAGGGAATTTTGCAGGAAGCAAAAAGGAGAGAATTTCATCTAAAGCCCTCTGCTGCTAGAAAGCAAAAAGCGGAAGACCAAAGAAGAATGAAGAAGTTTTCGCATGGACAAAGTTAATGTTTTGATTTTTGTTGAGAGTAGGTACAGAATTAACCGGAAAAGGATTAAATCTGTTGTGGAAAAAGTAATCGTTCAAAACGAAATAACAAGCCCTACCGAAGTCTCGGTAGCTGTTGTTGGGGATAGAAAAATGAAAGAACTTTCCAGAAAATATAAAGGCGAGGACAAAACCCACAACGTGCTTTCCTTTTCCCAGACAGACGGAACGGAGGCCAAGTCGAGTTCGCCTGCAATTAACTTTCCTAGATCCGCTGAGGTTTTGCAACTGGGGGACATTGTAATTTCTTTCCCCGAAGTTATAAGAGAGGCCTCCGCAGAAGAGGTATTAGTTGACGATAAGGTGGACGAGTTGGTAGAACACGGTTTGCAGCATCTTTTGGGAATACATCACGAGGAATAAGGCAGGTTATGGTTTTTTATTTAAAATACAGGCCTCAAATCATTTCGGACTTGGACAGTACAAATGTCCGCGATACTCTAAAAGCAGTTTTGGCGGATGTAAAGACCAAGAAGAAAAGTTTGCCCTTTCATGCATTTCTTTTTACCGGCCCCAAGGGCCTGGGCAAAACCTCAACAGCCCGAATTGTGGCCAAATTCTTAAATTGCGAGAAAAGAAAACCAGGAGATTTGGAGCCTTGCAATAAATGTTATCAATGCACCTCTATTACGGCGGGCAACAATATGGATGTGGTAGAAATTGACGCTGCCTCCAACCGCGGAATCGACGAAATAAGAGAGTTAAAAGAAAGAATAAATTTATCTACAGTAGCGGCTTCCTACAAGGTTTACATAATAGACGAAGTCCACATGCTTACAACGGAGGCATTTAACGCACTTCTTAAGACTTTGGAAGAACCCCCAAGCCATGTTGTTTTTGTTTTGTGCACAACCGAGCCGCAAAAGGTCCCGGCAACAATTGTATCCAGATGTTTGCACATTCCTTTTAGAGTTGCTACGAACGAAGAGCTAAAAAGATCGTTCAAGAGAATAATTAAAGGAGAAAATTTAAGTATAGAAGACGACGCTTTAAATATTATTGCCGACCTTTCGGATGGAAGTTTCAGAGATGGATCAAAAATTTTGCAGGAATTGTCGGTAAAGGCAAAAGGAAGAAAAATAATACCTGTTTTTGTCCAGGAAAACTTTAAAACCACAAGTGTTAGCGGCAAGGTCTCCCAACTTATTGAACTATTGGAAGAAAAAGATACAAAAAAGGCCTTGGAATTGGTTGGAAAAGTTGTAGAAGAGGGGATAGACGCCAAATATTTTGTGGAAGAGTTGATTTCGAGTCTCCACTTAACCTTATTGGCAAAAATTACAGAAAAAGACGATTCAAAATTTACACTTGAAGAAGTCAAAAAACTTTTGGAGCTTTTAATCTCCGCCTCAAGCCAATTAAAATACTCTGTCTTGCCCCAATTGCCGCTTGAGTTGGCAATTGTGGAATTTTGTTCGGTCGATCGGGGTCCTGTTCAAAGCGCCGTCTCCACGCCTGTCAAGCAGGCGAGCTCAGCTTCTTCGGAAGCTTCCGCTCCTTCCACCTCACCCCTTGTTGCCAAAGCCGCCCGCGCCTCAAATTCAAGCGGGGATTTTTTAAATGATTTGATTCTAAAAATAAATCTTCAAAACCGTTCGGTTGCGGGACTCTTGCGGGGAGTAAGTCTTAAAAGTACCAACGGGAAAAAAGTATCAATAGAAACAAAATTTAAATTTCACAAAGAAAAATTGGAAGAGCGAAAGACAAAAGAATTAATAGAAAAAATAGCCTCGGAAATTCTCAAGAAAAATGTTACAATAGATATCCTATTGAAC
>DATFUR010000014.1:0-3134 GCA_035260725.1 Patescibacteria group bacterium
GCCGTTGTCGAACAAAAACTTAAAGACAGAGGAATATCCCTGACTCTTTAAGTCTTCTTTGTATCTTCTTTAATTCAACTATAATTCTATGAGAAAAAATGTATTCGGTCGAAAATTCAAAAGAGACACAAACGAAAGAAAGGCATTTTTTAAAGGTCTTATTTCGTCTCTGGTAATAAATGAACGAATTAGAACAACCGAACCAAGAGCAAAAGCCATAAAAGGCGATGCAGACAAAATAATAACCAAAGTCAAAAGAAATAAGGATTTAGCAAAGAGAACTTTGGGAAAACTTCTAAACCAGGAAGCATTAAATAAATTAATCAACGATGTCGCTCCCAGATTCGCAAATCGGAACGGCGGCTATACGAGAATTATAAGAATTGGGAAGAGATTTGGAGACGATGCAATGGAAGTAATGATTGAATGGACAGAGGGTCCAAAGGCAGTTTTGGCTCCAGCCTCTTCCTCCAAGACATCAAAACCAAAAACAGTTGCTAAGGCAGTTGCAAAAGTTAAGTCCTCAGCAGTTTCTAGATCCAAACCTGCAAAAAAGACAGTTAAGAAAATAAAGGAGAAAAAATAATGACAGATACAACAAAATTAAATGATATAAAAAGAGAATGGCACCTGGTCGATGTAAAAGAAGAAACTTTGGGAAGAGTGTCTACCAAAATTGCCCAACTTCTAATGGGAAAGTCAAAGCCTTACTTTGTCCGTAATTTGGACTGTGGAGATTATGTCGTTGTGGTTAATGCAAAAGATGTTAAGGTCACAGGGAAAAAAGAAACACAGAAAAAATATTACGGATATTCCGGTTACCCGGGAGGATTTAAAGCGGAAGCGCTGCAGGATTTGCGAGCGAGAAAACCAACTGACATTATAAAACATGCGGTAGCCGGTATGTTGCCACAAAACAAACTTAAGAGTAAAATGCTAAAAAGATTATTAATTTTCAAAGACGCTACGCATACATATGAAGATAAATTTAAAAGTCAAAATTCAAAAATCAAAAGTTAAGTAATATGGCAGACGAATTAAATAAAAAATCACAAGAAACAAAATCCTCCAACGCTTTGGCTTCGAAGGACAAGAAGGATTTTATTTTCGCAGTCGGCAAGAGAAGAGAGTCTAGAGCCAGAGTAAGACTTTACGAGGATATTAAAAAATATCCCGCAGGAGAAGAGAAAGTTAAAAAAGGAGACATGTTTGTAAACGGCAAAAAAATAGTAGAATACTTTTCGAGCAAAGTTTCCCAAGCTGTTTACAATGAGCCTTTTAGAATTACAAACACAGCCGAAAAATACGTTATTTCAATCAAAGCCTCCGGTGGCGGTAACGCTGGACAATTGGGGGCAGTTGTTCACGGAATTTCCCGCGCACTTTCGAGCATGGATCCAAAAAACAGAGCAATTCTTAAAAAGGCAGGATTTCTAACTCGAGACGCCAGAACAAGGCAAAGAAGAAAAGTCGGAATGGGTGGAAAATCCAGACGCAAGAGACAGTCTCCAAAGAGATAAAATCTGCTACAATTTTACTGCGTGAAAAAACAGAACGATATCTCCTTAGCATTCCTAAACGGATCTGATCTATTGGAAAGAGAGCAAGATGTTGTAAAAGACGCCTCACAAAGAACCGGATTTATTCCAACAAAACTTTTACAGCGAAGTTCTTGGTGGACTTCTAAAGAGATAGGAGCGTTCCATTATTTAGGCAATTATAAAGGCAAAGAAGCAGTCCTTAAGATTCAGGGGATAAAACCTGAAACATCCGAAATCTACATGATTAATTCATTCACCAAAGTAAACAAAAGCAAAATCTTACGACCGCCTCATTTATATTCAAATTTACCTTGGGACAATGAAAGAAGATATGAAGCCTTGATCTTAGAATATGTAAATGGAAAACGTATTGTCTCCACTCCAACTGAACAATCAGAAGTTGATCGGTTTTTTGATCTTTATCAAAACTATAAAAAAAATTGTTTGAATAATCCTTGGATTGATAAGCCTGATGAAACTATTTCTCAAAAAATAGAAAAGAATTTTTCAAAGTGGCGGGAAGCTTCATTTAAACTTTATCCAAGTCATCCGCTCAAAGAAGAGGGAGACATCAATTTAATAGATGAAGCCGTTAAAATCTTAATAAGAGAGTACGAGAATATAGAACCTCAGTTTCAACATCCTCACTTAACAGAGAATGACTTAATGCAAGTGGGAGCCGAGGTAATAGTCGGTTCAAATCTTTATTGGGGATGGCGGGCTCCACTGTATGATGCTATTTTTGGATATCATTGGTTTAAATATCATTTAAGCTCTGTTTTGGATATTGCTAGTAATAAAGTTCAGCAACAAATAGATTTATGGCTCTCAAAAATAGAAAGTCTGCCGGAAGTTAAAGAAAATCAAAAGCTGTTCAAGCTCGCAATGTTGGAAAGATATGCCGCCGGATTAAATCTTGATGCATTAAGCGTAGACCTAAAAAGCCCAGCTGCTAAATATTTAGTAGAGTTTACAAGAAGAGAAGCTGAAAATCTTATTTCAGAACTGAGTTAACCCAGTTTAAATATTTTTCAGTAACCTTACTTGGTTCAAGTGCGACGATCTCGGGAGTTTCATAGGAATGATGTTCAATTATAAATTTTTCAACTTCTTCGAAATCTTTATTCGTTTTTATAATCAATAGTATTTCATTCGCCTCTTCGATTTTTCCTTTCCACCAATAAGCCGATTCAACCGGAATTAAGTTGTAACAAGCGATTAACTTTTTGTTCAATAGATCTTTTCCAACCTTGTGTGACTCTTCTTTATTTGGAAATGTAGATAAAATTAAAATCATATAGTTTTATCAAACTAACATCCTTAAGTTTATTAGTTTGATATCATCCTTTTTGGTGTTTGAAGTATTCTACTTGTTTTAATCTTTTTTCTGCTTCTTCCTTTGTTTTGTAAGGCCCGCCTAGATTCTTTCCTTTCTCGGAAACTACGTGATATCCTGCTTTTCTCTTAACTATCATAAGTCGGGGAGCCGGGAATCGAACCCGGTCCACACGGCCCCCAGCCGCGCATTCTACCGGTAAACTACTCCCCGTGAAATTTTTGGCTCTTGAATTATATCATAACGACTTGCTAAAC
>DATFUR010000015.1:0-6909 GCA_035260725.1 Patescibacteria group bacterium
TTTTGTCGTAGCTCTCAAAAAGCAATGGTTTTTCCACTTGGATTAGTATGTCGTCGGCCGGAGCAATATTTACACTTCCTCCCCAGACAATGCATGCGTTTGTTTTTTTAACAACTTTGTAAATTTTTTCTTTGTCAAGAAGAACAGGTGCCAGGACTTCCATGTCGTCGGCTGTTCCATCGGGAGTTGTAATAGCCCGAGAGGAACTTTTGGGAATTTTAAATCCTGCGGCAGCAACTATGGGAACTACAATAAAAGTTGTCCTAGTTCCCGGGACTCCGCCGATTGAGTGCTTGTCTGCGACAATTCCCGGAAAGTGAAGTCTTTCGCCTGTCTCGACCATTGCTTTGGTTAGGAAAAATAATTCTTCGTTGCTAAATCCTTCGGAATAGCCGGCAGCGGCAAAATAAGTAGTTAGAATATCTCCAAATTTTGATTTGGAAATCTCGTCCATAATAGAGTAGATTTCTTTGTAAGTTAATTTTTTGCCCATTAACTTTTTTCTTAAAGATTCGAGTGCTAAATTATTTTCCATAATTATTTATTTTCAATTTGTCTAAGAGCGTAGTGGAAAATTCCTTTTATTACGGAAACTATAAAAAATATAATTTCGTTGATAACTTTATAAACCGTCGGCCAAATTTTTTTTAAGAAATTCATATTTTTTCCAGTTTTGCTTTTATAACCAATCTTTTCCAGGTTGTGCCGGGAGGAGTACAGGTTATAAGAGTTAAGAAGGAATCCGAGTAATTCTGTTCCAAAACACTTGTGTCCTCTGCGTCCACGACAATTATGTTAAAGACTTTATATTTGTAGGTAATTTTTGGAAGATTAACCAAAATCTCGTCTCCGACTTGGAGTTTGTAAGCGTTTGCAAAAATTGTTTTATAGTCTTTCGGATTAAACAATTGGGGTAGAGTTGAATGCCCAAAAATTACAGCGTTTCCTTTGTCGGGTGGGATTGAGGTTCCCTGATAATTTACAGTGTGGCGTGTCAGGTCGTAATCAACAGTACTTACCTCCACATTATTTAAATTTAATTTTGGTATGGAAACACTATAAATATCCACTCCGGTTTTTTTGTTGTTTTTCGGATTGTAATTTGGATACCAATTGGCAGCGTTTGTGTAATCAATCGTTATGTTGTTTTTCGCCTGTGCAATAAGACTCGCTATTTGGCCGGCGTCCAAAACAGTGGTCTTGGGGATAGGAGCATTAATATTTTGGGATGCAAAAGCAGGAGAAAAATAAATTTGCCATGAGACAAGAGGCAGAAAACTGTACAGGAAAATTATTACCCCACCTATAATTAAAAGCAGGCCCAAAGACTTTACCGATCTTCTTAGATTTGTTTTTGAAGATTTATAGTAGTATTTAACCATTTTCTAAAATTTCTATTCGAATGTTTTTATTTATTTTGGGCAGATTTTTTGGAAAGAAAAATAGATTTGGAGAAAATCTAATTGTTACATTTGATACTTGGGGAATACTTAATAATTCGTTTTGAGCCTGTGTAAAAGATTTGCCTGCAATTTTTTTAGATAGGTCCACCGTGTCGAGTGTTGGAAATATTTTTGCCTTGACTTTAAGTGTCGCCGAAACATTCTGTCCTTTAACTTTTATATTCTCAAAGGACAACTCGACATTTTTTGTATCGACACCGTCGCCAAAAACTTTCTTTAGGTAGTCCGAAAATTCCTTTTTGTCGTAAGAGAGAGACTCATAAGAAACCGTTCCTTTTAAGCTAACCGTTTTTGCCTCGTCGTCTACATTTTTATCAAAATTTTCTTTAGTCAAAACCTCATTTACAAAATTGGGAAGTATGGATTGGTTGGCGGACAGTTTGCTTTGCATATCAGCTTTTGCTTTTTCTTCCAAACTTTTAACTAAGTCGTCACGTAGTTTTTGCGCATCGTCTTTGGAAAAAACCGTTATGTCTTTCTTGGTTCCTCCGGAAAAAGGATTGTCATTTTTGGCTGCGACATCGGAGTTGCCGGAAATGGAGGGGAATTTAGTTCCGGATGGCAAATTGTATTCTGTTCCAAATTTTTCCGCCTCCACGTTAACACTAGCGGTTCCGGCAGTCGGAGGAACATCTGCCGAGCGGGATGCGACTGTTACCTTGGCCGTTGTCAAAAATCCGAGACTGTTACTCGAAACAATTTTGGTTTGTGCAGGGTAGGTTATTGTTTGAGTAGAAGAGTTAAAAACCGTTACTGTTCCTTTTGCTTTGTCTCCCGTTTGTTTTTTGCCTGTTGCCCCCCCCGATGTACTTCCGTCTTCGGAGACGGCGATAAATTCTCCTTTAATAACATTGTTGTTAAAATTTGAGGTAGGCGAGAAAGTTATGTCTTGGCTTTTTTCTACAATTTTTGGATCAACTTTAATAGTAGCAACAGCGTGTAGGCCAAGAAAATAATAAAGCAAAAGTAAAACTAGAAGAATAAGAGGGCCTGCCAAAAATAAAATGCCTTTGTTTTTAACCGGGAGTCTTCGTAAAAGAGGATAGAGTCTGGTGAGCGAATTTTTTAAGACTGCAAAAGCCCCTGCTAAAAAGTTCATAACTTTAGGCAGAAGAAGCATTGCGCCCGCGGGCAAGATTTGCCTGCCTTCGGACTCTAGTTTTATTTCCTCCGGAATCTCCTCTGTTACTTTCTCCTCGTCAGCAACCGGAATATTCTGCTCTGGAATAGGTGCTTTAATTTTACTTACATCTTTGCCCTGAACAAACCCAAAAAATTCCTGCGCGTCGTTACTCACGTATTCAATATTGGATTCCACGGGTTGGGTAACTGGAGTTTGCTCAACCGGTGCAGCGGGTTCAACTATTTCATTTTCTTGTAGAACAGGAACTGTCGATTCAGCCGCTTTTTCTTCGGGAACGTTTGGCTGTGCAGTTGCAAACTCATCCATAACCTGTGCTCCAAATTGATTCGCAATTCCCAAAACAAATGCTTTGCCCATAAAACCCGATTGCAGGTTTGTTATTTGGGGAAGGTGCAAAAAGGGAAGACTCTTACTCCAAGGGTGGCTTACAAATTCCTGTACCAATTCCTCGTCTTCGCTAAGAAGAATTATTCTGGACGGAAGTATTTCTACATTTTCGAAATGTTTAAGGAGCGTATCAACAGTAAAGGCCGCGGACTGGTGGATTTCCGACATTTTTGTCTCAATTACTTTTCCCGCCCTAACCAGTGAGACCGTAAGATTATTTTTTGTTATGTCTACCAAAATTGCACTCGGCGGCGCGCCTTCTTCTTTTTGCAAAAGCCCTACAATTGCTTCGGAAATTGTCAGAAATCCTACAGGGACAAGTCCCAATTGATCGCACAATTTTTTAAGACTTTCCAATTTTTCCGGTTTTATTTTGTTGTCTTGCACCCAAGTCTCTTTTAGACCGAAAATAGTTTTGGAAACGTCGTCTCCTAAATTTGCCTCGTCTTCGGCGGCGCTCACAACTCTGTCTGCAATTTCCAAGATTTCCTCGTATTCTGCAGTGTCGAGTGAGTCTTCGAAAAATTCTTCCTGCTGACTAACAACCCGCATTGCGTCACCCGATTTTTCGAAAATAAAAGCTTCCATTTTGTCGCTTCGGAAAATAAGAGACAAAAAGTAGAGGGGTTTTTCCTTTTTCTCCAAAAATGGAAGATTAGGCAAGTTCATACTGTATACATTATACCGCGAATTTTTTCTTGGCACCTTTTCTGGACAGCTCCTGGTGCTCTTTTAATTTATTTGCGAATTCCCGCTCGTTAAATGTATAACCCAGACTTTTTATTTGAGTGGGCGAGAGGCCGTGGGATGTGTAAAGATGGAATGCATCTTCGGAGGTAATTTCGATAGTCTCTCCCATCAGCTCGTCTCCTTGGACCTTGCCCTGGTATTTTTTGTGAATGAATTTTTTTGCCTCACTAAGTGCAGTTTGGTACTTGGTAATTTCTTCCAGAATAACTTCCTTTATATTTTCGAAATTTTCAACCAGCTTTGGATCGGTATCCTTGCAATTTTCGACAACAGATTCAATAATTGGCGTGGCATCGTGGTTTTCTAAATTATCAACAGCACGTCTAATCAACCGTCTTAAAATATACCCAGCTTCTTTATTCGAGGGAATTACTTTGTCCGATGCTATATAGACCGCAGAACGCATATGATCGGCAACAATTCTCATTTTCTCTTTTTCGCTTTCATAACTTTTGCCCGAGACTTTTTCGATAGTTTGAATTAGTGGCTTGAATAATGACGTTTGAAAAATATCGCTTTGATCCTCAACTGCTGCGAGCTGTCTCTCGAGTCCTCCTCCAAAATCTACATTTTTTTGGGGAAGTTCCTTAAAGCTTCCGTCAGTCTGTTTTTGGTAAGTCATAAAAACACTATTTCCAATTTCCAAAAGTCTTCCGGATTTTGAATCCTCACTAAGATCAGTAATTTCTCCATCATTGGGCCTAAAGTCAAAATATACTTCCGTGTCCGGACCGCCGGGTTCGCCTACTGGCATGTGGTCCGGAGTTCCACTTCGGCTCCACCAATTGTCTTCTACCCCGCAATAAAAAATTCTTCCTTCGGGGTTAATTCCTGCTTTGTTAAAAAGATATTTCCAAATCGTTGCGGATTCTTCGTCCTTTTCAATATCTTTGTAGCCCCCGAAAACGGAAACGTACAATCTTTTTGGATCCAGTTTCAAATCCACTGTCAAAAGTTCCCAAAACCAGGGAATTTCCTCGTTCTTGAAGTAATCACCAAGAGACCAATTTCCAAGCATTCTAAAAAAAGTTGTATGGCGGTTGTCGCCAATCTCGTCTATATCCTGCGCGCGGAAACAGTTCTGCACATTTACCAATTTTTTGCCCTGGGGGTGAGGCTCTCCAAGTAAGTATTTAATAATAGGCTGCATGCCGGAAGACGTAAAAAGGGTAGTGGGATCATTTTGAGGCACCAGTGAGGAGTTTTCGATCCTTTTATGCTCTCTTTTCTCAAAAAAACTAATATAGATGTCTAAAATTTCTAGTGTAGTCATTCTTATACCATTATATATAATTCCCACTCTCTTTTGAAACTTTTACACCCATCAGTCCCTTTTGCCTTGATAAATTTTGTAAAAAGAGTAATACTTAATTTAAGACCAATGGCTGCCAAAAAGAAATTTGTGCCTAGAAGAAAGAGGAAATTTCTGTGGATTTTTCCCATTATCCCCTTTCTTCTTATTCTACTTTTTACCTTTCTCCCCTCAGAAACGGAATTTTTCTTAGGTGCCAGGAGTTTTAAGCCAAAAAGCACCACTGCCCTGCCTGCCGATATCCAGAAAGCCATAGCAATGGAGGCGGTAAAAGAACTTACACAGGGGTATGATTATAAACATCCGGATGTAGCGGCCCAAGTTGACCCCGGGGATTTGCAAATTGCCCAGTCACCAATTCTGGCCGATAATCCTTTATATTTTTTCAAAGAAACAGGCAGAAGTATCCAAGAATTATTTGCCTTCGATTCTCTTTCCAAAACAAAGCTTATTTTAAAACATAATTCCTGGAAAGCCACCGAAGCACTATCACTTCTTGAAAAAAGTTCCAAGCAAAACATTTGGTTTATTAGGGATTATGCAGTCAGCATGTCAGCCGGACAAATTTCGGGGGCCGAAGATCGGTTTAACCAGATTTTATCCTTATCCGAAAAGGAAGCAAAGACCGATAAAGACAAAGCAAAGGCAATAAGCGACGTAGCATTTAACTATGCCGAAAAATATTTTAGGGACGAGCTGATTTTACAGGGACTTGAGGAGAAATTTGATGATTCCTCACTAGTAAAAATCGAAAATGCTCGTTTGAAAGGGCTTGGAGTTTTCGCCAAAATATTAGTTAGTAAACACCCCGACCCTCAAGTTTTATCAAGACTTATTGCAAACAGCATTGCCTCGGAAGCAGGAACTAACTATAAGGAGCTCAAAACGGCAGAGTTTTTGCAGGAGCTGGAGGACGCAGCGCCTAGTGACTCACAAAAACTTCCCCTAAGACTTTCCCAATATATTCTCGTAGAAAGATTCGAAAGAAAAGTACTGTCAATGCCATTTAATAAAAGACGGGAACTTCTCGACACACTGGTAAACGAAATTCCGGGGAATCCGATGCGGGAGTTTAAAACTTTCTCAAGAATTAGAAGAGTGTTTGCCTCCCGCGAGTTAATTGTCTACGGAGAATTATATAAAGCCAAAATTTTGGAGCATTTCGAAAACAGGGTACTTGGTTTGTCTTCTTCCGATTTGCAAAATAAATTTGTAGAAAACTTTGTAAAAGATCCTGCGGATTTGCGGATTTTGGAGGCTTTGGAGCTTAGAGCACAGGGTCAAACCAATATTGACCCAAAGCTTTCAGGAATAATTAAAAATCTAAAAACTTCGGGTTACAGCCAAATTTCCAAACTCTATGGAAATAATTCAGAGAAACTCAAGGACACTCTTTTTTATGAAAGCGCAATCTTTTTTCCGGATGTACTGGACGTAAAAGTAGCTGTTGATTTGGATAAGGCTCTTGGTGATACGGGTTTTGTAAAAGATTTGGAAAAACAAGTTGTCCATGAATTTGTATCTAATTTGCCTCAAAGTCTTTCGGGCGTAACTGTAAACGCTTCGTCCGAGACTACGAGTTTGTTAGAGGAAATAGTGCCATACATAATGCTTTCGAGTCAAAACGAATTCTCCTCGGCAATAACAGCAGAAGTAACTCTCGACAGTGTTGTAATCCCGGAAACAACTGTCGAAATAAACAATCTAGTTAATAACTTGGAGCAAAACCAGGATGTTGCAATCGTTACCCAAAATTTGCAGGTTCCAATAGACGAAGTTATTCAGCAAGCCGACACTGTAGTTTCGCAACCTTCCATTCAAGAGGTAGTACAAAGGACCGAAGAGTTAACCCA
>DATFUR010000016.1:0-4520 GCA_035260725.1 Patescibacteria group bacterium
GATAGAAGAAAAAGAGTCTTTTGATCTTTATGACGGTAAGTACCAGGTTACAAAGACCTCGATTAAGACTCTGGAAAACGCCGATCAGATTATATCCGAGTTGTCGAAATCTGAATTTACGGTCGAGGACATTTCTCAAAAGGAGTTAAGAAGAAGTCCTCTCCCTCCTTTTACGACTTCGACTCTGCAGCAGGAAGCTTCCCGCAGGTTTGGTTACTCCGGAAAGCGCACAATGAGTATTGCCCAAAAACTTTACGAGGAAGGATTTATAACTTATCATCGTACCGATTCGGTTACTGTCGGATCTGCTGCCGTTTTTGCGTTACGGGGCTACGCCGAAAAGGAATTTGGCAAAAATTACGTTCCGGAGAAACCGAGATTTTACAAAACCAAACAAAAATTAGCGCAGGAAGCGCACGAAGCAATTAGACCTACAAATGTAAACCTTGAGCAAAGTTCTATAAGCGGTGTTTTGGGGCACGACGCAGTAAAACTTTACGACTTAATATTTAAAAGGGCGGTCGGTTCGCAAATGGCGGATGCAGTTACACAGTCAACGTCGATTTTTGTTCTGGCAAAAAATGCACAGTCATACCGCCTTAAAGCCAATGGAAGCGTATTAAAGTTTCCGGGATTTCTCAAATTAAATCCCCAAGCATTAAACGACAACCTTTTGCCTGATTTTAAAGTCGGGGAAAGTCTAAAATCCGAAAAGGTGGATAAAATCGAGCACGAAACACCTCCACCTCCCAGATACAACGATGCATCGCTAATTGCGACTTTGGAGGAAAAAGGAATAGGGCGTCCCTCAACATACGCGACAATTATCGGAACTATCGAAGAGCGCCAGTACGTGGAGAAAGAAGAAGGAAGATTTGCGCCCACGAGTGTTGGTATTGCGGTCAATGATTTTTTAGTTGCCAATTTTTCGACAATCGACGATATTCCTTTTACGGCCGAAATGGAAGATCAGCTGGACTCTATTGTAAACGGCGGGAAACCCTGGGTGCCTATAATTAGAAGTTTTTATGAACCTTTTGAAAAGATTTTGGAAAAAGTCGAGAATGCGCCAAGGGTAAAGATAGAAGTTGAGGAAACAGACGAAATTTGCGAAAAATGCGGGGCAAAATTGGTTGTAAGAGTCGGACGTTTCGGAAAGTTTTTGGCGTGCAGCACTTTTCCAAAGTGTGATTTTACGAAACCTTTTATGAATACGACCGAATTTATATGTCCTAAAGATGGGGGAAAAATTGTGATCAAAAAGACCAAAAAGGGTAGACGCTTCTATGGATGTTCCAATTACCCCAAATGTGATTTTGCCGCTTGGAAATTAGGGGACATTAAAAAATTTTCGCCAGAAAAATAACTATAACCACAGTAACTATTTGAGTTATTACTCCCCAAGGTTTGTCTAAATTTATATTGGTTCTTTTTCCAAATTCATAAGCCCATTTAAATTGTTTTATTCCAAAAATAGTGTAGGGTATATGGAGTAAATCAGGAAGAATAGCGAAAAATATAATAAAAAGAGCATAAAGATAATTTGTGGAGGGAAATAAAAGTACAAGTATTGAATACGAGAGGGTTAGGGCGAGTAATCCATCAAAAGCGCTGTCTATAAATAGTCTATTCCAGGATTTAGTTTTTCTATTGCTTGCCGTATCCCAGTGGGGAATCATGTCTGCTGCAACGTGGGAGGCAAGAGCTAAGGGGATTGCGAGCGCCGGATTTCCTATTTTTGCAGCTATGACGGTTCCAATTAAAGCGTGGGACGTTGCGGTCATAAATTAAAGTATAGCATATTGACAAATGTCTAAAAATGTACACATAATAAATTAAATGAGAAAAAGTTTTATCTTTTGCGTGTTACTTTTTCTTATAGTTTCCCAAGGATCAGCATTTGCCCAAGAGCAAGCGGTTTTAGGAGTTGAGACACAACCGGCTGTTATGCCTTCTATTCCTCCGACTTCTGAAGGCCCCGGACTTCTTCTTCCCGATAGTCCATTTTTCTTTTTAGACAAGCTAAAGCAAAAATTGCGAGTCAAAATTGCCTTCACGAATGAAAATAGAGCAAAAGTCCACGCGAGTATAGCAGGGGAAAGATGGGCAGAGCTTAGATACATGCTTGCAAGAAATAACAAGGATGGGGTGTTTTTTGATTTACAGGGCGTTTCTAGTAATTTTGATGAAGCATCGACGGATTTGTCTAAAGCAAAATTCGATGGAAGAGATGTAGCGGTGTTGGCAAAAAATTTAAATCTAGCTATAAAAGAAAAGCAACAAGTTCTAGATAATTTAGACAAACAATCTAAAGGAGAACTAAGTTTGGAAGTAAGAAGAGTCCAGGCGAGTCTGCTAAACAGCAAGCTAGTGGTGGAAAACCTATTGCCGGCTGAAGATCTAAGAAACGAAGTTGTTTGGGATTTGCAAAGAAAAATACAAATGAACCTTGTCCAGGCTTCCGAATCTGCCACTTTTCTTAAAAAAGATCTTGATCAATTACAAAAACAGGGAGGCGTAACGCCCGCCAAAAAAGCCCAAGATGTCAATGATTCGCTGACTAGGATTCAAGATTCGATTGCAAAGCTAAAGGCAATACAGGACAGCTTAAATCAGATAAAGACAAGCTCTACGTCGGCGAAATAATTGTAAATTACTTCTTTCTGTTGTATTATTCTACGAATGAAATTGAAAGCGGCAGAGCTTAGGACGACGAAATCTACGCAAAGGCAGCGTTCCAAACTCAAAAGAAATCCAATTTATATTGTTTTGGATAATGTTTTGGACACTTATAACATTGGTGCGATTTTTCGTCTTGCAGACGCAGTTGCAGCAGAAAAAGTAATCTTGTGCGGTGGAACCGAAACTCCTCCTCATACTCGAATCAAGAAAGCCTCGATTAACACTACAGAGTGGGTAACGTGGAGTTACGCGCCAACTGCGGTTGACGCTATCCACGAACTCAAAAGTCAAAACTCAAAAGTCAAAATTGTTGCAATAGAACAAAGTTCAAAGTCTGTTCAATATGATAAAGCTAAGTACTCCTTCCCAATTGCTCTTGTTGTCGGACATGAGACAACCGGAGTTTCCAAAGAGGTCCTAAAAATCGCCGATCAAATTGTCGAAATTCCTATGTGGGGAGTAAATAAAAGCCTAAACGTCATGGTTTCTTTGGGAATAGTTCTCTACGAAGTAGTTAAAAATGTCGATAAATAAACAGCAAGAATTAGATAAAATTGCCAAAGAAATTGAGAGGTGCAGAATTTGCAAGGTTGGGAAGAGCGGAAAGGCAGTTCCGGGAGAAGGAAATCCTAATGCAAAGGTTGTTTTTATTGGCGAGGCGCCCGGACGTACAGAGGCCGCAACAGGAAGACCGTTTGTCGGGCGGTCGGGGAAATTTCTAAGGTCCCTAATTAACGAGTCCGGTTTAAAAGAAGATAAAGTTTTTATAACCAGTCCGGTAAAATACCTTCCGGACCGCGGAACACCAAGCCCAAAAGACATAGCGCATGGGAAAATTCACCTCGAAAAACAATTAAAGATAATCAATCCTAAAATAATAGTTCTTTTAGGTTCGGTTGCTGTTCAGGGAGTTCTGCAAAGCAGAATTCCGCCTCTCAAAAATCACGGAAAAATCATTGATAAAGATCATAGAAAATACCTTCTCACCATTCATCCCGCCGCAGCCTTGAGGTTTCCTCCTCTTAAAAAGCTGATTTTACAAGATTTTTCCGTACTAAGCAGGATCATTGCTTCGCATGAAATAAACTAAAATCTCTGCTATCATAAAGCTTATGAGGCAATACTTGGACTTAACTTCCTGGATTTTGCTTTTTGCGCTGGCCCCCTTGACAGTTTTGATATTACTTTCCCAAAATACCGTTCCGGGAGACCTTTTTTATCCTGCAAAAAGAGGAATGGAAAATATAATTTTGGCGGCGGCAAGTGTTAATCCTTCCACGAGAGTCGCCTTTAGGACGGATCTGACAGAAAGAAGATTCCAAGAAGCCCAACAGCTTTTGACAATTAAAGCAGATATCACCGCATACAGCGATTTTGTAAGCGAAGTTTCCGTTACCCAACAGGATTTGGCTTCTTTTTCCAATCAACAGCAAAAAATAGAGCTTACCGACAAACTTATAGCGAAAATCGATACATATCAAAACCAATTAACCCAAGTTAAGAATCAAGTTGAGATAGCACAAACTCAACCGCAGAACATCGCGATTCAGATTACGCCGACTCCTGCCACCGGACAGGCAACGCCCGCTCCGACTTTGAGACCCCAGCCGACGTCAACTTCTTTCGCAACTTCGCAGCCTACTTCCGTCCAAACCCCTCAAGCCGTAGCAGTCCCAAGTCAAAATAATAGACCAACACCTACGCCTGTTGCGTCTTTAGCGCCGGTTGTAACAGTGGAAATAGCAAATAATCCTCAAAAGGCTCAAGAGGTAAAGCAAACAATTACAAAAACAAACAACGATCTTGAAAAAATTAAAGAGAAATTAAAGCAAGAAAAA
>DATFUR010000017.1:0-23836 GCA_035260725.1 Patescibacteria group bacterium
CTTTAAAATTCATTTCAGTTCATTTTTTGAAGATTCCAAGTTTTTACTACAAAATGCAAAGCTAAACCTGGACCAATTCCTGGAGCTATTGAATCAAAAATATCCGGATATTGAAGGTGAATGCGCTGCTTCTCTTCTTCATTAAATTTCACGAGAATCAAGGCCGCCAGGACCTTTATATTTTGAGTTCTTGCCAAAGCATATGCCCTCTCTTCAAAAGCTTCTAGGGGGCCAACGTAAAAACTCCGTCCCAAATCCGTGAAACGGTCTGTAAAAATAGCTGACAATTCTTCCCTGCTGCCTTCAAAGTTCGCCGGAACAAGCAAAGATTTTAGTCTTTTTCCATCGTATCCGATTAAACAAATTGCCTGCGTATTATATTGACTAGCATCTTCGCTATATGTCTCTCTCTCGAGTACATTTTTGTATTTCCGAGGTACATTGAGGTCTAAGATGCCCTTTGCCCAAAATCTGGAATCCTGAACTCCTGATTCTAATATGCGGTCGTGGACTTCACTGAATACGGTTCTTTCTTTCATGTGTTCGATTTTACAATAAAAAACTCGCCAGCACAAAGCTTTGCGAGTAAGTACCAGGGGTGAGATTCGAACTCACGACCGCAGGGATATGAATCCTGTGCTCTAACCAGCTGAGCTACCCTGGCGCGTGTTTATTCTATCAGTTGAACTAATGGTGGTCAAATGTTATAATTTTGAGCACATGCGGGGTAGTGTAGAGTGCACATGAGGCTCATAATCTCATAGGTCGGGCGCAACTCCCGACTCCGCAACATATAAAATTATGCCTGAAAGAAATTCACACAATTATTCAGACATTCTTGAAAACCCCAGAATAGAGAGCCGTCTCTTTAGCGCCCGCAAAGTAGTTGTAACTTCGCAAGGAGTAAAAGAAGAATTACCAATGAGAGTATCCGATAGGCTAAAACGCTCTAAAGCGGCAAGAGGCACGATAAAAGCAATTTCTCTATTTGAAAAAGCTTTTATCGGTTAAATTCCTCCCACACATTGATTTTATTCTTACAAACTGTTATATTCCCCAAATGCCTAAAGAAGTAGAAGCACCGGAAAGAGTACTGCACACAAACTGGGAACCCAGGCCCTTAAGCTCGTTTTCAACCAGGCATCTACCGGAATTTTCCAATCACAAATATTCTGATTCTGAAGGATTTCAAGTTATGAGGCGAGAATTACCTCTTGTAAGAAAATGGATTACCTCATACACCCCGATAGAAGAAGTTGATGTTTTCGACGGAACAGTTATAGCTCACAGAATATTGACTCAAACCGGACGCGTCCAATCGCTAAAAGGCTCCAGAGCCGCGGATTTGGTGGCCAGAATCCGAAGAGGAAAAGTAACCGAGGCAGCTGTCTAAACTCCCCATTGACACCCCTAATTTTTCTTTGTACACTCATAAAAATGTCATAAAACATGACAGTCGAAACACTACCTTACCCGCTTCAAGGAGTTCACGAAAAACCTCCTCCCCTCTTTTCCCTAAAACCAACCTTATCGACCGAAGACATTAGGCAAATTGAGAGCCCGGAAACAGAAACTCTGGCACAAATAATAGAACAGGTTCACCCGGACAGATCTGCATTTACGACAGTCAGAAGTTTAATAGACACAAATCATAAAGTATTAAGGCCTAGTCCTTTAATTCACGAGACTGATCCGTATGCAGTTATCGCTTTGGAAAGTCTCGCCCCACAATTGCTGCAGAGAGGAAGAATAATTATTCCCAGAACTCTTAAGGATAGGACAGAAGCAAGAATCGATGAGACGAATACAAGAGAGTTCGTATGGCTTAACAATGAGATGCCGGAGTTGTATGTGAGGTATTTGGGAGTTGTTAATCTGGAGGAATTGAGATTAAGAACCAAGTTATCCCAAACAGGGATTGACGGAGTTATTTCCGATCTTACCCCAGTGGCACTAGAGTCTCTTGATAAAAATCCTGACTTTGTAGTGTGGGCCGGATCTGATTGGAAAAGCAAAGGAGTTCCCATGAGTGGCGCTTTGGGAGGAAAAGGAATTGAGCCTCATGTATCTTATTTTGGCTCTACACCACAAGGGGGTCCATCTCTTTTTCTTAGGATAGGAAGTCATACGGGAGAAGGTTTACTATTTCAAAAAGGAAATAATGAAGCCAAATTTGATGGAGCTAAGATATCGAGAATCATGTACTGGAGTACCGATCGGAAAGTAATGAAAGACACTCTGGGAGCTGCGGAAGCCTCTGCCTCCTTTATCAAAGGTCTAGTAAAATAAATCTAGCCATTTTTGCCAGTTGGGTTTTTTGACCTCTGTTTTTGGCTTTTCTTTTTGAGCAATTTGGGGAATTATGACTTCTTTCTCATCCGGTTTTGCCAAGAATAGCTTGTTTCTGGCTTCACTTTCTATGAATTCTTTAGTTTGTGTATAAGACAATTCCCCTTTTAATTTCTGGTTTCTTATTTTTTCCTCGTCCAGCCTTCTTTGCGCTTGGGTAATTAGATCTTTTTTGCTCCAAAGATCATAAATTGAGTGCGCAAGGCCATTTATTATGAGAAGAAGAATTACTATTGCGCCAAGATATAAAACTTTTTTCATGCCGCTTACAGTATATATATCTTTTTCTTTCTTGACTACAGGCCGAGTAAGTAGTATTATAGGCTCTCTTATGAAGACAATTTCACTTCGTGGTGCCCACGAAGAATTTAAAAAATATCTAAAGGAAAAAAGCCATTCTGCGTCCACCATAATTGCCTACGGCAAGGATATAGACCAGTTGGTTACCTTTTTGGAGGCTCTTGCCAAGAATAGTCCTCACGAAACAACCAAGGAAGACATTCAGGCTTTCCTGGCTAAAATGACCAAAGAAGGTTATACTCCAAAATCGGTTTCCAGAAAAATAAATTCAACAAGAACCTTCTACAGATTCTTAAAAATTAACGAATATGTTACGGACGACCCTTCCCTTCTAATAGAACATCCGACATATCATTTGGCGCCCCCGAGAATTCTGACTCCTACGGAATATAGGGCCCTTCGAGACGCTGCGAGAAACGATCCCAGGATGTACGCGGTTATAGAAATTTTGCTCCAAACAGGAGTTAGAATTGGAGAATTAGCAAATCTTAGACTCTCCGACATAACAAAGGACTCTCTTAAAATAGTACCCTTTGAAAAACACGCGGAAAGAACAGTTCCTCTTAACAGAAGAGCAAAGGAAGCTTTGGACAATTATTTAAAAACCAGAGCACAGACAAAAGACGACCACGTTTTTGTTACAAAGTCAGGCAAACCATTCTTAATAAGAAACATAAGAACCGCAATCGAGAGATACTTTAGACTTGCGGAAATAAAAACGGCCAAAGTAAACGATCTTCGCCACACTTTTGTCGCCCACCACTTAAAACACGGAGTATCACTATTGGTTTTGTCCAAAGTTTTGGGCCACAAGAGACTGTCTACAACGGAGCGATATCTTCAATTTATAGGGGAAAGAGCCAAAGAATCCCTAAGCCTCACCGAACTCTAAGATCTAGCTTGAGCAATAGAGGAAAGAAATTCTGCTGCTAACTCCTGCGCCTCTCTGGTACCTGCCCAGCTCAGAGAAAGACTGTCTGCTCTTGAAATACTAAAATAAACTACTCCACCAATTATCTTATTATCTCGCCTGTCGGATACCAGTGTTGCTTCTTTTTTTACTCCGTCTTCTGTCTTTGTGACCCTTAACCTTCTGCTGAATTCGCCTTTAGTCTCTGAGCTTTGAGTTGAATAATCCATAGTATTAGCTGCTTCTATAAAAATTCTCCTGTTGGGGACAAGTGAAAAATCTATTAATGAATCGGCAATTGCACCGGCCTCCTTTAGGGTTAACCTTACTTCTTTTGGAGCTTCTTCGACTGCCATAACTTTGCAATTAAAACATAAGGGGTTTTGCTTGTCAATGTCACGCCTGTTAAACCTGATCGACGCTATCGTGCCAGTACATTGCGGACTGCGATAATTTTTCTTCTTTTAAAGGTAGATTTCTGACTGCCTCGTGCATAACTCCACTTGCCATTGTTGAAACTACAAGACCCAGGATTTTATATAAATAGACATAATACATAAAAATCTCCTTAATATTTTCTACTAAAGCGGGCTTGGAAGATAAATTCGATTCGTTTATTCTTTCTACCATAGTGCGTCTGCTTGGGATCGAACCAAGGACATCTACTTTATAAGAGTAGCGCTCTACCGCTGAGCTACAGACGCAAAGTCAAACTTTGCAGCCGAGTTTGACTCGGCGCGTGTAAGAATTCTACCAGAAAGAAGATTTTTTTTAAAGCCTTGCCCGCTGACCAATATTGGCATCAACCGACGCAACATCTACTCCATATTTAAGTCTCGACAGCTCCCGAATCAATTCCGCAACACGCGGATTCTCGATCTGCTTTTCCGAAGTCAAGTCCCGAGTTAAGTCCATCGAGAAAGGAGGAACAGGTTCTCCGTTTACTATTGTTTTAACATAGGCGTTAAAACGATCTACGTTTATAAGGTCGGACTCTGTAAATACGGGTTGGAATTCATGCTGCAAATAATTAGCGTCTGTTACTCCGACTCTAAAAGCAGCGAGTGTTCCTACATTTCCAAAGATTGCATTTTTTACTTCCTCCTCCATTTGGCCTACAAACTGATTGGCAACAGTTAAATTGAGCCTGTATTTTCGGGCCTCCGACAGAATTTGGGCAAAATCGGGTGTCGCGAAGTTTTGGAACTCATCTACATATAAATAAAAATCGCGCCGCTGTTCTTCGGGGATGTCTTGTCTACTCATGGCGGCAACCAAAAGTTTTGGAACCAGAATAAGACCCAGGAAGCTAGAGTTTTCCTCCCCTATCTTTCCTTTGGAAAGAGAAATTAAAAGGATTTTCCCCTCATCCATTACTTTTCTAAAATCAAAGGCCGACTTTGACTGACCGATTATATTTCTCATCATTCTATTTGTAACGAACCGGCCGAATTTGGAAACAATGTAGTCCAAAACCTCCGACTTGTGGAAGTCCGACGTTTGCGCAATCTGGTCTGTCCAATAACGTCTTATAATTGGATCCTGGACTTTTGGCAGCAGTTCTTCGACAAAAGACGCATCCGTTAAAGCTCTTACTACCTCGACAAAAGTATTTCCGGGCTCGCTCATAACGGTTAGCATCGCATTTCTAATTGCGTGTTCAAACCTAGGACCAATGATTCCTGTCTTATTTGGATCGTAAAGTTTGTACATGAGCCCGACAATTGAGGAAACAACATAGTGCTTTTGCTGCTCATCGCCGGCTTCCAACATATTAAGCCCCATGGGTCTTTCGGTGTCTGAAGGATCAAATAAAATTACGTCTTCCGCCCGCTCCGGAGGAATTAGGGGCAAAAGTTTGTCAATTGTGTCATGCGGATCTATAAAACAAACTCCCTCGCCGTTTTTTATATCCTGCAAAATCATGTCTTTTAAGAACTCCGACTTTCCTACACCGGTTTTTCCAATAACATACATGTGGCGGCGTCTATCGTCCCGGCCCATGTAAATATTTTTAGATAGACCCCTGTATGTACTTCTTCCCAAGAATAGTCCAGAATCCTGAATTTGTGCCGGAGCAGGGGCTCTTTTGGAATTAAGCCACATAATGTGCGGTGTAGTGATGCTTTTATTCGGAAAATGGAAGACAGTTGCCAACTCCTCGGAGGTCATAACGGAAGTCTGGTTCCACATCGGCTGGAATCTATAAATAAAATCTTTCATAAAAAGACCTTTAAAACGAGACTTGTTCTTCTTAAAGGAATTCGCGCCGCTGTACTGGGAAAAGGCGCTTGTTATATTGCCAAGGTGTGCTTCTGCAGCCTCCATTGTGGATGAGGAAACAACCGCGCGAACGACTACATTGAACCCGGGTTTGCCGAGTTTGTTTTCTATTGCCTCCAGCTCCTTTGGATCTGCGGAATATTTTGCAGTTTCGGGATTTGCCTCATTTTTTTTGGTCCTTGAGATATATTTTTTGCCGTAGGACTTCCATTTTGAATCCGCGGGTGTCACTAGAATCTGGATCGCGGCTCCCTCTCCCTCTGTCATTTTTGCAAGGATTGATGTAACCGAAGAAATAGGATCCACGGCAAAATCTTTGTAGACTTTAATCGGCATATAATCCGAAGATTTAAGCTTCATCGAAGCAAATGCCACTTTGGCATCGGGTGAGAAAATATTGTATTCGTTCCCTATGGCATGTCCCTCTTTTGCAGCCTTTTCCTCTACAATTTTTATCTCTGCGTCCGGATAAGAACCATTAATTTGTTTTTCTACCAGATCCTTAAATTTATTTGGAGTATTTACATAAAACCTTATGTCTTGAGGAAGACCGACAATCTCGAAAGTCAGTATCGGCTGGGGTTTTAAAAAAGAAAACCTTCCTCCTTTTCTCATTGACGCAAAATTGGCAAACAGCTGCTCGGCAGCGTCTATTTTTATTTCATTGTCCCGAGGCAAAGTTACTTGTATTAGAGTCGAGTCCAAAGACGCCTTCTCCCTATTTCTGTTGCGGTACCAAATTACCAACACATAACCCAAAGCAACCATTCCCAAAACAATTAGGCCCGCAGTTAGAAGCCCCAAAACCAAAGAGATAGTAAAGTTTATTAAATTAGCAGGAGTTAATGTATCTGTTAAAGACATATTATGCAGCCTTTTTTGAATCCTCCCGAACTTCTATCTCCTCTTCCCACGTCACGGCCTGTGTCGGGTCTGTGTTGATTCTCTTTCTTTTTAACATTTTTACAGGATGGGCAGGGGGAAGCGGAGGGATTACTGCCTGGTGCAAAGGGGCGGGAATTGGAAGCTGCACATTGGCTTTTATAATTTCGTGGGGCTGTAAATCGGGGCTAACGGACGCTTCCACGCCCGCTTCTTTAACTTCCTTATCCAATTTCATTTCGGGGATAGACTCGGTTACGACATTTGGCCTTTCAACTTCTTTTATTATTGAACCCGAAGTTGGAGTTACCGGATCTTGATTTTGGGGTTTTTTTTGTGCGTCATCCATGCACTAATAATAGCACATCTATTCTACCTCCCGCCGCCGCAGTCGGGACATTTTGTGAGGGTGCCTTTTTGGACTTGAATAAGCTCAAATTCGTCCGGCTCCCAGCCGCAATTTTTACACTTTATTTGATAACAAACCTCGCAATTTTGATCTTGTTTATCCATATCAATTACAAACCACCCCCGATTCTGCAGAGTATTTTTCTTTTGTTAAACCACAACCAGGGCAGGTATTTCCAATCGGGCCGTCGGCATGATATTGGCACTTAGGACACGTAAACCATTCCTGATTCAAGGTTTTATTTAAAGTGTCATAGCTTCCGGCCATTATGTTTCCGCTTTTAATCGGGCAGCTCCCTTTTACCTGGGGTGGTTCATACCCCCATCTGCCAACAAAGTTTTCAAATGTAGATTTGGATTCAAAAATGGTTTCTGTCCCCAAGTCCAATTCTTTTTTAATTTGCAATGCATAATTTTCGAGGGCATGGAACGCCTTCTTTTTTTCCTCTCTGGTTCCCCATCTTATATGGGAAATGAACTGTTCTATTCTTGGGCCGAGCCTTTCTACTGCAGCCGTAAATTTTTCTTTTTGTAATGGATCCTTGCTGGTAAGAAAATCCGAAAGAACGCCGTCCACAAAATCTTCCGACAAGGTTTTATCAATAACAAGCGGGGTTTTTATAAAATCATCCGCACTTGTAAGAGTAAGGGCAGTACCTGTAAGAGCTTGGAAGGCATCGTTGTATTGGGGAATTTTTGGATATTCCACTCTTATCGCAGTCATCGAGATTTCTTTTTTAACCCCAACGCTCCTTTTTAGCCGTCCGATAAAGAAAAATCCATAATCTCCGTATCCTTCGGATTTTGAACCGGGTGGACTGGCCCACACAATGGTATTCCCCTCTGTTGCATATTCCAGTTGTTTTTCGAGGAAACTTATGCCTGCTGCCTCCGCCTCTTCCCTGTGAGTCGATTCTCCCCTTAATTTTCTCTCATTAAAAGACCTTTTCGCTTTAGTACCCATTGATTCTAACCTGTGTGGGTCACGAAGTTTCCATCCTTCATCGTCTGTGTGAGAAAACATTAACTGATAATCATATTTTTGTAATTCAAACCTGTATTCCCCAAGATACGAAATAATATCATCTCTTAACTCTTGATTTGTAACTACTGGATCGTATTCCACGCTAAAACCGGCAGATGAAACGAGTTCTCTTGGTTTTTGATAATTCTCTCGATAATGTGTTTGAGTCTCGGTCATAAAAAAACTCCTCGTTTCCGAGAAGTTGTATAAAAATATATACTCCTGCTCGGAAGATTTTTACGGGGCTCTGGCTTTTCTGCAAAGCAGAATTACAGTTGCGGCACAGCGCAGGAATTACACCTGCTTCACCCGGCGCGTTTTATCGCGATTTCCAAATATTCTCTTTTTTCTTTTGTTTGTAATTTATAAATCTGGCGTACATAAATAAAAGATCCGACAACCTGTTGATATAAATAACTATTCCATCAGTTACTTTTTCTTTCTCGGACAGCTCAACGACTCTTCTCTCGGCTCGTCTTGCAACAGTCCGTGCAAAATGCAACTGTGATCCTGCTAAACTTCCGCCGGGCAGGATAAAGTTTTGCAACTCCGGAAGTTTGACAGTTAGATTATCTATTTCTTTCTCAAATTCTTTAACCTTAATCTTAAAATCCATTCTTGAACTTGGATTTGCAAGAGCGGCTCCAATTTCAAAAAGGTCGCTCTGAACTCTTTTCAGCTTATCTTTAACGTATGGTTGATTTTTAATTTGGGCAAGTCCAACTCCGATTACACTATTTAATTCGTCGACTGTTCCAATTGCCTCTATTCTTAAACTTCCCTTTGAAACTCTTTTGCCCTGATAAAGTGAAGTTTTACCCTTATCTCCCGTTCTTGTATAAACGCTCATTTATAACCTAGCACTCGGAGTAGCCGCAGCTGTAACACTTTTTGCAGCCCTCTTCGTAGGCTAGGGTTCCGCCTCCACATTCCGGGCAGAGATCAAAAAGTCCTGTAGAAAGTCCTTCTGTCGAAAGTTCGCCTTTGTCGTTTTGCAAAGTTAGTTGTTCGAGTTTTGTAACTTCCTGCCCTCCGTCGGCAACAACCGGTGCTTGAGTGTGTCCGTTAGAAGTTCCGTTTCCATTTGAATGACCGTTAGTTTCCTCTGCGTGCCCATTCGTGTGACCGTTTGATAATGATACTTTATCCTCAACGATTCCATTTACTTTGAATGCAAAATGGGTGGACAAAACTTTTGCAACCGCGTCCGGAAGTGATCTAACTCTGTTTTCTCCAAATCCAACACTTTTTGCGCCACCAATTCCAACCAATTGTGCAATAATTTGGCGTACTCTCTCGCGGGGCGTTAACAAACCATTTATTCTAAGGTTTAAAGAGATCATTCGTCCCAAAGCGTCTGCCATTGCGGAAACATCCGATCCCACTTTTCCAATAGTAATAAAGACTTCAAACGGCTCTTTTTTGTCGTTATGGTTTATTGTTATAAAGGTTTTTCCAACTGGTGTTTCGGTCTGGTATGTAACTCCTTCAACCATCATAGGACGGGGAGCAATTGGAACATACTCCTGCACCTGTGGTTTTTCTTCTTTCTTATCTTCAATTCTTGAGAGAACTCCTTCTCTTGAGCCGTCCCTCATGTAAGTTATTCCCTTTAGGCCATTGTCGTAAGCCATCATATAAAGTCTTTTTACATCCTCTACCGTGTGGGAATTTGGAGCGTTTACTGTTTTACTGATTGAAGAATCAATGTACTCCTGTGCAACTGCCTGTACCTTTACGTGTTCCTCGGGTGTCAGGTCGTTTGCTCCTACAAAGTAATCGGGTTTGGGCTGATTTGGATTTTCTTTTTTCCACTGCTCAAACAAAGGGTGGTACATAATGTGCTCGCCAAGGCGGTCCCGTCTTATAAACTCGAACTCGTAAACGGGCTCCACCCCCGAGGAGACTCCGGACAGAAGAGACGTTGTTCCGGTTGGAGCAATTGTCAAAAGAACCGCATTTCTGATTCCCTGTTTTGCAATTTTGTTTTGAATTGCTTTTGGAAGTCTTGTTATGTGCCAACCCTGAAGATATTCTTTCTTCTTAAACTTAGGAAAAGCTCCTTTTTCTTTTGCTATATCGGAAGAAGCGATATAAGCGTTGTCTCTTAGGGTTTCAAACATTTTTTGTATGACAGGAAGAGACTCTTCGCTTCCGTACTTAATTTGCATTTTTATAAGAGCATCGGCAAGGCCTAGGATTCCAAGACCGGTTCTTCTGATATCTTTGGCGACTTTTTCGTTTTCTTTGTAAAAGTAATACGTGTCGTCTATTACATTGTCCAAAAATCTCATTGCCACTCTGACATCCTTACCAAATGCTTCGTAGTCAAATTTTGTCCCCTTAACGTATGAGGCCAAATTCATTGCTCCTAAGTTGCAAACCGCCCATGCCGAAAGTGGCTGCTCGCCGCAGGGATTTGTTGCAATTAATCTTTCGAAATAATGGGTGTTTGATCTTTTATTGCTTCTGTCCAGGAAATGAAGGCCCGGTTCGGCAGACCTCCACGCAGCCTCGCAAATCATGTTCCATAAGTCTCGGGCTTTAATTGTTTTTTTGACTTCTACTTTTCCGCCTATTGCTCGCCACTCGTCAATTTCTCCGGTCCATTTTGTGTCGTATTTTGGATCGTCCAGGTCGGGGAAAACTAAATCCCAATTGGCGTCTGCTTTGACCGCTTCCATAAATGCATCCGAGAGGCAAACCGAAAGATTTGCTCCGTTTATTCTATTTAAATCTTGTTTTACGGTTATAAATTCTTCAACATCCGGATGCCAGTCGTGGATCATAAGCATCAAAGCGCCCCGCCTTGTACCGCCCTGCTGGACAATATCTTTTGTTGCGAGAGAATACAGTTCTGCCCAATTAATAGGACCGGAGGAAAATCCGTTTACTTTCTTTACTCTTGATCCGCGAGGTCGAAGTCGAGATAAGTTAAGACCGACTCCGCCGCCTCGTGCCATAATTTCGATCATTTGGGAAAGATTTTGCATGATTCCTCCTCGGGAATCGGGAGGATTTGGAATTACGAAACAGTTATAATAGGTTACATCAAAGCCAGTACCTGCGCCGGCTAAAATTCTTCCACCGGGAAGAAATTTGAAGTCTTTCATTACGTTGTAGAATTCTTTTTCCCATTTTGCTCTTTTCGAAGGCTTCTCTACTCGAGCTATTCCGCGGGCGACGCGCCTCCACATCTCATCCGGAGTTTTTTCTAATGGTTTTCCGTCTCTATCTTTTAAAGAGTACCTGTCCAGGAAAACCTTTTCTCTCATTCCGTCTAATTTCATATTATTAACAGATTAATTGATGATATCTAATATATAAGTCTGTTTTTTCAAGAATTGATTGCATTAATAATGCATCCACTATTGGATCGTTAATATAAGGCTTGATTTCTCTCCAAAGGTGTTGCGAAGTGGAATTTACAGTAGAACTTACAGAGGTTAGAAGTTCAGGCAACTTCCCAAAAGAGATTTTATTAAACGAAAGGAAATTAATAGTAATATTATTTACTGTTATATTTTCCTTAGATCTATAGGTTGTACTGTTATTTGATAAACTCATAATTAATTTGGCATTTTGAAAACCTTGGGTTCTTGCACTTGGATTGCTTTCAAGGTAGTTGTTCCAATTACATCGTCGCCGTGATAAATTTTTAGCTCATAATCTCCCTCTTTAGGAAAAGTGACTCCCATAAGCTCTACAACTATATTATTTTTACCATTTGAGCCAGTTTCTACTGTATTTATATTGTGAGGAGGCATAATATTTTGATCTTTATATTGAAATTTTAATTCTAATTTATAGGACGTGCGTGGCTGGCCTTGTATAGTAGCTACAAAAAACGCTCTTGCAAGCCCCCCCGGAAGCTTTTGAAGCCTCACTTCATCGAAAATACCATTAATGGAAAGTTTACCATCCCTTGCGATAATGGCATAATCACAAAGCAACATTAATTCCGTTTTAAGTTTCATATTATTTTGTTAATTTTTTTACTTCTTTTTCGAAATCTTCTATATCTACGAACCTTTTAAAAACGCTCGAAAACCTTATGTACGCTATCTTGTCTATCTTCTTAAGTCTGCTTGCAACCAACTGTCCTATTTTTTTACTTTCTACTTCCGTCGAGTCGGCGCCTCTTAATTCTCTTTCTACCTCTGTTACAATGCGCTCTATGTCGTCTGCCGTTACTTTTGTTTTTTCAGACGATCTTGTTATTCCCGACCTTAGTTTATCCCTGTCAAACTGTTCCCGCTTACCGTCTTTTTTTATTACTGTTAAGTTAACGTTCTCAATTCTTTCGTAAGTCGTAAATCTTTTTTCGCATTTGAGACATGCCCTTCGTCTTCTAATAGTTTCCAGATCTTCGCTGTCTCTTGTCTCAACGACTTCGGTTTCCTTCGCTCCGCAATAAGGGCATTTCATCTATATTCACTTATCTTTAAAGCCAAGAGGCAGTTTTCGAAGCTTTCAAAATGCAATAAGTTCAAAATTTAAAGTTGTGTCAGCTTCGAATGTCCTCAACCCCAGATCTAGTGCTAGAAAAAATATAGACCCCCTATATATACCCTGTCAACTGGTAAGTTCTATATCAAAGGATGTCAGGTTATATTTTAGCTTCAAATGGGTTTTGTAAGAAATATTTGAGCGTAATGAAGAAAAATTAGAGTAAAAAAATTATTCTATTAGCGGTACTTTTACTTTTATTTGGGCCTAAGTTCACCAACCTGGATTGCAAGGCTGTCCATTCTCTCCAAATCCTTGGAAAATCTTTTTTGCAAATCACCTGTTGTTTTTGAAATCATATCTTGTAAAATTTCTTTGTGTTTTCTGGACGATAAATCCATATTTCCCAAAAGATTTTGTTCTATAGTTCTCCCCTCTTTCCTTGCGGTTTTTAAATTTTTAATAGCATCTTCAAAATAATTTTCGCCTTTAGATATTGTTGATTCGGTTAGATCATATTTCTTGGGACCTTGGGCAAAAAGAGCAACTGCGCCGCTTAATCTTTTGTCCGACTCCAACAAATCAAACTCTGCTTTTTTTATCGGATCAGAAATAAAAAAGCTAATAAGTCTGTCTCTAAAAGTTTTTAGGCCATACAAAGGACTATCGGGTAAAATTCCTGCATACGGAAGTTGGTATTCAACAACTTGTTTTTGGGGATTGGTGGTATTTTGCGCAAAGACAGAAGTAACAGCAAATAGCAAAGCGGCAATTGTTAATAAAATTATTTTCTTCATCTTATTGCAACAACATTTAACCAGTCACTTTTTAAAGGATCGAATTTATCTTTCAATAACGGGCCAAAAAACATACCGCCGTAAAAAGATATTTTTGAAAATCCTAGTTTTTTAAGCATCTTAGTTATATCATCCTTTCCTATCTGTACGATAGGGGTACTGTTAATTCCTCTAAAAACCCACCTTCCTAATTCGTTATTCAAAACTGCGCGATTTGTGGTTAAAATTTTGTTTCTACCTCTATCGTAAAATCCAAAAATAATGTGTCTTTCGGAATAGGGATCTTTAGATTCATAATCATACATTACAAACTCTCTAAATCCTCCATTGACTTTAAAAACTTTTTCCATATTAATTATTTGAAAAACCATTATTGAGTTTTTGGGTTTAAGAAGTTTCGAAACTCTTTTGAGAATTTGGTCGTCCGTGTATATGACGTGGGGCAAGGCATTGCCGAGAAAAATCGCTGCGTCAAATCCTCCAGGCAATTCCGATATTAAATCTTCGTATTTCCCCGTCAAAAATTTAATCTTATCCTTAACTGCCGAAGATTGTTTTTCTTTTTTATTTTCGGCGATTTTGTGCATACCGCTGCTGGTATCGACACCAACTACTTCGAAGCCGTTTTTGGCCAAAGCAATCGCATGCTCTCCCGTACTAAAACCGACATCTATAACCTTCTTAACTTTTCTTTTTTTAAATTCTTTAGTTAGATCAGGAATTTCATTTGAAAGTCTTTTATTCCAATTAACAAATTTATCTAAATCTTTAGACTGCCAGTCGTAAAAACCTTCCTCCTCTTCAAATGGAATTTTACTGCCGACAACGCTTCGAAAAATATCTCCTTTGGAAAGAATTCCAATAAGATTGCCTTCCTCGTCTACAACCGGAAGCCGGCCTATTTTATTTGAAGACATTGTGGATTGTGCGCGAAGTAGTGGCGTATCCGAAGTAATTGTTATTGGATTTTTAGCCATTATTTTTTCAGCGCGAAATTTAAGAATTTCAGAAGCCTTCTCTTCCATCTTTTCGAAATCGGAAGTATTTATGGGATCTTCCATGTATTCCTGTATCGAAGGAAATAATTTTGAAATAACGTCTTTTTCCGTTATGAATCCAACAACTTTTCTGCCGTCAACAACAGGCACACCATTTATTCCCCTACCGAAGATTATCTGACACACTTCCTTAACAGAAGTGCTTCTCGTTACGTGGTCAACTTTTTTTGACATTACATCTCCAACTAGCATATGAATTCTTGGCATAACTCTAACACTAAGGTGTGAAAATATCAAGAGATTCTTACTTTTTTCTTGCCTTGTGGTAATTTGACACTGAAGCTGACAAGATATACAATACGCCAACAAAATCCTATACATTTCGTATAGGTTATTTACTATGACAGCAGCAGAAAGAGTTGGCGCAGAAGGAAATGGAGATGAACGAGGAAAGGAATCCGAAAAATTCTTGGTTGAACAGTGGAAACAAGCTAAAGCTTATCGAGAACCATACGAGGCCGGAGAGGCAGTTCTTTCAAACGGCGTATCGTATCCATTTAGGGAAGGAAAGAGATTAACTATTTTAGGAAAACAGGTAATGGATACTTCCGAATATCCTTGGGCTTCAGAGACCATAAACGTAGCTTTTAGAGAAATGGTTCATCCTAACTCCAGCCAACCCGTTAAGGTTTTGGAAATGGGTTTTGGTTTGGGTATTACTGCTAACCGCATCATAGAACAACTGGAAGGTAGAAGAATAAAAGGAGAATATCGCGTAGTCGAGCTCAATCACCAAATCTATTTAGATGCTTTGGAATGGAAAAAACGAAAGGAAGCAGAATTTGATCAAAAGGACCGAGAAATGGCCGGTTCAAAACCCGATATAAAGATAGAGATAGTTGGAGGGGAAGCAGGACAGGAGGCAAGAAGATTATTGAGAGAAATTGGCTCGAGCGAAAATCAGAAATTCGATATTATAATCTCCGATACATTTCCGTTAAGACCCGAAGATCAGGGTATTAATGACATTAAAGACTTGCCAATATTGGTAAAGCTACTTACATCAGGAGGAGTTTTTGCTTTCTATCCTTATGTTCCAGGTTCCATATCACAAGCTGATGCACAGGACGGATTAACAACAAAACAACGAACCATAGTAAAACCTTATTTTGATCATATAGTTTCCAGTTCTGCGATAATTTATCCCCCACCGGAATATAAATATCTTTTTAGAAAATCAGGCCCCGTAAGATCCTTACCGGTTGCAGTTGCAGTGGGCCCCAAAACTACTTAACTCCTAATGCTTCTAAGGTGTATTGAAGAGACTGATCGGCATTGTGGGAGAAACTATTGACGACTAAATCATAGTAAGTTCTGTCCCAATAAACCCAATTCTCATCTCCATTTGCGTACAATCTTCGCCATTTATCTAAGTTTCTTTCTTCTCTGACTTTTGCTTCCTTTTTTGCCTCCTCTACCGAAATTCCTTTTCTATTTACCAATCTATCGATTCTGACATCCAATTTATCTTCACCGTCATCCTCACAGACAACCAGAATTTTAAACACCCCTTCTATCCCTTGTGCATCAAATCCCGCCAAATGTGACTGGATTATCTGGTGACTATCTTCTTTTAACATTTTTTTAACCCTTTCTTCGTATTTACGATCAAAATCATCGGGCCGTGCATTTACTTCCAATTCGTCCTTGTGCATTTCTTTGTGGAATTTTTCAAAAATTGCTCCGCCTTCCAGAAGCTGCCAACCCAAAGCCTTAGACAGTCCCGAGGCCAAAGTTGTGGTTCCCGACCCAATGCGCCCGGAAACCGTAATATTTTTAATTCCCGGTAAATCTAAAGTTTTACCCATTTACTTTCCTTCCTACCATGAGCGTCTCTTCCACGAGTCTATTTGCATATCCGTATTCGTTATCATACCACGCCACAACTTTACATAGATTTCCTCCGACAACATTGGTCAGAGACAGATCAATTATTGCAGAGTGGGGATTTCCCACAATGTCGGAGGAAACAATTGGATCCTCTGTCACCTCTACTATACCTTTATATAAAGGGTCTGATGCCGCTTTTTTAAAAGCTTCGTTTATCTCCTCTTTTGTAGCATTTCTTTTAAGAACAAAGGTAAAATCCGAGAGTGATCCGACCGGAACCGGAACTCTTATCGCCAAACCGTCAAATATTCCTTCCAATTCCGGAATGGCAAGACTGGCCGCATCTGCCGCTCCTGTTGAAGTCGGAATTATGTTTAATGCCGCGGCTCTGGCACGTCTTAAATCCTTGTGGCCCCCGTCTTGCAAGCGCTGGTCGGAAGTGTATCCGTGTATCGTTGTCATCATAGCCTTCTCCACCCCAAATGATTGCATCATTATTTTTGCAACGGGAGTTATACAATTTGTAGTGCAGGAGGCATTGGAAATTGCTTTTTCTCCCTTGTAATCCATTGAGTTAACAGACAGAATATAAGTCGGAACGTCTCCGCCTTTAAGAGGAGCGGACAAAACAACACCCTTAGCCCCAGCTGTCAAATGGGCTTTTAAGCCTTCCTCGTCTCTAAATTCTCCCGTTGACTCCACAACAACGTCTACGTTTAGATCTTTCCAGGGAAGTTTACTTGGATCTTTTTGAGAAAAGACCGGGATCTCATTATTATCAACAACTATTGATCCTATTGAGCTTTTGGAATTTGGTACTTGTAATTTGGAGCTTACGGAGTTTTTTAAAACTCCGTACGAGGTGTCGTATTTTAAAAGATACGCCCAACCCTTAATATCTGTTGAGGATCCAGCATTTATTGCAACCAATTCAATCTCTTTTGAGTGGCTTTCCAAAATCACACGGTGGGCTATTCTTCCAATTCTGCCATATCCATTTATCGCAACTTTAATCATAGTCTTATGATGTAATACTGAGCGAAGTCGAAGTACCTAATCATGGAGTTAGTATAACAAAGATGAATTATATTGCATAATGTGCTAGAATCCCGCTGTGGAAAGATTACAGGTCTCTATCGCACACGAAGAAGCAGCTAAAAAGGCAGCCGGGATCAAGGAAAGTGTATCCCAATACGGTCCAAACGCCGGGTATGTAGAGTGGTGTGTGGATAGATTTTTGGCGACTGTTGCAGAATTTATCCCTGATACAAAACCTGAGTTCCACGTTTTAACTACTCCCAAACAACACGAAGAGACGAGAAATTACGCACACATTTTCCGGGATGCTAGCGAAGCGAAAAAAATACTCTGGGTAATTTGTAAAATTGGAAATAGTTTAAACATTTATACTTTCACGACTTTTTATGAAGACCACTTTAAACAGGAAAGGTTCAGTGAAGATTTTGACCAGTTCGGGATGAACCACATCCATCAGTCAGAATTTTTAAGGATTGCTCACGGAGGGCGCGTCGCCGTTGACCCACAAAACTTAGCTAGATTTAAAGAAGGACTGACTTAAAGCTTCTATTCCCGGAAGAGTTCCGTGGGCCAGAAAAGATAGCATCGCTCCGCCACCTGTTGAGACAAAAGAAAAATTCTCCATCATTCGTTCTTTTTTAAGAAATGCTATCGTATCCCCTCCCCCTACTATTGTATAAGCACTGGATCTTGAAATAATTTTTGCCAATTCCTTTGTCCCTTGTTCCGAAGGTAAGTCTTGATTTGTAACTTTTGAAGTGACTCCCATTGGCCCGTTCCAAACTATTGTTTTAGCTTCTTGGATTGCTTTTGAAAACTCTTCGATTGAACTTTGAAGTATGTCATCTTTTTTCTCGTTTACTTTTGCGACAATAAGTTTGGAACTCGGTTTTATTTTTTCGTGAGTAAGTTTTAAAAGTTCTTCATCGTGTTCGGCTATTTCTCCGCCGACTAAGACAAAATCCGCAAATTGGTGCATTTTTTCAACCAAAGGCAGCTTCGTTTCTATTTTCGCGCCTCCTATTATTACAACCAAGGGCCTATCGGGTTTTTCCAAAGCCTTAGAGAGTTCTTCAACCTCTTTTTCAAACCTAAACCCTGCAAAATGAGGCAAAAGTTTCGGAATGCCGACAATTGACGCGTGGATTCTGTGGGATGCGGCAAATGCTTCGTTAACATAAATATCCGATGTATCGGCAAGCTTCTTTGCGAATTCGGGATCGTTTATTTCTTCTCCTTTATTAAACCTTAAATTCTCCAGAAGTATTATTCTTTCTCCGATTTTAAAAGCATCCAAACCTTTGAGCTTTGTACGGGAAAAGCCACTGCTTGGTATGCCAAACTTCCCCCTTAGAAAAAACCCTACATTTTCAAGACTTAGACTCTTATCAAAGCCTTCCGGTCTGCCAAGATGTCCTGCCATTACAATATTTGCTCCTCTTCTAATTAAATACTCAATCGTTGGGACAGCTCCCTGGAGCCTTGTGTCATCCAAAATATTACCGTGGTCGGAGACCGGAACGTCCAAGTCCAGCCTTAGAAAAACGGTTTTTTTTCCTACTTCCGTATCTTTAAGAGTCTTTAGTCTCATTAGTTTGTAAACTCCTGGCAAAACATTTCTCCGTAGGATCCTCCGTCCACAACTCCAACTCCCACTCTTCCGAAGTCTTTTGATAGTATATTTTCCCTGTGTCCCGTGGACTGCATAAGTCCCTTCATCGCAAGCTCAACATTAGGAGCCAAAGCCAAATTCTCGCCGGCCGCGGCAAAGACAACTCCAGCGTTTATCATGCGGTCAAAAGGAGAAAGCCCCTCCGGTGTGTAATGGGAAAAGTAACCTCTTTCAAACATGTCTCTACAATGGTCTCTTGCAACAGTAACCAATGCCTGGGAGCCGGCCTCAAGCGGTTTTATGCCTCTGGAGACTCGCTCCGAATTTATAATCTCCCACATCTGTTTTTCTGCTTCTTTGTCAACGCTGACATTGCTTGTTTTAAAATTAAGGCTTACAGACTCGTTTCCTTTAGGCTCTACTGTTAAAAAAGACAACGTTTCATTTACTGCCCCTCCAAACACACTATTAATAGTAGCTGCTAGGTGTTGTGTGTTTGAGGTAAGGACTTTTGCAATTTTAGATGAGGATATGGATTTTTTTATAACCGGAGAAATAGGAAGGGTGACTATCATTGTTAATAGAAATGATGCAAGTAAAAGTCCGGATAAAACAGACATGGAAGCGCCCAAGGCCCTATCGATTGTCTTGGTGAAATCGCGCCTTACAAGAACTTTAGAGAGCACCTTTCCGATTAAACTTCTTAAAATAAAATTGGAAAAAACCTGGACTGAAAAAGCGGCAACAAAAAAACCTATTGCATTCGCAAACCCCTGGGGAATTGCAAAAGAGGAGTAAAAAAACTTACCGAAAAAGCTGTAAAAGGTAATTCCTGCGAAAAAAGAAATAATAAAACTTACAAAATCTAAGAAAGAATCTATGAATCCCGAGGCTGCTCCTTCGAATGCATAGAAAAGAAGTGCCAAAATTATTACAAGGTCTATGAAATTCATGTGGTTTTATTATATATTATTGTGGTAATATATACAGCCAATGACCGACCGAATTAATCAGGCAAAAAAAAGATTTAAAAAGATTTTCTTGAAACACAAGACGCGAAACCTAATTTTATTGGGGGCCTCACTTGTTCTTTTGGTTTTGCTTTACGCCCTAATTTTAAGAGACCTGCCTTCTCCCACCAGGCTTGGTTCTTCCGCAATCCCCCAATCGACTCAAATACTAGACCGAAACGACAAATTTCTTTTCACAATTTATAGAAACAAAGACCAAACCTTTATTCCCCTCTCCACAGTCCCCAAGTATATGCAGCAGGCAACGCTGGCAATTGAAGACAAGAATTTTTACTATCACGGTGCAATTGACCTCAAGGGAATAGTAAGAGCAATGGCTGCAATTGCGTTTCATAAAAGGATTGAAGGAGGATCGACTCTAACCCAGCAACTCGTAAAAAACAGTCTTTTGAGCCCGGAAAGAACGGTCCTTAGAAAAGTAAAGGAAGTGCTTTTGGCATTTGCAACGGAGGCTTTTTATTCCAAAAACCAAATCTTGGAAATGTATCTCAACCAAACCCCCTACGGAGGAACAGCATGGGGAGTTGAGGCGGCCAGCAAAACTTATTTTGGTAAACCGGCAAAGGATTTAACACTAGCGCAGGCGGCACTTTTAGCCGGCCTTCCGGAAGCACCGACTACAAATTCACCCTTTGGGGCCCACCCAGACCTTGCCAAAAAAAGACAGGAGACAGTCTTGGATGAAATGCAAAAAGAAGGATATATTACTGTGGAACAAAGAGACAGGGCAAAGAAAGAACCTTTAAATTACACAAAAATATCAAACGAAATAAAAGCTCCCCATTTTGTTTTGTACGTTAAAGAACTGCTCGTAAAAAAATATGGGCAACAAATGGTCGAAGAGGGAGGACTGCGGGTAAAAACAACTTTAGATTTGGATATTCAGGATTATGCCCAAGCCTCCGTTGCCGCAGAAGTAGCAGGACTTGGAGGCTACCACGTTACAAATGGAGCTGCAATGGTGGCAAATCCCGCAACAGGAGAGATTTTGGCAATGGTTGGAAGCCGGGATTATTTCGACTCAAAAATTGACGGCAATGTAAATGTTACTTTGTCGCAAAGACAGCCTGGTTCGTCGATAAAACCCATAAATTATACGGTCGGACTTCTTCATGGATATACCGCTGCTACTCCTTTTATTGATAACAAGATTTGTTTCCCAAACCAGGGTGGACAAAGCTATTGCCCCGTTAACTACGACGGCAAGTTCCACGGAATTTTGTCTATGAGATATGCTTTGGGAAATTCCATAAATATTCCCGCTGTTAAAATGTTGAAGTTAAACACCGTTCCCGCTATGATTTCTACCGCGTCGGCAATGGGAATAACCACGTTTACAAACCCCGATAGATACGGTTTGTCCTTAACTTTAGGAGGAGGAGAAGTAACAATGCTGGATATGACGCAGGCCTACGGCGTTTTGGCAAACGAAGGATACAAAGTAGACTTAACGTCAATTCTTAAGGTAACCGACTCCAAAGGGAAGATCTTGGAAGAGTACAAACCCCCGAAAAGCCCGATTTTCGGCAAAAAAGTTTTGCCGGAGTCTGCTGCATACATAATGTCCGACATCTTGGCAGACAACGGCGCCAGAGTTTTGGAATTTGGAGAGAATTCGCAGTTAAAAATACCAGGAAAAGTAGTTTCTGCAAAAACCGGAACCACAAATGATTTTAGAGACAACTGGACCTTCGGCTACACACCGTCCTACGTTGTTGCAGCTTGGGTTGGAAATAACGATAACAGCCCAATGGGCTATTTATCTTCGGGTATAACCGGGGCAGCTCCGATTTGGCATGACATAATGGCTCATCTTCTCAAAGACAAGCCGGCCGAATACTATTACAGACCGTCTAACGTAATACAAAAAGAGGTTTGCGATATGACAGGGCTTGCCCCTTCAACGAATAATCCTTGCAAAACCCGGCTTGAGTATTTTGTAATAGGGACAGAAAACACTCTGGCTAGGTACATGACGGAAAAACAAAATATATGGGTCAATAAAGACACCAAAGTTCCGCCTGCTGTGGGTGTCACCGACACAAATTTGGAACTCAAAGAATCAACCGTTGTTAAAGATGCAACAGGAGAAAATTTCTGCGTTTCTTGTCCTACACCGTCACCGTCTCCAAGTCCCTCTCCCTCGCCCCACTAAGTTAGCTTGCCTCACCAATCTAAATCTGCTTCTTGTATTCTTATAAAGCTATAGTATAATCGGCCTCATAAGCCCCTCTTTATGAGACTTTTAATTGATGTTGTTGTAGGCTTATTGTGGCTTTTAATAAAAATTGGCGATTCTGTGCTTTTCGCAGGGGACTTTATTGCCAAAAAATTCAGGAAAACTATCAAAAGAATCAAAAAATATAAACTTCCCACTCCCAATCTCAACTTTTCATTTCCGGAAATTGAATTTCCGCGCTTGAGGTTAAACTATTCTCTACCCAAGCGTAAAAAAAGAATAAAGGTAGTAAAATCAAAACAGATAAACATCTTTCCGGGCTCTATTCCCCAACTTTTAAAGTTTAAGTATTTTATTTTTGGGAGTATTTTTTCTCTTATTTTTATTTACCTTCCCCTTCTGGTTTTGATTTTTTTACAAAATCTTCCAAATCCGAAACTTTTGGAACTGCGTGATGTTTCTCAAACAACCAAGATTTACGATCGAAACAACACGCTTTTGTACCAAATTTATGCCAATCAAAATAGGACTCTTGTTACCCTTAATTCAATTCCGGAAAACTTAAGAAATGCAACAATTGCAATCGAAGATAAAGAATTTTACAAAAATCCGGGTTTTGACGTCGGGGCAATAGCCAGAGCCGCAATTGGAAATATTCAGGGCAAACCTTTACAGGGAGGCTCAACTATAACCCAACAGCTCATAAAATCCACTCTTCTTACACCCGAACAAAGCTTTAACCGGAAAATAAAAGAAGCAATTCTGGCTTTCTGGGCAGAAAAAATTTATACAAAAGACCAAATCTTAACAATGTACTTTAATCAGGTCTCATATGGAGGCACTTCTTGGGGAGTTGAGGCGGCCAGTAAAACTTATTTTGGGCAGGACGTAAAAGATTTGGATTTGGCACAGTCCGCTTTTTTGGCCGGGCTCACAAAAGCTCCTACAACTTACTATCCTTACGGAGAAAATCCCGATCTTTGGAGGGAAAGACAAAAAGAAGTCCTTCAAAGAATGGTAAACCTAGGATACATAAAGGCGGAAGATAAAGCACAGGCGGAGCAGGAAAACTTAACATTCCTGCCTCCCCAAAGCCCAATATACGCTCCCCACTTCGTTTTTTACTTAAAGGACTTACTCGTCAAAAAATATGGGCTTGAAATGGTCGAAAAAGGGGGTTTAAGTATCGTAACGAGCCTTGACCTTCCCCTTCAGAAAAAAGTAGAAAATATTGTAAGGACAGAAGTAGACAAAGATATAAATTATAACCTTACAAACGGCGCGGCGCTTGTTACCAATCCTAAAAATGGGGATATTCTGGCAATGGTTGGCAGCCGGGATTACGAAAATGAAGATTTTGGAAAGGTTAATATAACAACATCTCTTCGCCAGCCTGGCTCTTCTGTTAAAGTTATTACTTATTCTGCCGCACTTGCCAAAGGCTACACCGCAGCTACAATGATAAACGACTCTGCTACAGTCTTTGGTCTTCCGGGCCAGTCTTATGCGCCTGTTAACTATGACGGCGTATTCCATGGAAATGTGTCTTTGAGAATTGCTCTTGCGAATTCTATAAATGTTCCTGCAGTTAAAACCCTGCAGGTAGTAGGCATTGAAACAATGGTTAATCTTGCCAAAAACATGGGAATAACAACCTGGAACGACCCCCAAAAGTATGGTCTGTCC
>DATFUR010000018.1:0-3422 GCA_035260725.1 Patescibacteria group bacterium
CGCAGACAAAAGAATAGAAATATACAATGGCCATGCCAACGTCTGACGCGAGAGTATTAATGTTCCAATTAGTGCCAAAGGATAAGAAATTAAATACGCCATACTGAAAAAATCCATTAACCTTCCCAAAGGCAGATTTCGTGATTTAAAATAAAGATAGGCAAATCCAAATCCTCCAATTAATCCCCCAATAGGAGAAAGTCCCGGAAAATATGGGAAGAGCAAAAAACCCAAAAAGGAATGAAAAACGGGATTGGGATGAGAAAATACATAAACTAAACGTGAAAAGAAAAGTCCAGAAATCCCAAATAAAAATGCTGCATTAAATATTTTTTCCATAGAAACGTCTGCTCTTAAAATTACAAAATCCTCGTGAGACAGTAAATAAATAATATAAAGAAAAATAAGAAAGCAAAAAAACAAAATCAAAATTAGGAAATTCATATAATCTTTAGTCGTCTTTTATTAAAGAGGTAACTTATTATGGCGATTAACAAAACGAATCCGCCGATTCCTGTTATAACTGCTTTTGTCCCGATTAAATCAGCAAGGCCTCCAACTAAAATTATGGGCAAAAGAGAAAAAAATCCCACTATTGTGTTTAAAAAGCCGTACACTTTGCCTCTAAATTCATCCGAAGTTTCTTCTTGAAGAATTGTGTTTGCCGGAACAAAAATGAAGGCATTCGCAAGCCCCATAAAAAATGCCAAGACCACAAGCATGTGTAAAATATTTATTGTTAAAGCGTGAGGTAAATAAGAGTTTATTGTTTGAACAAAAGCTCTTGATTCAACTTTAGAACCGTATGGCAAAACCAATATCGCAAGCCCTAGGAGAAACAGCCCAATTCTTGTAAGATGCTGTTTTGAATGCTTGTGCAAATAATTACTTAAAAGAACCGCCCCCGTTGCAGTGCCTATGACTGCAGGAGTCACAAAGAAAAGCGGAAATTGTTCTACCTTAATTTTTAGAACTTGTTCGGCATACCCCGGCCCAATAACTGCCAATACTAGAACAATTATTTGCGCAAGGGCAAGCAAAAATAAAGCATTATAAACTACTTTTACCTTTTGAAAAAAAGCAAAGACTTGTTTTATCTCTTCAAAAAAATTTATATTTAACCTTGTTAAATCCATCATTTTTCTCGATGTTTTTGTCTCTATATTTATAAGGGATGCAAACAATGCGGCCAGCAAAAATGACGCCGAGAGAAAAATAAAAATTCCTGTTTGCCCAAAAACCAAAAGAAGAGGTCCCGAAATTGCATATGCAATAAAAATTGAAGCATAAATTATTATTCCAAAAATTGCGTTGGCTGAAAGCAAAAGATCTTTTCTAACAACAATTGGAATCATTGGGGTTTCGGCCGGAATAAAAAATTGGCTAACAACCGATATCGCAAAACACAAAACATAAATTAATGCGAGACTTGAATGAGCAAAAACTAGAAGAAAGACCAAAATGGCCCGAAAAAAATTTGCCGCGTACAAAACTTTCTTCTTATTCCATTTATCAACATAAGCCCCCGCTAAAAGTCCCAGCAACAAAGATGGAATTGTAAAAGAAAGAATTACTCCGGAAACTGCCGTACTGGATTTGGTCAAAGTAAAGGTAACAATAATTAAAACAAAATTTAGCATATTTATTGCTAATTGGGAGAAAATTTCCGCGAGGATTAAAAACAAAAATGGGCGAATCGCAAGTGTTTTTACAATGCGGTTATTCATTTTGGGGTCTGCCCTCTTTCCGTATAACTACCGGTTCTGGTGTCAACTCTAACCTTGTCTCCATTTTTGATAAAAAGAGGAACTTTAACTGTTAATCCGTTTTCCAAAACAGCATCCTTAAAAACATTAGTCGCAGAGTTTCCTTTGACTCCAAACGCTGTTTCCAAAACTTCAAAGTCCATTTTTGGAGGGAGATTCAGAGAAAGAGCCTCTTCCTCCAAAAAGCTAACATTATAAGTTTCACCTTCTTTTAAATAAAAACTGTCGTCACCAATAACCTTTAGCGGAACAGGTATTTGTTCAAAGTCCAAGGGATTCATAAAATATGCGCTGTCTTGATCTTTATATAAATATTGAAGGTCTTTTTTCGAAACCGAAATATCCTGAACCTTTGCGCTATTGATAAAACTCTTCTCCACAGTTGCACCTGTTCTGATATTACTTACCTTAACATGTATATTAGCGCTTCCCCTACCCGTTTTTATGTGTTCGTAAGATAAGACTTTAAAGATTTGTCCCTGGTCTTCAAAGATTGTTCCCGCACGAAGTTCCTGTACCGCAATCATGAAATTATTTTGTTCTCCTTACTCGTATTAATCCGGAGCATGGGACAACCTCTATTCCTCTTTTTTCCAAGGCATCAAGAAAAATATTTGCTCCAATTGAATCTGCTGCCATGTGTCCGCAGTCGATTACATTTATGTGGAGTTTGGAAAGTTCTTTGAGAGCGTCCTCCGGAACGTGCATCTCGACAATCGTACCAACACCTGCTTTGGCCATTTCTACATATAATTCTTTAGAGGGATTTGTTCCACCGGTAAAGCTTACAACAACCCTTCCCGCTCTGGACTTTTCCGATCCTGAAACCAAGCTTGGAGCAGACTTTCCTTTCGCAGCTTCTTGGAATTCGGGTATTTCATTAATATAATCCAGGATTTCTCCTGCTGTTTCAAAGTCTTTTTTCGCAAGGTATTTTTTCATAAAATCATTTCCCAAGTTATCCCAAATCGTATGTAAGGCTAAAAGAGGAACTCCTAGAAGTCTTGCAGCGTCAACCGCTCTTGAGTGATTTAAAGGCCCAAATCTTCTTTTTACATCTGTCATTCTTTCCTGTAAGAGTGCTGCTGCTACGTTAACCGGGACTCCTGCCTCTGCGAACATATCTACTTGGACATCCATTACTTCATACAAAGAAGCAAGCGCATGACCTGAAGGATGATGAGAAATTAAAAGATCAATCTTTTCTCCTTTTTGGTTAAGCCGATCCATTAGTAAAACTTCGGACGCCTCGGCGTCTATTCCTGCCAAAACTTTTTTTACTTTGGTCTTGGGATTTCCAAAAAGAATTCTCGAATCCGAGTAGGGGCTATTTAAAGTTTCTCGGTCAAAATACTTTTTTTTCTTATCGGACATTTCTCCGAACTCTTTTTTTCTTCTCTGGAGGAACTTTTTGACGTTTTCGACTCCTCTGGGATCGGCTTTTATGCCAAATTCCAAGGCTAGGTCGTAAATTTCTTGAAGTGTCATAAAGGGAAGTATATCAAAAAAACAGTAAGTGGGCAAAGAGGGAGTCGAACCCTCACGGCCTTGCGACCAGTAGTTTTTGAGACTACCGCGTATACCATTCCGCCACTTGCCCAGGAAGCTTATTTTAACACATTATAGTTGTTTACCAAACTAAATTGGACACGTTTC
>DATFUR010000019.1:0-30361 GCA_035260725.1 Patescibacteria group bacterium
CTTTTCCGGAATTTTGATAATAATTTTTTCTCCTATTACTCTTTTGGTTGCAATTGCAATAAAGCTTGATTCAATAGGACCGGTTTTGGCAGATACTCCGGAGAGAGTAGGTAAAGGCGGGACATTATTCAAAATGTATAAATTCAGATCTATGGTAAGAAATGCCCACGAGATTTTGAGAGAAAATCCTAAATTTGCCAAATATTATGAGGAATACCGTAAGGGCAGCTATAAATTAAAGGATGACCCAAGAATAACACAGGCAGGTCACTTTATAAGAAAACATTCGTTGGACGAAGTTCCTCAACTTTTCAATGTTTTGATAGGAGACATGAGTTTGGTAGGGCCTCGTGCTTATTATCCGGACGAACTCCGAAATCAGCAAAGAAAATATCCCCATACAAGAGATTCTGTAAAAATTGTGCTTTCTGTAAAACCCGGAATTACAGGATTTTGGCAGGTTTCCGGAAGATCGGAAATAAATTTCGATAAAAGAATTGAGATGGACGCCGCATATGTGCGAAAAAGATCAATATTATACGATCTTATGATTATTCTAAGAACTCCTTGGGCAATGATCTCGGGCAAAGGCGCTCTTTAGGTTGACACCTCAAGTTTGAAGCTGGTAATATTTATACATGGATGGATTCCAAAAGCTGGATATAAGCGCACCTTCAAATAAGCCTTCAATATTTTCCAAAATCAAAAGATATATAAAACTCCCCAAAGGAGGAAAAAGCAGAAAGATAATCTTAGTAATTATTGTTCTTCTGGTTTTACTTGGAATAGGGATTGGTATTCCGGCAGTGGGAGTCTTGGCGTCTGCCCAGAAAACCAACGCCCAGGCAAAGCTTGCCATAGATGCCCTGAAAAAACAAAACATCACCTTGGCTACAGAAGAACTTAAAAAGACAAGAGTAGCTCTTACAGATACCCAAAATTCTTACAAGGGACTTCTTTGGTACAAATTAGTTCCGGTTATAGGTCTCTACATAAGCGATGGAGAACATATTATAAATGCTTCTTTTCATGGACTCGATGCTGCAGATACTCTTGTTGCATCAATTGCGCCTTATGCCGACGTTTTGGGATTAAAGGGGCAGGGAAGCTTTGTTGGCGGTACAGCCCAACAAAGAATTGAAACGGCAGTTCGCACAATGGGAAAAGTAACGCCCAGAATAGACGACATTGCTAAAGATCTAACTACGGCAAAAACAGAAATAGATAATGTTGATCCAAATCGTTATTTTTTTCTTGGAGGCAAGAAAGATCAAATCGTATCTTTAAAAAAACTGACAGACGATGGAGTGTCGTTTATTAATGATGCAAAGCCCTTAATAAGAATTCTTCCTAGTCTTTTAGGAGAACCAAAGGAAAAAAAATATCTTGTTATCTTCCAAAACGATAAAGAACTTCGTCCGACGGGCGGTTTTATGACGGCTTATGCTATTTTTAGACTTTCTCAAGGAATTATTCACGTAGATAGCTCGAGCGATATTTATGCTCTGGATGGTTCAATTTCGGGCAAACCTCCGGCCCCAAGACCCATTTTGGAATATCTTCCAAAAGTTCCGTTGTTTAATTTAAGAGATTCAAATCTTTCGCCCGATTTTGTTACATCTATGGAAACTTTCAAACAAATGTATAGCAAATCTTCGGGTCCCGATGTAGATGGAATAATTGCAGTCGACACGCACGCTTTAATTGGAGCAATGAATATTTTGGGAGACATAACAGCAGACGGCGTTACATTTTCGACAAAAATCGATCCTAGATGCGGATGTCCCCAAGCAATTTATGAGATGGAAGCAATAGCAGATACCCCTGTCCAGGCTGATTTTAGATATGTTAATGTTTATGCTGTTAATGCGGCGCGCAAAAATATTATCGGAGATTTAGTGTACGCTATTATGAATAAGGCTTTTTCTTCTTCTCCCAAACTTTATTGGGGGTCTTTGCTCCAGGAAATGATAAATCAAACGTCCCAAAAACATGTTTTCTTTTATGTTTACGATAAGGGGGCACAAACAGGAGTTGAAGCTCTAAACGCTTCAGGGAAAATTATGTCTTTCGAGGGAGACTATCTTCATGTAAATGAGGCAAACTTTGGAGGAGCAAAATCTAATATGTTTACAACCGAAGATGTTTCTCAAGACTATAGCGTAAATGGCGACGGTACAATTACGAAAACATTAACAATAAATTACAAAAACCCTTTTGCTCCTTCCGATTGTAATTTGGAAAGAGGAAACCTTTGTCTTAACGCTGTTTTGAGAGACTGGATTAGAATTTATGTGCCGAAAGGAAGTAAGATGGTGAATTCTCAAGGATCCGAAGTTAAAATGATAACTTACGACGAACTTGGAAAAACAGTTTTTGAAGGATTTCTGACGGTTCGTCCAAAGGGAGTTGCTAAATTTACAATTTCTTATACGTTGCCTTTTAAGGTAGAGAAAAATTCTTCTTTGCCCCTTCTTATTCAAAAACAGGGAGGAACTCCGGGTTTTGATTACACCGTTTCTGTGAGTGGAAGCAAAACTCAAAAATTCCAGCTTCTCGTCGATAAGACTTTAAAAATAGATCTTTAAATATGAAATCCTACAAAGCCGAAGGAATTGTTATAAAGAGAAAAAATTTTGGCGAAGCAGACAGAATCCTAACTGTTTTTACAAAAAAATACGGCAAAATAAAAGTTTTGGCAAAAGGTGTTAGAAGAATTACATCCCGCAGAGGCCCCAATGTAGAACTCTTTAATCAAGTAGAATTAATAATCTACCAGGGAAGAAGTTTTGACACCCTAACCGAAGCCCAAGTTTTGAATACTTTTCAGAATATTCGCAAAAACTTAGATCTTGTTGGACTAGGTTTCCATATTTGTGAAGTTGTGGACGGGCTTTGCCCGGATCATCAAGCGCATCCTAGAGTTTATGACTTAATGCTTGAAGTTTTTAACGAATTAGATCATGGACTTATTCAAACGTTCGAAAAAAACCTTTTGCAAGAGTTGGGCTACTTGTCAAAAGAGCATCAAGATATCAACACAACTTTATTTATAGAAAATATTTTGGAGAAAAAACTCAAAACCCGCAGAATAATAGCAGGCCTCTAATCGCTTGTCTTGAAGCCAAAATTCTGGTATACTTCTAGCTCAAACTATGGCAACAGAAGCATTAAGACCAGTATTTCCAACATTAAATGACCTCAAAGATCCTCATGGACTTAAGGATCAATTAATGAGACTTGAAAAAGAATTTGCTGTCGAAGCCGCAGGGGCTATAGGGCATCTCTTGGCGATTCTCAATGATGAGCAAGCTTCGCATGAATTGTTCAAAGCTTTGGAAGGAAATTCTCACGCAGAGCACAGAGAACATATACGATTGAATCAGGCTGCAACCCGAGGGCAATTGTACACAAGATAATCTCCTTTATCTCCCATACCTTTTTTGATATCATTCCCTTATGGCAGATAATTTAATGGAAAAGCTCGTCGCTTTGTGCAAAAGGCGAGGTTTTATTTTTCAATCATCAGAAATCTATGGAGGACTTCAGGGATTCTGGGACTACGGACCGCTTGGCGTAGAGCTTAAAAACAATATTAAAAAACAATGGTGGCATTCTATGGTCAAGTATAGAGACGACGTTGTTGGTCTAGACGCTGCGATTATGATGAATACAAAAGTTTGGGAAGCATCAGGTCATGTGGATGCATTTACAGATCCACTTGTAGAATGCAAAATTTGCCATTCAAGATTTAGGGCAGACAAAGAAGAGGAAATAAAAGCTCACGAAAAAACTCATAAAGAAAAAGTCGAATGGACAGAGCCAAAAAGCTTTAATTTATTGGTCGAAGCTTATTTAGGAGTTGCAGAACCAAAACAAAAAGTATATTTACGGGGAGAGATAACGCAAGGAGCTTTTGTAAATTTCGAAAACGTTGTCAATTCTACAAGAGTCAAGATTCCGTTTGGAATTGCGCAAATTGGAAAAGCATTTAGAAACGAAATAACTCCGGGAAATTTTACTTATAGGAGTCGAGAATTCGAGCAAATGGAGTTGGAGTTTTTCGTAGAAGAAAAGGACGCGGATAAATGGTTTAAATTTTGGAAATCTGAAAGGTTAAGGTGGTACGAATCATTAGGGATTAAAAAAGAAAATCTAAGAATGAGGTCTCACGAAAAGGGAGAGCTTGCTCACTATGCAAAGGCGGCCGAGGATATTGAGTACAATGCTCCCTTTGGATGGAGTGAATTTGAAGGAGTACACAATAGAGGGGATTGGGATTTGTCCCGTCATAAATTAACTTATAAAGAAGAAGGAAAAGAATTTACTCCTTGGGTCATAGAAACTTCTGGCGGAGTCGATAGATCAACATTATTTTTTCTTCTTGACTCGTATCATGAAGAAAACGGTAGGGTAATCTTAAAACTTCATCCAAAACTCGCCCCGTACAAAGCTGCGGTTTTTCCACTTCTTGCCAATAAGCCCGAATTGGTAGAAAAGGCAAAAGGAATTTATGATTCCTTAAAGAAAGACATGATGGTTGCTTGGGACGACAGGGGCAATATCGGTAAGAGATATTTTGCACAGGATGAGATAGGAACTCCCTTTTGCATAACCGTAGATTTTCAAACTCTTGAAGACAATACCGTAACCGTTAGGAATCGAGATACCGCCAAACAAGAAAGATTAAAGATACAGGAATTGCCGGATTTTCTTTCTAAGAAATTGTCTTGATGTTTGAGAATCTTGACATTTAAATTTTTTAGCTGATACAATTGTTTTAATAATGAATAAGAAGCTTATTATTGGTGGACTCGCAGCGATTATTCTGCTGGTTGGAGGATTGGTTTTGTTTACCAATAAATCAACTCCACAGACAACCTCAACTGTTCAGGAGCAATCTGTTCCCACAATCTCTGCGGACGAAATAGGACTCACTTTAAAACCTGGTTCGGACGGCCATAGGGTAGTTATGGCTGTTGCCAAGACAGACGGAATTTCGTCTTTAGATTATGAGCTTTCATATACGGCCAAGGGAAACCTTCCTCGTGGAGCAATAGGCCACATTGATGTTAAAAGCGGAAAGAGCGTTAGTCAGGAAATATATTTAGGCACATGCTCGGACGTTTGCCACCCCGATTCCGATGTTACAAATATAAAACTTATTCTAAAAGTCACAAAAACAGACGGCAAGGTCTATCAAGCCGAAGCTAAAACCTCACTTTAACCGTAAGATCTTCGTAAGTTTCTTCTATTTAGCGTTTATACTCATTAAATAACACTATTTTGGTCCTTTTACCTATTGACATGCCTCAAAAACTGACTCAAAATGGAATAAAGTGGTCCAAAGTGGTCTCGGAAAGCCACTCCAGGAGGCAGGATATGTTAATAGGGCAATATGAAGGAAAAGTAGGCGCAAAAGGACGCACGGCTTTTCCCAAAAAATTTAGAGAAATATTAGGAGACAAACTAATTATAACTTTTGGCTATGAAAACTCGCTTATTGTCGTATCAGAACAAAACTGGAAGGCCCTTCTTGAAGGGACAGAGGGCAAGCCTTTTATTCAATCTGAAACTAGAGAAACTCAAAGATTCCTTCTTGGAGGAGCAGTTCCAATCGAATTGGACAGCAAGGGAAGGTTTATTCTACCTTCGTTTTTGCGACAATTTGCAGGAGTTAAAGAAGAAATTATATTCCTAGGACTTTCCCGTTACGTTGAGGTTTGGGACAAAACCAAGTGGCTGGAATATAGAAAGAACCTTGAAAATAGAATCGACAGAATTTCACAAAGACTCGTAAGCAAGGAAGGAAATAAAGATGAAGGGAAATGATTATCATAAAAGCGTCCTTCCTATAGAGGCAATAGATCTTTTACAAGTTAAGATTGGGAAAAGGTATATAGATGCAACCCTAGGCGGCGGTGGACACGCACAAAGGATTTTGGAGAGCGGAGGCATTGTTTTGGGAATAGATATGGATTACGAAGCAATAAGGTACGTTAAGGATAAAGTTCAAGATCCAAATCTGAAGCTTGCTCAAGGAAATTTTAAGGATATGAAAAAGATAGCAGAATTACATGGATTTGGGAAAGTTGCAGGTATTCTTTACGATCTTGGAGTGTCTGGGCATCAGTTGGAAGACGAATCCAGGGGATTTAGTTTCCAAAAGAATGGACCCTTGGATATGAGAATGGATACCAGTATTCCTGTTACAGCATCTGATCTTGTAAATTTGCTGACTAAAGACGAATTACAAGAAATTTTTAGTAAATTTGGGGAGGAACACCGGGCCAGGAGTGTTTCCAGCGCTATTGTGAAGACTCGTAAAGTAAAAGCGATTAAAACAACGGAAGAGCTTTTAAAAATAATCGAAGAGGTCTACGGCATAAAAGAAGAAGTGTCGGGTAAAGAAAGAGCCGGAGTTGCCAAAAGAGTGTTTCAGGCTCTAAGGATAGCCGTTAACGGCGAGCTGGAAAACTTAAGGGAAAGTCTTTCTCAGGCAGTTGAGCTTTTGGAAAATCACGGAAGACTCGTGGTCATAAGTTTTCATTCTATGGAAGACAGGATTGTCAAAGAAAGCCTTCTATCTTTTCAGAAAAAGGATTTAGGGTTAATACTTACGAAAAAGCCTATAACGCCAAGTTTGGAAGAAATCGATGCAAATGTTAGGTCCAGAAGCGCCAAGGCAAGAGTCTTTGAAAGAATAGTTAATTAAATTATGGAGAAATATAAATTAATAGCTAAATTACTCGTTTTGGTAGTGCTTGTTCTCGCAGGCCTTCGTGTTGTGGTTTCGAATGTCATTTCGACCTCGGGAGTGGAACTTGGTAAAATAAATGAAGAGATTAGCGTTTTACGACTACAGAATGATTCTCTAAGCGAAAAGTTTTTTTCGGAAGCTTCTTTGACCACAATTGCTTCCCAAGCGGCAAAACTAGGCTTTACTAATCATAAAGAAAATTTTGTATTAACAAATCCGCTTCCAATCGCTGCTAAACAATGACCGGCAGGTTTAGATTTACTTTATTAACTTTATTTTTATTTTTTGCCTTAGTGGTTTTTAGGCTTTTTTATTGGCAAATTGTAAGAGCTCAAGAATTGTCCGATATGGGTCTTTCCCAATACGGAGCAATAACAACTTTGCAGGCCCAAAGAGGAGAAATTAAAACCTCGGACAATTTCCCAATTGCTTCAAATAAAGTTTCTTATCTGGTTTTTGCAAATCCAAAAGAGGCAAAAGATAAAAAAAAGATAATAAATTCTTTATCTTCACTTCTTTTTGTAGACAAAGCATCGGTAAGCGCGTCCTTGTCTTTAGATAAATTTTGGGTTCCACTGGTTCATGGGGTGGACACCGGCGCGAAAGAGAAAATAGAGAGTCTAAATCTTGCCGGAGTCGGTTTTGAGAAAGAATATACACGTTTTTACCCGGAAGCGTCTATGGCTGCTTCGCTTATTGGTTTTGTCGGTAAAGACGAATCAGGCAACAATAAGGGCTATTTTGGAATAGAAGGTTTCTACGACAGACTTTTGCGGGGAAAAAACGGTATTGCGCTTCAGGTTCACGATGCGTTTGGCAAACCTATACTTGCTAAAGTCAATACGAAAACATCGGAGATTGATGGAAGTAATCTTGTTCTTTCCATTCAAAGACCGATTCAATTCCTTGTTGAGCAAAGGCTAAAAGAGGGAATAGAAAAATACGGTGCGACCTCGGGAATGGTAGGCGTTATGAACCCCAAAACAGGAGAAATATTGGCTATGGCTTCTTTTCCATCTTTTGACCCCAAAAAATATCAAGATTATTCTTCAGATTTGTATAAAAACCCTTTTATTTCCAACAGATACGAGCCCGGATCCACATTTAAGCCAATTGTTATGTCGTCTGCTTTGGAGGCGGATGTTGTAAAACCTCAAACAAAATGCCCTATTTGTGCCGGGCCTGTTGAGATTGGCGGATATGTAATTCATACTTGGAACGATAAATACAATAAAGACACAAATATGATTGAGGTTATACAGCACTCCGATAATACAGGTATGGTCTATGTAGGTCAGAAATTGGGTTTGGATAGGCTTCTCTCATTTCTTAAAAATTTCGGAATAGGGGACAATACTGGAATAGATCTTCAAGGAGAAGTCGCACCAAAACTTAAGCCTAGAAATTCATGGTACGCCGTTGACTTAGCAACAGTATCTTTTGGTCAAGGAATTTCCGTAACCCCAATTGAGCTCTTAAGCGCTATTTCGGCAATAGCAAACGACGGAAAAAGAATGGAGCCACACGTTGTTTCGCAAATAGAAACTCAAGACGGTAACACCATTAAAATACAACCAAAGGTTTTGAGTACTCCAATTAGTTCTAAAACAGCTAAAGTCATGGCTGAAATTATGGTTAATGCTGTTGAAAAAGGGGAGGCTTCTTGGACTAAGTTAAAAGGTTATAGAATAGCCGGTAAAACGGGAACAGCCTCGATCCCAATCCAAGGTCATTACGATCCCAATAAAACTATTACGTCTTTTGTAGGATTTGGCCCGGCCGAGGACCCTAAATTTGTTATGTTGGTCATAGTCGACAAACCAACAACCTCCATTTACGGATCCGAAACCGCAGCTCCAATATTTTTCAACATAGCAAAAGACATTTTAAACTTTTACGGAATTGCCCCAAGCGGGCAATAAGCTCTATAATACGATTTCTATGAAAAAATTAGCGTCAAAATGGTTCCTATGGTACTTAAAACTTATGGCCCAAATCCAGCTTCTTAAGATGAGGCCAATGATTATAGGCGTTGGCGGAGCAAGCGGGAAAACCTCTTTGGCAAATTTTGTTTCAACAATTCTTAAAGATAAGTTTAGAGTCTTAGACACAAAAGGCAAAAACAGCCAAACAGGAATTCCCATAAGTATTTTGGGGATTAAAAGCAACGATTACGCGTTTTTGAAGATTTTCTATTGGGTAAAAATCGGAATAGCCGCTTTTATAAATGTTGTTTTTAACTGGAAGAAGTTCGATATTCTTGTAGCTGAAATGGGCGTAGATTCTCCGTTTGAACCCAAAAACATGAGCTATCTTCTGAAAATAATAAAACCTAAGTTGGGAGTTTTAACAAATATTGCACTCGAGCACAGTGAGTATTTCGATTCTACGGTTATGGAAAAGGACAAAATTAAAAGGAAGGCTAAAATACTGGAGGCAACAAGAGCGCAGGAAGCACTTCTTTTACAATCATTGCCCAAAGACGGATTGGCCGTTTTAAATATTGATGATTTCAAAATTGTAGAAACCAAGGATATTAAGGCTTCTAAGTTAACTGTTTCTTTAAAAAACAAAAACGCTGATTTTTTCGCTAAAAATATAGATGTGAGTATTAATGGATTTAAACTTTATTTTATCTACAATAAAGACGAATACATTTTAAAAATTCCAACCGCCCTTCCCACATATTATGCGTACTCCTTTTTAATGGCCATTGCTATCTCTACGAGACTGGGATTTAGCGTGTCAAAGGCAAAGGAAATTTTAGAGAAAGAATTTTCTCTTCCGCCAGGAAGAATGAGCACTTTTGAGGGCAAAAAAAATACTACGATCATAGACTCTTCATACAACAGTTCCCCTTCCGCAATTGGGGAAGCGCTTGAGCTTCTAAATAAAATTGCAAACAAAAGAAGGAAGGTAGCGATAATAGGGGATATGAGGGAATTGGGAAGCCTAAGTAAAGCAGAACACGAATCTTTAGCAAGGCAGCTGATTAAAACAGTAGATTTAATAATTCTGATCGGTCCTCAAACTGCAGAATTTTCTGCTCCAATTCTTGCTCAACATAAACATAACTTTTTTTCTTTTAGATCGCTTTCAGAAGCAAAAATAACAATAGAAAACCAGATTAGGGAAAAAGATATAATTTTGGTAAAGGGATCACAAAATACTCTTTATCTTGAAAGAGCGGTAGAAATGTTATTAAAAGACAAAAAAGACGCCTTAAAACTATGTAGAAGAGGTAAGTATTGGGATAAGAAAAGGAGTAAATCTCTTTAATATGTTGCGGAAAATAAAAAATATATATCATCTTTGTCTCGCCATTTTGGCAAATGCTTTGTATGGATGGCCTTCAAGAAAACTAAAAGTTATTGGAGTAACCGGAACAGACGGTAAGACAACAACAGTATACTTAATCTATCATCTTCTTAAATCAGCAGGATTCAAAGTTTCTATGGTATCCAGTATTGGAGCAACTATTAACGATAAGATTTATGATACCGGATTTCATGTGACTACTCCGTCATCTTTTTCCCTGCAGAGACTATTCAAGGAAGCAAAGAAACATAACGTTGATTATTTTGTTTTGGAAGTAACTTCTCACGCTTTGGATCAAAATAGGGTATGGGGAGTTCCCTTTAAGATTGGCGTTTTAACAAACGTTACCAATGAGCATCTTGATTATCATAAAACTTATGAAGATTACCTCAAAACTAAGAAAAAATTACTTAGAACGGCTCTCACTGGCGTGGTAAATAAAGACGATGGTTCTTATACTTATTTATCGGATCTGGAAAAGAAAAAAGGTTTAAAAAATTGGATAGCCTACAAAATGCCGCTGGATATTAAATTTAGTTCGGAAAAGTTATCGAGTGGATTTAATAAATATAATGCTTCGGCGGCGATTGCTGTTTGCAGATTTTTAAAAATAAAAGATGCAGACATAAAAAAAGGCTTAGAAAGTTTTGTTCTTCCGCCCGGAAGAATGGATTTTGTTTACACAAAAGAATTTAAAATTATGATAGATTTTGCACACACCCCAAACGCGTTTTTGCAGCTGCTGTCTTTCCTTCGTCCCCTAACGGGAGGAAGAATTATTCATGTGTTTAGTAGTGCTGGAGAAAGAGACAAAACCAAAAGACCGGAAATGGGGAAAATATCTTCGGATTTTGCAAATATTATAATTTTAACCTCTGAAGATTCAAGACGCGAAAGTACAGAGAAAATAAACGAGGAGATAATGAAAGGAATTAAAAATCCTGTAACTCAGATTCTCAAAATCACAGACAGGCAAAAAGCTATAGATAAAGCAATAGAATTGGCGGAGGCCGAGGATTTAGTTCTTCTAACGGGTAAGGCGCATGAAAAATCTATGAATTTAGGACACGGCGAAGAACCCTGGGACGAATACGAGGCAGTCAAAAAAGCCCTGGAAAAACGGGGATTAAGCTATGAATAAAAAGAAATTACACTTCGTAGGTATCAAGGGGGTAGGACAAACTGCTCTTGCAATAATCGCAAAAGAAGCAGGGTTTGAGGTTACGGGGTCGGACATAGAAGACGAGTTTATTACTTCGGAATGCCTGAAAAGGGCTGGAATCATTCCAATTGTCGGATTTGCCAAGGAAAATATAGATAATGCAGAATTAGTCATAACAACAGGCGCCCACGGGGGTTTTGATAACGTTGAGGTTGTAGAAGCAAAAAAAAGAGGAATAAGGGTTATAACCAAGGGGGAGGCCGTAGGTATGTTTATGGATGGAGGAATTTTTGGTCGGAGTTTTCATGGGATATCGGTTGCAGGTTCCCATGGTAAAACAACCTTAACCGCTATTTTGGCTACGATCCTAAAAGAAAATAAATTAGATCCCAGCTTTTTGGTTGGGACAGGAAATATTCCTTCTCTTGGCAATCCGGGCCATTTTGGTAAGGGGAAGCATTTTGTTGCCGAAGCAGACGAATATGCAACCGAACCCAAGTACGACAAGAAGGCTCAATTTCTGTGGCAGCATCCCAAAATAGAGGTTTTTACCAACATAGAGCTTGATCACCCGGATATATATAGTAGTGTGGACAAGGTGCGGGAGGCTTTTGGTAAATTTGCAAATCAACTGCCCGAAGACGGATTACTGGTGTGTGGGGGAGATGACGAGCAAATTAAGATTCTGCTTAGGAGTTACAAAGGAAAAAGTATTACTTACGGATTTTCTCCAAGCTGCGACTTCTTTTTGGAAAATGTTAGGGTGGGGGAAGGACAAACATTTTTCTGGATTAAATCAAAGGGGATCTCTCTTGGTGAGTTTTCTATAGGCGTAGCAGGTGAGCACAATGCTTTAAATGCCCTTGGAGCCCTCGTAGTTGCCCTAGAACTGGGATTGTCTGTGGAGGCGGCAAAGAAAGCTATCGCGCAATTTTCAGGCACAAAAAGAAGAGCCGAATACAAAGGCAGCCTCAAAAGCGGAGCCCTAGTTTATGACGATTACGCTCATCACCCTACAGAAATACAAAAGACTCTGCGTGCCTTTCGTCAAAGCTTTCCCAAACATAAATTAATCTGTGTTTTCCAACCCCATACTTACTCTAGAACAAAAGAATTGTTCGAACAATTTAGTAGATCATTTACCGATGCGGATATTGTTATATTGACCGATATATTTTCTTCTCAAAGAGAGGAGAAAGACGATGCTGTTTCTTCCCAATTATTAGCCCAAAATGTCTCTAATTTTAACAAAAACGTAGTATTTTTACCTTCGCTCGCGGATGTGGTAGAATACGTCGATAAAAATAACTTTGGAAGAAATACTGTCCTGATTACGATGGGAGCAGGAGATGTATACAAGGCAGGAGAAAAGCTAATATGGAAAGGCTAGTTATAAAAGGAGGAAAAAAACTTAAGGGAACAGTCGAAGTGGCCGGATCTAAAAACGTGGCGCTAAAAGCTTTAGTTGCGGCGTGTCTTACACAGGAGGAAGTGATTATTGAAAATATTCCTTTAATTTCTGATGTTTTTGTAATGACAGAGGTAATTAGAGTATTGGGAGGAGAAGCGGAGTTTAAAGACCATATACTTTCCGTCAAAATGAAAAAATTTGATACCTCTAAGATTTTGCTCGAGAAGGCTGCAGAAATAAGAACTTCTTTTATGTTTTTAGCGCCTCTTCTTTCAAGAACGGGTAAAGCAATAATCCCAAACCCGGGAGGATGCAGAATCGGAGCCCGGCCGATAGACAGGGTAATTAACGGGCTTAAAAAAATGGGAGTTTCTATTAAATACCAAAGCAAAGATGGATATTTCCACGCATACGTTGGGAAGGGCGGTCTAAAAGGAATAAAATATAAATTTTCTAAAAATACTCACACGGGCACAGAAGCCTTAATTATGACCGCGGTCTTGGCCGAGGGAAGAACGGTTTTGGAAAACGCCGCACAAGAACCCGAAGTTGATGAGTTAATAAACTTTTTAAATCAGATGGGAGCAAAGATAAGAAGAGTAAGGCCGCGTATAGTCATTATAGATGGTGTCGAAAAGCTACACGGAGCAAAATTTAGAATAAGTCCGGACAGAAACGAGGTTGTAACGTTTGCCATAGCAGCGATTCTAACGGAGGGAGAAATTTTTATTAAAAAAATAAACAAATTAGGACTTTTGGAATTTTTGGATGTGCTTGCTATAGCAGGCGGAGGATTCGAAGAAAAAGAAGACGGAATAAGGTTTTACTATAAAGGAGAGCTTAATCCGACAAAAGTAACAACTTTTCCTTATCCGGGTTTTATGACCGACTGGCAAGCTCCGTGGTCGGTTCTTATGACTAAAGCACAAGGCGCGTCTATAATCCATGAGACAGTTTATGAAAATAGATTCAACTATGTAGAAGAACTGCAAAAAATGGGAGGTAATTTCGAATTGTACAGTCCAAAAGTTAAAAATCCGGATAAAGTTTATAATTTTAATGTAACAGACGACAAAAATTTTTCTCACGCAGTTAAGATTTATGGCCCGACAAAACTTCATAACGGAATGGTTATGGTGTCGGATCTTAGGGCAGGAGCAACGCTTGTTCTTGCAGCCTTGGCAGCCGAAGGAGAAAGCGTAATCTTCGGTCTGGAGCATTTGGACAGAGGCTATGAGGAGTTTGATAAAAGGTTAAAGAAATTAGGTGCAGATATAGAAAGAGTTAGCGATGAGTAAAATTGCAGCAATTATTTTAGCAGCGGGTAAAGGCAAAAGGATGAATTCAAAAACCGTAAATAAGGTGGCGTTACCCTTAGGGCATACTCCAATGATAATTCACACAGCAAACACTTTGAGTAAGCTCGGAATTGAAACAATAGTGGTTGTTATTGGATTTGCTAAAGATTCGGTAGTGAGCCTTTTTAAAGACACGAAGGTTATATTTGCCGAACAGAAAAAAAGATTGGGAACTGCACACGCAGTCGTCTCTGCCATGAAGAAAATGCCGGAAAATATAGAAAACGTTTTGGTCTTAAACGGCGATGACTCCGCTCTCTATAAAACGGATACTATAAGTGAGCTTATTAAAAAACATACACAGACAAATGCTGCTTTTACTTTTTTGACAATCGAAATGGAAAATCCGGCAGGACTAGGCAGAGTAATACGCGGTAAAAAAGGAATGGTTTTGGCTGTAGTTGAGGAGAAGGAGGCTACGGATGATATTTTAAAAATAAAAGAAATAAATCCCGCTTGTTATATCTTCAAAACAAGTTTTCTTAGAAAATATTTAAAAAAGATTAACAAAAGTAAAGTAACAGGAGAGTATTATCTAACTAGCCTTATAGATATTGGAATTAAAAATAATGAAAAAGTAGAAACGCTTCAGGCCGGTCTTTTTGCCTGGAGAGGTGTTAATACAAAAGAAGAACTTCAGGAAGCAGAAAAAATCTTTCTCAATATAAATAAATAAAGATCCTCTTACGATAATTTGAGCGTAAATTTACCGGTTATTTGTAATTCTTAGATTGAATAAAAAGTGTACCTAAAGTATAATACCAAGTTATGGCACAAGTTTTAGGGTTGTCTATATTGTCTTTATTTATTACCTTTACTTTGATCGTTCCATTCATAGATTTTCTATATAAAGTAAAGCTAAGAAGGCAAAAACAAAAAACAGTCGACATTTTCGATAAGCCAACACCTGTTTTTGACAGACATAACGACTGGAAAGCAGGAACTCCTTTTGGCGGAGGAATTCTTATAATTGCCGTTGTTACTATTTTGTCTTTATGGAGCTACGGAATTTTTAATATAGATATAAACCCTTGGGAGCTTTTTGTAATTCTTTTTGCATTTATCGGCTTTGGGCTCTTGGGTCTTTACGATGACGCTAAAAAACTAGCAGGCAAAAATTCTGCGTTTTTCGGTTTAAGATTTAGACACAAATTTATTCTTCAATGGGTTCTGGCTCTTATTATTGCAACAGTAATTCACTTTCAGCTTGGGTATTCTTTTGTTTTCATAAAAGGAATAGGGTTGACCTCTCTTGGAATTCTTTTTATTCCCTTTTCTGCCTTTGTAATAGTTTCTTTTGTGAATGCCTTTAATATTACGGACGGTCTGGACGGTATGGCGTCGGGACTTTTCCTTATTTGTCTTCTGGCTTTTTTGACTATTGCGACCCAAGTTGATCAGGGCCTTGCTATTTTTATAGCAATTCTAATAGGAAGCGTTGCAGCATTCTTGTACTTCAATATTTACAAGGCTAGGCTTTGGCTTGGAGATGTCGGTTCAATGTCCCTGGGTGCCTCTCTTGCAGTAATAGGTCTTCTTACGGGAAAAACCGTAGCCCTGGCTGTTATAGGCGGAGTTTTTGTTATCGAGATTGGGTCTTCTTTGATTCAAATTCTAAGTAAGAAATTCTTAAAGAAAAAACTTCTTCCTGTTGCGCCTATTCACTTATATTTTCTCCAAAGAGGTTGGGGAGAGCCAAGGACAGTCATGAGGGCATGGCTTTTGGGGTTCTTTTTTGCGATTTTGGGTCTTTACATCGCATTCATTAATAAATGAAAAGAGACAGCATTCTTCTGTTGGGAGCAGTGGTGCTTCTAACGTTATTTGGCCTTCTTATGATATACGACGCCTCTTCGTATGTGTCTTTTAAAGATTTTGGAGATAAGTACCATTATATAAAGGATCAAATCTTTTGGGCTATTTTGGGTTTTTCCGGGTTAGCTTTTTTTTCCTTTTTTGATTACAGAAAACTATATACTCTTTCTTTGCCAATTTTGATTTGCTCAATAATTCTTCTTGTTTTGGTTTTTGTTCCCGGAATTGGAGTTTACGTTCTTGGAGCTCACAGGTGGGTTAATTTTAAATTTTTTACTTTGCAGTCATCGGAGTTTGCAAAACTTGCATTGTCTATTTATCTTGCCGCATGGTTTTCCAGTAAAGAAAAAGGGAGGCTGCCTGCTTTTCTTTTGCTTTTGGGAATGGTTTTGGGTTTGGTCATTGCGGAGCCCGATATGGGAACCGCAGCTATAATTCTTTTTCAGGCACTGGCTATTTATTTTTTGTCTGGCGCTCCGGTTTGGCAATTTTTTGCCGTTTTGCCAATTTTTGCGGTTTTGGGAGTTATATTTGCAAAACTCGAGCCTTATAGAGCAGAAAGACTTGCGACTTTTTTTAATTTTAACCAATCAATTCAGTCATCTTCTTACCACGTTAGGCAAATTCTAATTGCCTTAGGTTCGGGAGGCCTCACGGGAGTGGGTATTGGAAATTCTTTGCAAAAGTATGCATATCTTCCGGAAAACACAACCGACTCCATTTTTGCAATAATTGCAGAAGAAGTGGGTTTTATAGGAGCGGGTTTGGTAATTTTAATTTTTGCAGCAATTATATTGTTGGGATTTCGAATTGCCATGACAGCCAGAGACAATTTTGGCAAACTTTTGGCAGCCGGAATGACGACTCTTATTGCAGTCCAGGCTCTTATTAACCTTGCTTCCCAAACTGCTCTTATTCCTTTAACGGGGGTTCCATTGCCTTTTATCTCTTATGGAGGGTCGGCTCTTATCGTTAACCTTTCCGCAATTGGAATTCTTATAAATATTTCAAAACAGACAAAATCATGAAAATTGTAGTTATTGGCGGACATTTTACGCCGGCTCTGGCAGTTATTGATGAGCTTAAAGATCATCAAATTTTATACATAGGAAGAAAGTATGCGCTTGAGGGAGATAAAGCTTTGTCGTTAGAATATCAAACGATAACTTCCAAAAATATTCCCTTTGTTTCTATTACAACGGGAAGGCTGCAGAGAAAATTCACTATTTACACAATACCCTCTCTTCTAAAATTACCGATTGGTTTTTTCCAGTCGCTTTTTATTTTAAAAAAAGAAAAGCCGGATGTTATTTTAGGTTTTGGAGGATATGTGTCTCTGCCTATTATTCTAATGGCAGCCATTTTGCGAATTCCAATTGTTATTCATGAGCAAACTTTAGGCAGTGGTATTTCAAACAAAATAGCTTCTTTCTTTGCCAAAAAAATCTGTATTTCTTGGGAATCTTCAAAAAGATTTTTCCCACAGGATAAAACTGTTCTTACCGGTAACCCGATTAGAAAGGAAATTATCGAAAGTTTGTCTAATTCTGAAACCAAAAGCGTAAAACCCCTTATTTATATAACCGGAGGTAGTTTGGGTTCGCACAGATTAAATCTTTTTGTAGAAGGCTCAATTAATAAACTTTTAGAACAGTTCGATGTAATTCATCAAACGGGAGACGCAGAAGAATTCAAAGATTTTGAAAGATTAGAACAGCTAAAAAAGAATAAAGACTTAAAAAACTATATTGTAAAAAAATTTCTAACTTCAGAAGAAGTTGCAGATGTCTTAAAAGCCTCAAGTCTAGTTATTTCGCGATCGGGAATGAATACGATATCGGAATTATATTTTCTTGGAAAGCCATGTTTTCTTATTCCTCTCCCGCAGGGGTCCGAACAAAAACAAAATGCAATTTTTATGAAAAATCTAGGAATTGCAGAAGTGGGGTTCCAAGACAAATTAAATCCAACTATTTTTTTTGAAACAATTAAATTTATGATTAAAAATTTAGATAAATATAAAACGACAAAAAAAATATCTTTCGAAAATGCAGCAGAAAGAATAGCCGAGGTGGTCTTACATGAGAGTCGCAAAGCATAAAAGAAATTTTTTCAAAATACTTCCATTTGTTATTTTTAGTCTGATCGTTGTATCGGTCTTTTTAAGTACCTTTTATTTGATTTCAGCAAAAATTTTAGGAAAGACTTCTTTTATTAGTCCAATTGCACAAATTAAAACCTATAAAACCGACAGTATCGAAGATATTTTACAAACAAATAATATTGTGTTTTCTAAAATAGAAACGGCAACCGACTCGTCAAAAATTATTTTTTTAAAAGACGACGGACAAGTTCTGCTATCGGTAAAAAAAGACATTGGTTCTCAAATCTCCTCTTTACAAGCAATCCTCTCTCGGCTTACAATAGAGGGGAAAAAATTTAAGCAACTCGATTTACGCTTTGATAAGCCCATAATCGAGTTTTAAGTGTATGACTGATGGAAAAATAGTTGTCGGCGTTGATATAGGAACCTCTAAAATTGTCACCATAATCGCAAAAGTAGACGATGAAAATGTGAATGTTCTGGGAGTTTCTGAAGTTAAGTCTTTGGGGATTAGAAAAGGACAAATTGTAGATATAGAACAAGTAGTCCTCTCTATAAATAACTCGCTAGAGGGTGCGGAAAGAATGGCCGGATTTTCCGCTTCTCATATAATCGCTTCAATTGGCGGATCCCATATAGAATCTCAGAATTCCCGCGGTGTAGTTGCTGTTTCTCATCCAGACGAGGAAATAACAGAAAATGATTTGATTCGCGTAACAGAAGCGGCAAAGGCAGTATCTCTTCCTTCAAGTAGAGAAATAATTCATGTTCTTCCCCGAAGTTACATTGTTGACGGCCAAGAGGGAATAAAAGCGCCTTTAGGAATGACCGGTGTAAGACTTGAAGTAGATACACATATAGTTTCCGCTTACAATATTTCTGTTAGAAATCTTGAGAAAGCATTTTCTGAAGTGGGCGTAGACGTAGATGCGGTTGTTTTCTCCGGGCTTGCAAGTTCACTTTCGATTTTATCCGAAACGGAGAAAGAGCTTGGAGTTGTTTTAGTAGACATAGGGGCCGGAACCACAGACATTTCTATTTATACCGATGGATCGGTTGCTTATTCATCCGTTTTGCCAATTGGAGCAAAACATATAACAAACGATTTGGCGATAGGACTTAGAATTTCTCTTGAATCTGCGGAAAAAATAAAACTTTTGCTCTCAAGCGGAAAGATTCTCAAAAAAAGCGAGGAATCAAAGGACGAAATTGATTTATCGTCTCTTAATTTGCCGGAAGATCTAACAAAAGTTTCTGAAAAAACTTTAATAGATGGAATTATAAAACCTCGTTTAAACGAAATATTTACTTTTGTAGGGCTAGAAGTTAAGAAATCAGGTTTTGGCGGACAGACGCCATCGGGTTTGGTAGTAACGGGGGGAGGAGCACTTACAGTAGGAACAACAGAGGCTGCCAAAAGAATGCTCGCAATGCCTGTAAGGATTGGAAAACCTGCAAACATAAAGGGAATAATAGACGAAATACAAGATCCTTCTTTTGCGACGGTTGTTGGTCTTGCGGTATATGGTAGAAATATAGAAAATGAGTCCGGTCTTCCTTTTGGATTTTCAATTCCCCAAATCTCCGTTGGAAAATTAAATAAACCCATAGCCCGGGCAATTGCTTTTATTAAATCCTTCATGCCTTAATTCTAGTTGACAACGTCGCATAATCTTGATAGATTTAACCCATGCTGATCAAACCCCAGACTACAAACTTCGCAAAAATCCGCGTAATGGGAGTAGGAGGAGCAGGAACCAACGCTCTCAACACAATGATTTCATCGGCCAATATTCAGGGAGTCGATTTTATCGCGGTAAATACAGATGCACAGTCTCTTCTTTTAAACCAAGCTGCAACTAAAGTTCAAATTGGAGAAGGGCTTACAAAAGGTTTGGGGTCCGGCGGAGATCCTGAAATTGGAAAACAGGCGGGAGAAGAGTCTTACGAGAAAGTTAAAGAAATGCTGGATGGAACGGATATGATTTTCTTAACAGCAGGAATGGGTGGAGGAACAGGAACCGGAGCGACACCCGTTATAGCAAGAGCCGCAAAAGAAGTAGGAGCGTTAACAATTGCAGTTGTTACAAAACCTTTCGCGTTCGAAGGAACAAGAAGAATGGTTGTAGCAGAAGCAGGGATAGAAGAACTAAAAGATAAAGTTGATACATTAATTGTTATTCCAAACCAAAGAATTTTGGACGTTGTGGATAAAAAACTTTCTCTTTTGGAAGCATTTAAGGTTGCAGATTCTGTTTTGACACAAGGAGTACAAGGAATTTCGGAATTAATAACAATGCCAGGGCTTATAAACGTAGATTTTGCAGACGTTCGAACAATTATGACAAATGCGGGATCTGCGCTTATGGGAATAGGAACGGGAGTAGGAGAAAACAGAGCACAAGCTGCAGCTCGAGCGGCTGTTGCCAGTCCTCTTTTGGAAATTTCCATGGAAGGAGCACGGGGAGTGTTGTTTAATATTATAGGCGGACCCGACCTTACAATGAACGAAGTAGATGAAGCGGCAAAAATTATTGCAGCAGCGGCCGATCCGGATGCAAATATAATTTTTGGAGCAACAATCGATGAATCCATGCGCGACCAGATGAAGATAACGGTTATTGCAACTGGATTTGATCAGGCCCGTCAAACGCTAAAAGAATTCGTGGCACCCGCTGTCCACAAGATGGAGATGGAAAAAAAGGAAAATGTACCGGTTTTGGGTGACGAAGACGTTCCCACAGGAGAAGAAAACGATACCTGGGACATTCCCGCCTTTTTACGCAACCGAAATTAATTTAACCTCAAACTAATCTTATAGCTCATCACTTAGCCTCAAGATGATTTACCCCCTCCCTATTTAGCTTCATGTGTACGTCGCAGAATATACAATTACGACATGTAACAGTATAAAACGTAAAATATAATATTTTTCATCTAGTTAAGTTGTGATATAATTATTTTCCGATACTATGTTAGATAAAGAATATCAGTATTACAAAAAAAATGAAAAAGCCTTTTTAGAAAAGTACAAAGGAAAAGTTTTAGTGATTAAAGGCGAAGAAATAGTTGGTACTTATAATGATGAATCAACTGCATACACAGAATCCACATCTAAATATGAGCTAGGGACGTTCTTAATTCAGAAATGTGTTCCTGAGAAAGATACTACACAAACATTTCATTCTAGAGTAAATTTTTCATGAAATTATTATGCAAGATTTCCAAGCACTCACAACAAAATACGGTGGTAGAACAAATGTACTTGTTGGAGATGTTCAAATTTCCCAAGCATTCGACATCAAGTCAGATCCGATAAATCATAAACCTCTTAAGGAAATTAAAGCAATTTGGGATACTGGAGCCTCATGTACGGTTATAACAAAGAAACTTGCTGCTGAAATCGGACTTATACCAACTGGGAAAGAAATAGTAAGTGGGATTGATCATGATTCACCAGAAAACACTTTTTTCGTGAATGTTTATCTTCCAAATAAAGTTTGCATGATGAATTTAAAAATTGTTGAAGTGCCAAGTATAAAAAGTGCAGATTTGCTGATTGGAATGGATATTATTGGCGCAGGCGATTTTTCTATTTTTATAAAAGATGGAAAAACAGTCATGTCATACAGATATCCTAGTATTGGAGGAATGGATTTTGTTGAAGAAGCAGGATCAGTTAATAGTCAAAGGGCAATATTAAACAGAATTGAAGAACAAAAGAGTCATAGAAAAGCATTATCTAGAAAAGAATTGCAAAAAAGAATTAATAGAAAGAAGAACAAAAAACAAAATCGTAGAAAAAAACACTAGTAACTTGACCTCTAGTCTTAAAAAGACTATATTCTTCCTGAAGACTTAAAAAGGTAAACTTTTCATTAGGTTGTTTAGTTTGAATTTAGCCTTGAAAGTAGTTAATGTCTTAGACATACCAGCGTTTTTGAGAAACTGCAATTAGTTTAGGTTGCTAAATCAGTCTAATCCTCTTATTCCAAAAACAATAAAACCTTAATATTCCATCAGACAGATAAAGAGCTTATAGTTTGACATTTTAAATTTGTTGGTATATACTACAAAGCTATGTCAAGTGAATCAATAGGACCAAATTCTGAAGGCAAACAGCCAAAAGTAGTTAAAATGCCAACTGCGGAAATTGTTTCACAAAAAATTCAATCCACTGGCTTATATGGAGTAGTCCCTCAAGTAGATGGTTTTTATGACAGTTTAGTTAAATATACGGCTAATCGTGAGCTTGTGGGAATGGGATTAGTTATGTCTTGGGAAATGGCAGGATATGACACTTTAAGAGAATATCCTGAAGCTATGGGTTTTTTAGTTGATATGAGTTTTGACAAGGTTATTGACGCTATTACCCCAGATGCAGAAGTGGCACAAGACGCTAAAGAATTTAGAAAGAAAGTTGAAGAAGAAGCCAATGTGGCAGCAAAAGCGACTGAGCCTAAGCCAGAACAAAAACAAACACAGACGAGTATTGATATTAAAGGGCTTGATAAAGCATTAGTTTTGGCTACTCTATATAATGGGGCAAGACCACAGGGCGCAGGGTTCCTTCGTTATGATCCCACACCTATGACTGTTGAGGATGCGACTGCAGTATTAGAACAATCGACAGATTTTGATTATCTAAAAGGACGCGTTATTAAGATAGATCTTTCTGGGGATGAATTAGATCCAAGACTTTACGATAGAGACAATGGTGTAGATACTGCGAGAAAGCTGATTGATTCACTTCGTGAACCTGAAAAACCAGATCCGAACAACCCAACGATACGAGATCATCACCTGTCTGAAGCAGGAAAGCAAGCACAGATCGCTCGGGAACTTCTATACGAAGATCCATCAGGTTTTGAGAGACCTGGAGTATTTCATATGGGCTTAGATGATATCGCAGACATACTTGATCCTAAGCTTAGAGCTGCCCAAGAAAAAATTAGAAAGTTAAAAGATCAGAAAAAAAAGAAATAATTCTCTTGGTAAGTACACCTAAAACACCTATGGATAAGCCTTGCTCTTTATTTCCCTCTAGAATATAATTTATTCTATGTTTAAACCCGTAACTCCTGCGGTTGATTTCCCAAAACTCGAGGAAGAAATACTAAAATTCTGGAAAGAAAATAAGATTTTCGAAAAATCAGTATCTTCACGGCCTGAAAACAAAAAATGGACTTTTTTGGACGGCCCTCCATTTGTAACGGGGGTTCCTCACTACGGTTCGCTTTTGTCCAGCATCCCCAAGGATTTGTTCGGCCGTTATTGGACTATGAAAGGCTATAGAGTAAGAAGAGTTTGGGGTTGGGACGGCCACGGACTTCCGATTGAGAACAAAGTAGAAACAGCATTAGGAATTAAGTCCAAAAAAGAAATTGAAACCAAAGTCGGAATTGATAAATTTATCGAAGAGTGCAAAAAGTACGTTAACCAGACTTCGGCCGAGTGGGAGTGGTACGTAGACAAAATAGGGAGGTGGGTAGACTTTAAAAATGCTTATAAAACCTGGAATTTGGATTACATGGAGTCTGTCATGTGGGTTTTTAAACAAATGTACGACAAGGGGTTTATCTATAAAGGTCTTCGGGTTTCTCTCTATTGTCCACATTGTGCGACACCGATTTCGAATTTTGAAGTCGCAATGGACGGCTCTTACAAAGAGGTCCAAGACGCCGCAACTACCTACAAGTACGCTTTGAAAGACGAAAAAAACACTTTTATTTTGGCTTGGTCAACAACTCCTTGGAACAAAATTGTTACTCCGGCACTTGCTGTTAACCCTAAGCTTACTTACGTTAAGGTAAAACAGGGAGACGAATATTATATTTTGGCCAAACCGACTGTGAAAATACTAAAAAACGAACCCAAGTGGGAAATCGTAGAGGAGTTTAAAGGAACAAAGCTTATCGGTCGCAAATTTGTACCTCATTATGATTACTATCCGATCGAAAAAGATGAGGTTGCATGGGAAATAATAGGAGGGGATTTTGTTACTGCCGAGGAAGGAACGGGTGTGGTAACAATTGCCGCGTATGGAGAAGAGGATTTAAAGGCAATGCTTGCACAGAACATTCATATAGAGATGCATTTGGACGAAGAGGGTACAATAAAAAGCGATGTTCCTAAATTTGGGGGCATGTATTACCTAAAAGCAAACAAGTTCGTGAACGAGGATCTCTCAAGCCGGGGTCTAATATATAAGGACGAAGAATTGCCCCACTCTGTTCCTGTTTGCTGGAGGTGTGGCACAAGGCTTTACTATGCTCCTATAAACGCTTGGTTTGTAAATGTGCAAACTCTAAAGCCGTTGCTTAAGAAAACCAACGAAAAGGTAAATTGGTTTCCCAAGCATTTTAAGTATGGCCGTTTTCTAAAAAGCCTGGAAAACGCACCGGATTGGAATATTTCAAGAAATCGTTATTGGGGTTCCCCTGTTCCTGTGTGGGAGTGTGTTTGCGGCGAGAGGTTTGTTCCCGGTTCGATTGCCGAATTGGAGGCTAAATCCGGCATAAAAATAGCCGATTTACATAAGCCTTTTATAGATAAGGTAAAGGTAAAGTGTGAGAAATGCGGAAAGCTAGCAACCCGTACCCCGGAAGTGCTAGATTCATGGATTGAGGCCGGATCGGCTTCTTTTGCCGAAAGACACTTCCCTTTTAATAAAACAGAGAAGCTGGAAGACTTCTTCCCGCCTGACTTTATAGCAGAGTACACTGGGCAGATAAGGGCTTGGTTTTATGTACTGCATGTAATAGGAGGGGCGCTTTATAAGTCGGAAGCTTTTAAAAATGTTGTGGTTGAAGGAGTAATCTTAGGAACCGATGGGAGAAAGATGAGTAAAAACTATGGAAACTATCCGGACCCCAAAGAAATGCTCGAAAAATACGGCGGAGACGCGTTGAGACTTTACTTAATGGGTTCCCCAGTTATGAAAGGCGAGGATATTATAATATCCGGCGATCAATACAGAGACCAAGTACGGGGAACTCTGCTTATTCTGTGGAATGTATATAACTTTTTTGTTTCGAACGCAATAGCGGACAATTGGAAACCAAAAAAGATTTCAGAGCCTGTTCATGTCTTGGATAAATGGGTCATTTCAAGACTTAACGAAACCGTTAAAATAGTTTCCGCCTCGCTTGAAGGGTACGACACTATTAATGCCATAAGTTCAACTGAAAAATTTATTTCCGATTTATCTTTGTGGTATGTCCGAAGAAGCAGAGACAGGGTTGGACCCTCCGCAACAGACTCGGAGGACAAAAATCAGTGTTATGAAACTTTGCATTATGTAATAACGACTTTATCAAAACTTTTGGCTCCCATAGTTCCATTCATTTCTGAAGAAATTTACAGAAATTTAATGGGAGAGGAATCTGTGCATCTTTCCGATTGGCCAAAGAGCGATAATAAACTAATAGACAAGGAATTAGAGCAGGAGATGCAGGTAGCAAGAAAAATAGTTGAACAAGCTCATGCACGAAGAAAAGAGGAAAGTATAAAAGTTAGACAACCATTAAGCTTGTTAATTATAAGTATTGAACCAAATCAAAATTTATCGGATGAAGTTAAGGAATTGATAAAAGACGAAGTAAACGTAAAAAATATTCACGTTGATCGAGGAGCGTTTGATGTTCAACTCAAAACCGAAATAACTCCCGAACTAAAAGCGGAAGGAGAAGCCCGGGATATTGTTAGAAAAATTCAAGAAGAGAGAAAAAAGTTGGGAACAAGATTGGACGAAAAGGTTAGTGTGCAATTGCCTGAATGGCCTAAAGAATTTGAGGACGATATAAAAAGAAAAGCGTTCGTTTCGAATATAAAAAAAGGTCCGGAATTCAAGGTCGAGAGATGAAAAGTGCTTGGAATTTAGATTTTGGTCTTCTGTTCCCCGTCTTTGTTCTTCTTATTTTAAGTCTAACAACTCTTTTTTCGGTAAATTTTGACTTATTTAGAAACCAACTTATTTTTACTTTTATTGCAATCGTAGCGTTTCTTTTCTTCTCACAAGTAAACTACAAAGTAATACAGCTTTATGGGAAAGCTATATATGTAGTTTCACTGGTTCTTTTACTTTTGGTGCTTTTATTAGGAATAGAAAGTAGGGGAGCAATAAGATGGGTTGAAATTTTAGGATTCAGAATTCAATTTTCCGAAATTTTAAAACCTTTTTTGGCTGTGTCTTTGGCCTCTTATCTTGTCCAAGCAAATAATTCTTCTTTTCTGTCCCTTCTTAAAATATTTATTTTTACACTTATTATTTCTTTTTTAATCTTTGTTCAGCCGGACTTAGGAAGTGCGGTTATCTATATTTTTGTTGCTGTTTTAACATTTATTTTTTTCGGATTTCCTTTAAAATTTTTTTTGATAAGCACTTTGTCTTTTGGTGCCACCATGCCCTTGGCTTGGAAATTTTTACACGACTATCAAAAAGAAAGAATCCTCACTTTTATTAATCCCGGTAAGGATCCTCTTGGGACATCCTATAACGCCATACAATCTATAATTGCAGTTGGATCTGGAATGTTTTTCGGAAAAGGACTAGGACAGGGAACGCAATCCCGGTTGAGTTTTTTACCGGAGCGTCACACAGATTTTATTTTTGCAACTATTTCGGAGCAGTTGGGATTTGTTGGGGCTCTGGTTATTTTAGTTTCTTTCGGATTTTTGCTGTATAAAATATTTGATATTTTTCAGAACAGTCAAGACTCTTTCTGTAAAATATTTTCTGCCTGCGCCTTTTTTATAATTCTTGTTCAGCTTTTTGTAAATATAGGCATGAATATTGGGATTCTGCCGGTTGTCGGAGTAACATTACCCTTTGTTTCTTATGGGGGAAGTTCGCTTCTATCCAACTTTATTCTCTTGGGACTTTTGTCGTCAATTCAAAGAAATGTAAAAGAAAAGAAAGTCTTGGAAATCGGCTGACTTTTGAGGTATAATTACCAGAATGAATTACGCAGTTATTAAATCAGGCGGAAAGCAATACAAAGTCGCGGAAGGCGACGTAATTGAAGTTCAAAAAATTAGAGACGGCAAGGACAAAGTTACTTTCGAAGATGTTTTGCTTTTGGTTTCGGACAAGGAAGTAAAGTTGGGAAAACCGAATGTTAAAGCAAAGGTTATCGGGAAAATTTTGGAAAACAAGAAAGGCGACAAGATAAGGGTTGCAAAGTTTAAATCTAAAGTAAGGTATAGAAGAGTTACGGGATTCAGGCCCCAAATCTCCGTTGTTAAGATAGAAAAAATTGAAATAGCTAACTGATCTTATTTGACATATTGACTAGCGTGAAAAGTCAAGGTAAAATAACTTAAGTTTTCACACACTACTATGGCACATACAAAAGCACAGGGATCGGTAAAGGGAAATAGAGATTCAATATCCAAACGTTTGGGTATTAAGCTTTATGCAGGACAAAAGGCAATTGCCGGCAATATTATTGCAAGACAAAGAGGGACTAAAGTTCATCCCGGAAAAAATGTTGGTATGGGAAAAGACTTTACTCTTTTTTCTATGATAGCAGGGATCGTGAAGTACAAGAATCTTAAAGGAAAAAAGGTTGTGGACGTAGTAAGACAATAATTATGGATGGCGATAGAGTTTTGGAATTAGACACAAATTTGCTCCAAGCAAACCCGCTTCAGCCTCGTGGAATAATTTCTCCGGACTCATTAAACGAACTCGCAGATTCTATTAGAGAGCAAGGAATTTTAGAACCCATTGTTGTAGCAGAAACACCGGCCGGTTTTCAGATAGTTGCCGGAGAAAGAAGATGGAGAGCAGCAAGGCTCATTGGCTTGGCAAAAGTTCCAGTTGTGATTAAAGGTTCGGCCACCCCCCAAGGCATGCTTGAAATGGCAATTGTTGAGAACGTCCAAAGAGAAGATTTAAATCCAATAGAAAGAGCGCTTGCCTACAAGAGATTAATAGATGAATTTGGTCTTGGTACAAATGAAGTTGCAAAAAAAGTTGGTAAGGCCGCTCCCACCATTTCCAATACAATTAGGCTTTTGACCCTTCCCGACGCCATAAAAGATGCTTTGGTTGCGGGAGTTATAACAGAAGGGCACGTTAGACCTTTAATTTCTTTGGGAGACTCTAAGCTAATGCTCGAGCTATTCAAAAAAATTCTTAAGGAAAATAGTACGGTTCGTCAGACCGAAGAGATGGCACGACAAGTTAAAGGAGAAGTCCAGAAAAGAGAGCCAAGGGCGACAAAAACAGATAAGCTTTATATTCCGGAACTCGATGAAATGGCTAAGCTGGTAAAGGAAAAGTTGGAGCTTAATGTTGTAAAAATTAATCAATCAAGGATAAGTGCCGAAATAAAACTTAGAATTAATGGGGATGTCGACGTTACAGGTCCCAAGGTTAGAGAAATCTGCGAAATTCTCTCAAAGGTCTCTTAATTGGTATAAGGATTTTTAACAATCTTTGCTTCGTTTACGGGCCAGTACACAAAAAAAGAATATCCTGTAATTAAATCCTTTTTAACAAAACCCCATTCCCTGGAATCCGAAGAAAAAGTCCGATTGTCTCCCATTACAAAAAATTCATTATCCGGTATAGTTATTTTTGTACCTTCTCTAAGAAAAGATCCTCCGTACGTTCTAACAGAAGTTTTTAAGTATGCGCTTTCGTCCAGCGGCTTATCGTTTAAAAAGACTTGACCGTTTTGGATCATAATAGTGTTTCCCGAAGTTCCGATGACGCGCTTTATAAAAGCTTTTTCGGGATCCGGCGGAGCTTTAAAAACTATAACATCTCCTAATTTTGGAGCTTGCATTTTAAGTCCAATTATATTTGTTAATACATAAGAATCATTGAAAAAGTTTGGGTACATTGAATCTCCTTTCACTTGAAACGGACGAAATAAAAATTGATAAATAACGAGAAAGACAGCAGCTGCTATGAGGAGGCTTTGGAGAGTATCTATAAGAAAAGAATAAACTTTGCGGAAAAAGACCATAATTAATTGTCTCGAATATATACTACTTTGTCAACGGTAAGGCATGTGTTAAAATTAGCTTCTGGGACTCGTAGCTCAGCGGTAGAGCGCTGCATTCACATTGCAGATGTCAGAGGTCCGAATCCTCTCGGGTCCACAATCTGCCTCAAAATTTTCCTATGACTTTAGTTTTTTTATACACAAATTTATTCGGATTATGAAAACGTCTTTGGTAGCAACAGTACTAAATGAAGAAAAAAATATTGTAGCTCTTCTTTCTTCCATACTTCATCAAAGCAGAAAACCGGACGAGGTAATTATTGTAGACGGCGGATCCAAAGATAAAACAGTAAGCATAATCAAAGAATGGATTTCAAAAATTAAATCTGAAAAATCTAGAAAAAGATTTAGTCTCTTAATTAAAAAAGGTAATAGGTCGATCGCAAGAAACGAAGGCATAAAAAGAGCAAGGGGAGATATAATTCTTTTATCCGACGCGGGGTGTTTTTTAGATAGAAACTGGACAAAAAACATAATAAAGCCCTTTAGTAATCCTAAGGTCGATGTTGTTGCGGGTTATTACAAAGGACTAGCTAGGAATATTTTTGAAAAATGCCTGATTCCGTATGTATTGGTTATGCCGGATAGAATAAATCCAAATAACTTCTTGCCCTCTTCAAGATCCATGGCTTTTAGAAAATTAATATGGAAAAAAGTAGGCGGATTTCCGAAAGACTATTCCAGCAATGAAGATTATGTATTTGCAAAAAAATTAAAAAAAATTAATGCTAGAATTTATTTCAAGAGAAATGCTATTGTCTTCTGGCTTCCCAGAAGAAATATATTTCAAGCATTTGTTATGTTTTTTAGATTTGCCTTGGGTGATGCGCAGGCAGGAATACTAAGACCTAAAGTTTTAATTTTGCTTGCAAGATATATATTCGGGGCTTGGATTTTGATTTATTCTCTATATTTTAGTCTCTACTTTATGCTTCAGTTAATTTTCTATATACTACTCGTATATATACTATGGTCGATTTGGAAGAACTACAAATACGTCAAAGACAAGGCCGCTTTAATTTACCTTCCTCTTATTCAGTTCACTGCGGATATCGCTATAATTTTTGGAACAATTCTCGGATTTTTTAAAAGCGTATGGGATATACAGGACAAACGATAAAAGGATTTTCTTTTCTGGCACTTTTGCGAATAATAACTAGAATTCTTTCCTTGGTAAAAAATTTAATTATTGCAAGAGTTCTTTCTCCTTCTCAGTTTGGAGCTTTTGGAATAGCCATTCTTGTTTTGGTATTTGCGGAAATAATAACGGAGACCGGAGTTAACACTTTTCTGATACAAAACAAAGAAGAAACGAATCAATATATCGATACTTCATGGTTGGTATCAATAATAAGAGGTTTGGTAATATTTTTATTGATTATTATTTTTTCTCCTTGGATATCCTTATTCTTTAA
>DATFUR010000020.1:0-13341 GCA_035260725.1 Patescibacteria group bacterium
TTACAATTTTAATACTTTCTTTAGTTTCTATTCTCCTAACTTTTTCTAGATCTGCGTACATAATGTTTTTCGTCGGTGTTTTAAGTTTAATGAGTATTAAAAAGCAGAGAAAGTTATTCTTTTTGATAGTAATATTCTCTGTAGGTATATTTCTAACTTCAAAGATGGTTTTTAAATCCGAAGGAACTAATCTGTTAAGAACAGCATCAGGAAATGCAAGATTAGACTCAATAGGAAATGCCGTAGTAATTTTTAAAGATAATCCTATTTTTGGAGTCGGATTTAATTCTTATAGATATGCTCAAAAAAGATATGGATTCATAAATGAAGATAAGAGACTAATTCACTCCGGAGCAGGAACAGATAACAGTTTTCTATTTATTTTAGCAACAACGGGAATAGTTGGTTTCTTAGGATTTTTGTATCTTTTATATAAAATTTTTAATTTAGCAAACAGAATGATTAAAAAAAATCAGTACGCACTAATTTTATTCGTCTCGATCTTGTCTCTTGGAGTTAATAGTTTCTTTGTAAACAGCTTATTTTTTCCATCTTTAATGCTTTGGGTTTGGATTCTTGCAGGTCTTACGGAGAGTACTTAACTTTTATTGTTTTCTCGGTTTTATTACCCGCAATATCCACGGCTACGATTTTTATTTGATTATCTCCGCTTTGCAGTGGTAACTGATATGAAAAATTATTGTTCTGATCCGATATTGCCCAAAATCCATTAACAGTTACTTTTACATTGGAGTCGGTTGAACCTGAAACGTTAACATAATTTTGGTCTTTTGAAAATTGCTGTCCATCTGAGGGCGAATTGATGTTTAACGAAGGGAGAGTGTTTTTAAAGATTACGTTAAAAATTTGAGAAGGGTCGCTTACGTTTTTGTCCACTCTTGATTTTGTATATATTTTATTGGCGCCTTTAATAAGTGTCGCGTCAAAAGAGAAATTTCCGCTTTTATCTGCTTGAGTCTTATCGATCACGTCGTCATTTAAATATAAATCGATTGTATAAGACGACTGGGCGATTCCGGAAACTTTCAGCTGTGCGCTATTTGTGGCGTCGGGCAAAGGATTAAGTTGGGGAGAGCTGACAAACTTTGTCCCGAGGTTAGGGGGGTTAACACTATTTGTAGGATTAGACAGAAATAAAGCAAAATTTGCAAGCAAAGGAATGCCATACTTTAAAAGCAAAAATAGTACAAGTACAATTCCTAAAATACTTAAGCCAAGGTTTCTTTTTGTTTGTTTTTCGACTCTTCGTCTAAGTCTGGACCTATTTCTTGTCATAAATTTTGGGAGCCGGAGGTGAGATTTGAACTCACGACTTGCTCTTTACGAAAGAGCTACTCTACCGCTGAGTTACTCCGGCACAGCTATATTTTATAAGATTAAGATAGAATGGGCAAGGAAGGGTTCTACTTGACAAGATAAGCTAATCGCTATATATTAACTCCAGCTGTCTTTTAAGATAGCTTTTATTTTATGAGCGAATTACCCCCTAAGTCCCCAGATTTTGGAGAAACTCCAAAATCCGAATTCACCGCAAAGTTAGAAGCCCGTTGGGCAAAAGGAAACTTCGTCTGCGTAGGTCTTGATTCAGACTACAGCTTAATACCTGATTTTCTAAAGACTATTGCAGCTCAAGATGGCTTTAGGGGTGAGGATATCGTGGAACGCGTAATTGAAGATTTTAACAGGCAAATAGTAGAGTCGACTTCCGACTTAGCCTGTGCCTATAAGCCAAATGTTGCTTTCTATGAAGCATATGGGGAGGCTGGTTTGAGAGGATTAAAAAGAACAATAGACTATATTAAGTACTACTATCCCGAAATTCCCATTATCTTGGATGCAAAGAGGGCAGACATAGGAAATACGAACAGTGGGTATGTAAAATCAGCCTTCGATGTTTTAGGCGCAGATGCAATTACTGTCAATCCATATTTTGGGGGCGGTTCGCTAAATCCATTTACAGAAAGAGAAGACAAGGGGATTGTAATTTTGGCAAGAACTTCTAACCCAGAAGCACCTGAACTTCAGGATCTTCCTGTCGACCTCACTAAATTACCAAAAGGCGATGATAAAAACAAAAGCTATGAAGAAAAATTCGGAGATCTTGATGAGTTAAGACGAATCATGGGCTCAGATATTGTTCCGATGTATACGATTGTTGCTTTCCAGGCCTCAAGAAGGTGGAATGCGAACGGAAACATTGCTTTGGTAGTCGGCGCGACTTATCCTGGAGAACTAAAAAAAGTTAGAGAGATTGTCGGAGATGATATGGCAATGTTAATTCCAGGAATCAAAACACAGGGAGGAGAAGTGGAGGCAACGGTTAAAGCTGGAAAAGATAGTAGAAATCAAGGTATGATTATTAATTCGTCAAGGGGAATAATTTTTGCAAGCAAAGGCGAAGATTTTGCAGAAGCAGCAAGAGCGGCAACAGGGAAATTAGACGCAGAAATAAATCAATATAGAGTATGAGCGAATTAGAAAGAGCAATTTCAAGAAGAGAAAGGGTTAGGCAAATTCTTGGTGATACGAGCGCTGTACTTACAGATAGTCATTTTGTTTACACATCGGGAAGACACGGTGATGCATACGTTAATAAGGATGCAATTTATCCCCACACACAAGCGACACGAGAGCTTTGTGGTATGTGGGCGGAAGACTTTAGAGGCAAAGATGTCGATGTAGTAGTAGGTCCTGCGATGGGCGGCGTAATTTTGTCTCATGACACCGCTTCCGAGTTAAGTAGGATTACCGGAAAACATATCCCTGGTGTGTATGCAGAAAAAGGGAAAGAGGATGATTTTATATTTACAAGAGGTTACGAGGATTTTGTTAGGGGTAAAAAAGTTTTAGTTGTCGAAGACGTGTTAACAACGGGAGGTTCTGCAAAAAGAGTTATAGATGCGGTAAGAAAGTTAGACGGAGAAGTGGTCGGGCTTGCAGTAATTGCCAATAGGGGAAATGTTAAACCGGAAGACGTTGGAGTTGATAATATTGATGCGTTAATTAATGTACAAATGGATTCATGGGCAGAAGAAGAATGTATAAAATGTGAAGCAGGCGTTCCTGTAAATGTTAAGGTTGGAAAGGGAAAAGAATTCCTCGCAAAAAAATCTCAAACTCCGAGTGCGTAAGTAATTTATGAGGGGGTGGATCTTTTGTGGCGTCTTGCAACTTGGAGCTCTACAATTGCCCGTCTTAGATCTGCTTCGGCAACCGCAAATTCTCTCTTGTCTGCTTTTTCCTTCATCGTTTGTTTGGCTCGTTCTTCTGCTTCTTTTGCCTTTGCAACCTCAATATCCTCGGCTCTGACCGCATAATCTGCCAGTATGGTTACATTATTGTCATTAACTTCCAAAAAACCGCCGGTTATTGCAAAAAAAGACGATTTTTGATTTCTCTTTATTATCATTTCGCCGGGTTTTATCTTGGTGAGAAGAGGTACGTGACTGGGCAAAACAGTAATTTCACCACTCTCTGTTGGAACAACAATTTCATCTACTTGTTCGTTAAGAATTGATTTTAGAGGAGTTATTATTTGAAGTTGTAAGCTCATATTTATGATTTGGCATTTTTTACCGCTTCTTCAATTGTCCCTACATAGAAAAATGCCTGTTCGGGAATCCTATCGTGTTTGCCTTCTAAAATTTCCTTGAATCCTCTTACCGTATCCTCAGTCTTGACGTATTTTCCGGGTTGCCCCGTAAAAATTTCGGCCACAAACATTGGCTGGCTTAAGAATCTTTGTATTTTTCTGGCTCTGGCGACAATTAACTTATCCTCATCGGACAGCTCATCCATTCCCAAAATTGCAATAATATCCTGCAGATCTTTATATCTTTGCAAAACTTTTTGAACTCCTCGGGCAACATCATAGTGTTCTTTACCGACAATATTTGGGTCTAAAATTCTACTCGTCGAAGAAAGAGGGTCTACAGCTGGATAAATACCTTCTTCTGATATCGATCGTTCGAGTGAAATAGTTGCGTCCAGATGGGCAAAAACCGTAACAGGAGCAGGGTCTGTATAATCGTCTGCGGGAACGTAAACGGCTTGAACCGAAGTGATCGATCCGTGTTTGGTCGAGGTGATTCTTTCCTGTAAATCTCCCATTTCGGAAGAAAGGGTTGGTTGGTAACCTACGGCAGAGGGCAGTCTACCCAAAAGCGCGGAAACCTCGGAACCCGCCTGTGCAAAACGGAAAATATTGTCTATAAAAAGCAAAACGTCTTCGTGTTTTTTGTCTCTAAAATATTCCGCCATTGTTAATGCGGTTAAGGCTACCCTCATTCTGTTTGCGGGCGGTTCGTTCATTTGGCCAAAAACCATAACTGTCTTGTCCAAAACTTTTGCTTCTTTCATTTCTAACCACAAATCGTTTCCTTCTCTAGTTCGCTCTCCGACTCCAGCAAAAACGGAATGGCCCTTATGTTCTATTGCAATATTTCGAATCAATTCTTTTACGATAACTGTTTTCCCGACTCCCGCCCCTCCAAATACCGCTGTTTTGCCTCCTTTTGTAAATGGAGCCATAAGATCTATAACTTTAATTCCGGTTTCCAATATCTGGGGTTTTGTTTCTTGTTCTGCAAGAGCAGGAGCTTTTCTGTGAATCGGTTCAAAAGAGACGTTTTTTTCGTTCTTGTTAAATTTCTCTCCATCTATGGTTTCGCCCAGAACGTTAAAAATTCTTCCAAGCGTTTTTTCTCCTACAGGAACTTTAATTGGAGAATTGGTTTTTGTAACCCCCATCCCCCTTCTTAGTCCGTCTGTTGGACCCATTGCAAGACTTCTTACTTCGTTATCTCCCAAAAGATGGGCTACCTCAAGAACCAATTTTTCGTTTCCGTTTTCAACAATAAGCGCTTCATTAACAAGCGGCGGATTTTTTTCGAAATGTACATCCACAACCGGGCCCTGGACTCTAATAATTATTCCCTGAGATTTATTCTTCATAATTTAACGCAAAAGTTGCGCCTCCGATATCCAAAATTTCATTGGTTATTTTTTCTTGTCTTCCTTTATTATATTCCAGTTTTAATTCCTCGATCATCTCTTTTGCGTTATCGGTTGCATTTTTCATAGCTATCATTTTTGCTCCCTGTTCGGAAGCATAGGTTTCCAAAATATTCTGGTAAATAGTCATCTCTAAAAAATGTCTTAAGATAGATGGCAAAAGATTTTGAACATTTGGCTCAAAAAGCATATCTTCCGCACTCTTTTTGTCTATGTTTGGAAGCTCAATGGGAAGAAGATTTGTAACCATAGCTTTCTGCGAAAAAATGCTTTCAAACTTGGCATAAACAATGGAGACTTTAGAAACTTTTTTGTTTAGGAAATAATCATCTATAATTTGTAAAATTGGATAAACTACATCAAAAGAGGGGAGAGTGTTTCCAAAAGGAAAGGAAGCAGTAATTTCTTTGCCCCATTTATTTAAAGATGATTCCATTTTTTTACCGAATGCAATATAAGACTCGTTTTTGGTTTCCACATGCAAAACTTCTTTGGCAATGTTTGTATTAAGGCTTCCGCAAAGTCCTTTGTCCGGGGAAATAACCAAAGTAAGGCTTTTATTTGAGTCGTTTCCTACCATATATGGGTGCATGTTATCCTTTTCTACTTTTGATGCCAGATTTTGCGAAAGCTCTGTAAGTTTTTCTACGTATGGCCTTGCCATTAAAGCTGCTTGTTGGGCCTTTTTAAGTTTGGACGCTGCAATCATTTGCATCGCTCTTGTTGTTTTGGAAACGTTTTGGGCGGTTTGAATTCTTCGTTTTAATAAAAGTATATTTGCCATAATTTATACAGAGAAAGTCTTTTTAAATTCCACTGTCGCTTTTTCTATAAGTTTAAGCAAGTTTTCGTCGGGTTTTTCTCCTTTGGAAAGTTCTTCAATAATTTTTGGATATTTTAGTTTTATGAATTCGTGATAATCGGATTCAAATCGGGAAACAAGATCTACCGGAATATCGTCTAAATACCCATTGATTACGATCCAGATACTTAAAAATTCAAGCGCTTCGGGCAGCGGTTCATATTGAGATTGTTTTAGAATTTCGGTTGTTCTTTTTCCTCTTTCAAGCTGTGCAGCTGTTGCCGGATCCAAATCGCTTCCAAACTGCGCAAAAGCGGCCAAGGATCTATATTGCGCAAGTTCAAGCTTCATCTTTCCAACAATTGATTTTATTGTTGGGGTTAGAGCAGATCCTCCGACTCTCGAAACAGAATTTCCTACGTTTATTGCAGGTCTAAATCCCGAATTAAAAAGATCGCTTTGCAAATATATTTGTCCGTCGGTTATTGAAATTACGTTTGTGGGAATATATGCGGATATGTCGTTTGCTTGAGTTTCTATTATTGGAAGCGCCGTTATTGATCCGCCGCCATTTTTCTTGCTTAGTTTTAGAGCTCTTTCCAAAAGCCTACTATGAAGGTAAAAAATATCTCCGGGATAAGCCTCACGTCCTGCAGGCCGTCTTAGAACTAAAGAAATTTGCCTGTAGGCCCATGCGTGCTTGGTGAGATCGTCGTAAACTATCAAAACTTCCTGTCCTTTCTCCATGAAGTACTCTGCGATAGCACATCCTGCATAAGGAGCCAGATATTGTAGCGATGCGGGGTCGGACGCCGAAGCGTTTACGACTATTGTATAGTCCAATGCGTTTTTTTCTTCAAGCTTACCGACTATTTGTGCAACTGTGCTTTGTTTTTGTCCAATTGCCACGTATATACATACAGTTTTTTTGTGAGCCTTGTCTAGTCTTTGATTAATTATGGTATCAACCGCAATGGCTGTTTTTCCAAGGCCTCGGTCTCCAATAATGAGTTCTCTTTGCCCCCGTCCTATTGGAATCATTGTGTCTATAGCTTTTATTCCGGTTTTTAGAGGCGTATTAACCGGTTCTCTTTCAATAACTCCTGCTGCTATTTTTTCCAAAGGCATGCTCTTGCCCTTTTTGATTTTAGGTTTTCCGTCGAGTGGTTCACCCAGGGGATTTATGACTCTTCCAAAAAGATCTTCGGACGCATTTATGTCCAAAATTCTTCCTGTTGCCCTTATAGTGTCTCCTTCTTTTATGTTTTGTCCCGACCCCAGCAAAATTATAGAAACGTTGTCTTCGTCAAGATTTAGAATAACTCCCATTGTTCCGTCTTCAAATTTGACTTGTTCTCCCATGGAAACTTGGGACAATCCAGATGCTACTATTACGCCATCTGTATTTTTTACAACTTTCCCTACATTTTTGGTTCTGGGGTCATAAGAAAATGTCGATAAATTATCTTCCAGTTGTTTTATTATATCTTCGCTATTTATCATATTTGTGCCGTTATGCTCTCAAGAGAATTGTTTAAATTAAAATCGTGAATTAGATCATTATCTATTAATCTTACTCCCAGAATTATGGACGGATCCTCTCGGTAATCTATTTTTTTGTTGGGATAAAGCTTTGCAAAACTACTAAGCTCTTTTTTGCTAACTAATTTTAGATCAGGGACAATTATTATAACCTTATTTCTAGCTTCAAAATACTTTAAATACTTTATATAAACCCGCAATTGTCTTCTTTTCATTTTTTTCATGAACAGTTTAACTTTATTTGAATCTAAATTGTTCCTAACAAAACTTTTTAATGCCAGAGTTTTAATTTGTTTTTTTGTCATATTAATTTTTTCTGAGTTGTTTCATTGCTTTTTCTAAAATTTCCTTTTCTTCTTTCTCCGAGAATATGCCCTTTAGCGCAGACTTTAAAAATTCGATTGAAAGACTGCTTATTCTAGAGGCCAGTCTGTTTTCGGCTTCTTTTGTTTCTAATTCTATTTGCTCGCGGGCCTGGAGAATAATTTTCTCGGCCTGTTTTCTAGAATTATCTTCTGCTTGGATTAAGATTGTATTGGATTGCGCTTTGGCGTCATCTATTGTTTGCTTTGCAGATTCTCTTGCTTTTCTTAATATTTCTTTTTCTTTCTCCAGCGTTTTTTCCAAAAGAATTCTAGATTCTTCAGCTTGTTTTAGACCTTCTCTTATTTCTTCTTCTCTTTTCTTTAGTATGCCCAAAACAGGTTTATAGAGAAATCTTTTGAGAAGATATAAAACAATCAGGAAATTTATGACTTGTGCACCAAAAAGATATGGGTCTAACCCAAAATTCTTGATAATTTCCATAAGCTATTTAGTAAATGCCAGAATCAAGGAATAAATTGCAATAGCTTCTGCGAAAGCCATACCCAAAAGCATGGCCGGCAAAATTCTACCGGACGCTTCAGGGTTTCGGCCGATTGCTTCCATTGCCTTGGCTCCTATAAGTCCTACTCCCAAAGCCGGACCCAAACCTCCGATAGCTATAATTAGTCCACCAGATACAGAAAAATTCATCAATGACTCACCTCCTTAGAATGCTCGACAGTGTGCGGTGTTGTTAGAATAGCCATAAAGGCCATAGTCAGCATTCCAAAAATAAGGGCCTGAACCAAACCCACAATAATTTCTAAAAACAGAAATGGAAGAGGAACAACAATAGCAAATATTCCTGAGATTATACTCAAAACTACGGATCCGGCGAGTATATTTCCGAAAAGTCGAAAAGATAGAGAAATTATTTTTGTAAATTCTCCAATCAATTCAAGTATTCCAACAAATAAATTAATGGGATTTAGAGAGAAATATCTGCCTATATATTCCTTGATTCCCAAAGTTTGTATGCTTAAAAAATGAGTTGCAACAGCCGAAATTAGGGCAAATGCCAGCGTTGCGTTAAAATCGCTTGTTGGGCTTCTAAAAAGAGGGACTATATGTCCCTCGTGTCTTGGACCAAAACTTGAAAATCCCGGAATAAATTCACTCCAATTGGCAACAAGGATAAAAATAAAAAAACTCATAAAAAAGGGAAAGATTTTTCGAGTTCTTTCCCCGGCAATATCCTCCGTAAGCTCGTAGAAAGTCTTAATAATACTTTCTACGCTGTTTTGAAAAAGGCTTGGAATCATTTTTAGGTTTCGAGAAGTAAAAATTATAAGAGCGAGGAGAACCAAGTCAACGAACAAGGTATCTATTATAGTATTAGTGATAGAAAAGGAGCCGATATGAAATATTGGCTCCGGAATCAGAGAAACCATCTTTACTATTTTAAATGTCTAAGGTTACCCAAGTCAAGATGAAAAATTCGAAAGTGTCGATATTCTGTCGGCTATAATAACAGGCCTTTCGTTTTTAGAGTCAATTTTGCCGCTAATTATAACCACGGTATCTCTTACTAGGTAATTTTTGTATTGCTCAAATACTCTTGGAAAAATAACACATTCTATGGCCATGCCTTTCTCATCACTTATTGTAATAAAAGCCATTTCGTTGCCATTTTTTTTAGTAAAAATTCTCCTCATGTTGTCTATTAATCCGCCGATAGTGACTCTTGCGCCTTCGGGTTCTTCCTCCAAAATATCAATGCCGTGTGAAACGTAGTCTTTTAGAGAAAGTAAGTTTTCCATTTGGGGATGAGAAGTCAAGTAAAAACCTAAAAACTCCTTTTCAAAGGCCAATTTTTCATTTTCTGAGAACTCTGAAACATCGGTCGATGAAGATGAATTTTCAATCTTTTCCGGTTCCTTAAAAAGAGTTGTCTGGCCTTCTGATTTTTGTTTTTTAAGCCTATGAGCCTTTTCGGTTATTTCCGGGTAGCTAATTAAAAGGTTTGTTCTTTTTCCAAAAGCGTCCATGGCACCTGCTTTAATTAAACTTTCTACTGTTTTTTTGTTAACTGCAGAAAGGTCAATTCTGGAGCAAAAGTCCTCTAGGCTCTTGAAAGGGCCGTCTTTTCTTTTCTCTAAAATACTTCTAATTGCCGCTTCTCCGACATTTTTAATCGCAGATAGACCAAACCTTATGCTCTTTTTACCTTCTATACTAAACTCGCTTTCCGACGTATTAATGTCGGGCGGTAAAACAGAAATACCGATTCTTTTACACTCGGCAACTCCTTGGGCTATTTTTTCGTTTTTAACAGGCCCCGATGTTCCGCGGGATTCTGCCGTCAGCAAAGCAGTCATGAATTCTACGGGGTAGTGTGCCTTAAGATAGGCTGTTCTAAAAGCAATTGTTGCGTAGCAAGCCGCATGTGCTTTCCCAAAACCGTAACCTGCAAAAGGTTCAAACAACAGCCAAATTTTTTCGGCCTTTTCCCGGGTTAAGCCATTTTTTACCGACCCTTCAATAAAATTATCGTGCTGCTTTTTCATTTCCGAAGGAATCTTTTTTCCTACAGCTTTTCTTAATTTGTCTGCCTCAAGCCACGAATATCCTGCAAGTTGTATTGCTGTCAGAAGGAGATCATCCTGGAAGGTAATAATTCCGTATGACTCTCTTAAGATGTCTTTTAGCCTTGGATCCGGATAATCAATTAGCGCCGGATTGTGTTTCCTTTTTATAAACTCGGGAATATTTGCCATGGGGCCGGGTCTATACAAAGCAACCATTGCCTGTAAGTCAAAAATTGCAGTCGGCTTTAGATCTTTTATGTATCTTCTCATTCCTGGAGATTCTAGTTGGAAAATTCCGGTTGTTTCGCCCGATGCTAAAAGTTCGTAAGTTTTTTTATCGTCAAAAGAAATTTGGGAGAAATCTATATTTAATCCTTGATTTACTTTTATAAATCTTAAAGCTTCCTGAATAATTGTAAGATTACGAAGACCCAGGATATCCATTTTTAGGAGTCCGACACCGTCTTCACCGATTGAATACATATCGTACTGGGTTATTATTTTTTCTCCGTTAGTTTCTTTTTGCAGCGGGGTATAGTCTGTTATTGCCTTGTCCGCAATAACAACTCCTGCCGCATGAACAGATGCGTGTCTTGCCACGCCTTCTAATTTCTTCGCAAGATCCAGTAATTTTTTGGTTTCGGGTTCTGTTGTATAGGCAATTCTAAGCTCTGGATTTTGCTCCATGGCTTTGTCTATTGTCATTGCGTGTCCTTGCCAGCCGGGGGGTATCATTTTGGCAATTCTGTCCGGTACCGAATAGGGAAGTCCCATAGCTCTTCCCGTATCTCTGACCGATCCTCGAGCCTCCATAGTTCCAAAAGTAATTATTTGGGCGACTTTGTCCCTGCCATATTTTTCTCTAATATATTCAATTACTTCGTCTCTTCTGTTGTCTGCGAAATCCAAATCTATGTCAGGTGGGGAAGGCCTCATTGGATTTAAAAATCTCTCAAACGGAAGTTTAAAAAAAAGCGGATCTACGTCGGAAATACCTAAAATATAGGAAATTATAGATCCCGCATTTGATCCGCGGCCCGGTCCCACAGTTATTCCTTTTGATTTTGCCCAGCTAACAAAATCTGCAACAATTAAAATATATGTTTCGTATCCTTTTTTTAAAATTGTTTCCAATTCATAGTCAATCCTTTCCTTAATTTCCGTTGTCACCTCTGAATATCTTTTTTTTACATTTTCGTCGATTCTTTGTTTTATATATTCTGCGGGAGTTTTTCCTCCAGGTACATCAAAAACCGGCATTATCCATTTGCCGATTGTTATTTCCAAATTACATTTTTCTGCTATTTTTACTGTATTTTCTACGGCTTCTGGGGTTTGAATAAAAAGACCGGCCATCTCTTCTGGACTTTTCATGTAAAAATCCGGGGAGTCTATCATGGTTAGTCTTCTATCCTTGTCATTAAGCGTTGTCTGGGTTTGTATACAAAGAAGTGTTTCTTGGGCATTGGCATCTTCAGGATAAATATAATGATTGTCATTTGTAGCAACCAGTGGAATACCTAATTTTCTTGAAAGACTTATAAGTTTTTCGTTTAAAAGGTCTTGCTCCCTGATTTTGGGGTGTTTTTGCAGTTCCAAATAAAAGTCTTCGCCGAAAATATCCGCAAGTGTTTTTGCTCTTTTCTCTGCGGTTTCATTCTGGTTTTGCATAAGAGGTTCGGAAACATAACCGTTTAAACAGGCGCTTAAGCAAATAAGTCCCTCGTGGTACTGTCTTAGGAGTTCTTCATCGCTTCTTGGTTTGTAGTAATATCCTTCCAAATTAGATACGGAAATTATTTTCATTAGGTTCCTATATCCGACTTCGTTTTTTGCCAGGAGAATTAGGTGGTTTGAATCGCTATCTACTCCTGCCTCTTTATCGTGTCTTGTGCGCTTGCTTATGTAAATCTCGCACCCGATTATAGGTTTTATTCCTTCTTCAAGACATGTTTTGTAAAAATTTATGGTTCCGTATAAATTTCCATGGTCTGTAATTGCCAAAGCCTTCATATTTAGCTCTTTGGCACGCCGTACCATGTCTTTTATTTTAGAAAGACCATCAAGAAGCGAATATTCGCTGTGGTTATGAAGATGAACAAAATCTGCCATAGGGTTAGTTACTCTTGAATTTCTACCATGGTAGGTTTATTTTCTAAATCTTTTTCCGTCTTTAAAACATTTTCCTGAAGAGCAATTGTTTTGCTTTGTTTTTTTGCCATCATCATTGCCTGATCTGCTAACCGAAGTTTCTCTCCAAAATCATCAATATTTGATACTGCCATTCCTGCGCTAATCCATATTCTTAGAATTTTATATTCCGGATCATTATATTCATCGAATTCCTTATTAACTCTTTCCCAATAGTCCCTAGCCATGTCTTCAGTTGCTCTTGCCAGAATTACAATAAATTCATCCCCTCCCCATCTTCCAACCATGTCTACTCCCTTTCTTTCATATTTCGAAAGGATCAAGGCCGTGTTTAATAGGACTCTATCTCCTGAATAATGTTTATTTGGTGATAAATCATTTATTTCTTTTAGATTATTTAAATCTAAAAAAAGGATAGCATATTTTTTTTCTGGATCTTCTCTTTTTGCTTTTGCAAGGTCTTCTTCTAATTTTCTTTCTAGGCCGCTTCTAGTTAGAATTCCTGTTACGGAATCTATCTCACCTTTTTGTTGGATTTCTATTCTTTTTTTCATCTCTTCCTTCCTAAACTTTCTGAATCCTGGAGTTTTAGGTCCTTTCTCTTGTAATCCTGACTTTTCTGCCAGCTCTGTTATCTCCTGCCATGCGGGCTCTATTTGATCCCTTACGTACCTCATTCTTTTTGCTGTTGGATGGTTGCTTTTCTTCTCTGGTTCTTTATTTGCTTCTGGCATATTAAATTTTAGATTTGATCCTTTCTTTTACAAGATTTGCGTTAAGGCCGGGGATTTTTCGAAGAACTTGTCCCACAAGATACATTATAGCTTGTTCTTTGCCTTTTTTGAAGTCGGAAACGGCCTTTTCGTTATTTTTTAATGCTTCGTCTATTTCCCTATCTAGCTTACTTTCGTCAATCGT
>DATFUR010000021.1:0-12807 GCA_035260725.1 Patescibacteria group bacterium
CTGACCCACAAATCCTGTTTGGGAAAGTACACGATTGACGGCTGTTTTTCTGCCATTTCCTACAACAAAACCTCCAAAAAACTTATTTATAATTTTAAATACAATCCCTATCTTTTGGATCTTAGAAAATTCCTCTCGAGCCTTTTGTACGAATCGCTTGTGCAAAACGAAAGTTTTAACCGCGTTTTGCAAAGCTCAAAAACCTGGATTTTTGTCCCCATTCCGCTTTATCCTACAAAATTGCGAAACAGAGGCTATAACCAGTCGGAAATTTTAGCAAAAGAGCTCTCGAAAGAACTTGATTTTGCAAGTCTGGGCCTTTTAAAAAGAGTCAAGAAAACCCAGACTCAAGTAGGACTTAAGCTTGAAGAGAGGAAGAAAAATATAAAGGGTGCATTCGAAATAAATTCATCATTAATCATTAATCATTCAGAATTGAAAAATGCGTACATTTTTCTGGTCGACGATATTGTTACAACCGGTTCCACGCTTTTGGAGGCCGCAAATACGCTAAAAAGGCAAGGGGCCGGGAAAGTTTATGGGATAACTTTAGCGAGGGACTAGTGTAGAGGTTACATTCTTCCAGAAATTCTGGCCCAAGTTTGCGTTTTGAGATGCTTCGCGGGCCTTCGAGAAACTAGTGTATTTAGTATTAAATGCTTTGGCAAAAATACCATGAATTGCTTCTCTTCTCTCGGGAATAAATACGTAAACTGCCACAGTGGCAAAAGTTAGTGCTACTATGAAATTAAAGAAATCAATTCCGACATCAACCCACATTCCATGAGTCATAGCGGAAAAGGCTCCTCCAAAAAGTCCGCTCATCGAGGACAAAAGCACGGTTGAGTTTTCCTTTCTGCGGTGCCCCTGCAGGGCAAGAAAGCCTACTGCGAGGCCTAGCATTGTCCAACCTAGTAAATTGACTGTAAAAGATAAAAAATGCATAAGATTGTTCTGCAGGCAGACTCTTTCGAGACGCAGAGCTTACCACTTTAAGGCTGGGAGGTAAAATACAAAGAAGAAGAACGTGAGAGAAGTGTAATAGTATGATATCATAAAGTCATGAAAATCGACAATAAGAGAGCATTTTTTGACTACGAAATTCTGGAGAAGATTGAAGCCGGAATTAATCTATTTGGAGCAGAAGTCAAGGCTATTAGACTTGGACACGCCGACTTGTCCGGAAGCTTTGTCAGAATTATGGGAAGTGAGGCTTATTTGGTTAATGCCAAGATTTTCCCTTACAAGTATGCAGCGCCGGAAGGTTACGACGAGAGGCGGACACGAAAGCTTCTTTTGCACAAAAGCGAGATTATTGGCCTCAAATCCAGAATCGAAGGCTCAAAACTTGCTTTGGTTCCTCTTTCTATGTATACGACAAAAAGCTTCATAAAAGTCCAAGTTGGCCTCGGGAAGGGCAAAAAAGAGTACGACAAGAGGGCAAAAATCAAAAAAAGGGACATACAAAGAGCCACAGAACAGGAGATTGGTTGACTTTTTGAGTACAAATTTGATATAATCCTCCTAATTGGGGATGCATTGCATCGACAAGATTAGCACTTTAAAAACTGCAAGCCGACAACGATCAAAAGTCGTAAAACTGATCAAAATTTAAATGCTAGACCTAGTCAAGCATTTGCTTACGCGGTGTAACATTACACTAACTAAGCTGTTCTTAAAGCCTTTTCTCAGTGAGACTTTTTGAGCATAAACTTAGCTGAGACTAGATAAGGATGGCTGGTTTTTGTCCTTATTGAATTTATTAACCTTAACTTTGTTTTTTCCTTTCGATTGGATAAGAATAAAGGGATCAATTAATAATCGAATAAGCTTGTAGAAGTTTTTAGAATATTTTCTTGGACGCGGGATCACTTCCCGCCATCTCCACACAAACCGCCTGAAATTTTGGGCGGTTTTTTTGTGGCTTAAATTGACTATAAGATGTATAATCCGGCCATGGGATTTTTAGAAGGTTTAAGAAGAAAAAAAGCAGAAGAGGACGAAGCGGAAAAAAGAGCTAAGGCAAATACAGAAAGAGAAAGAATTGCTGGTTTAGAAAGAGCGAAAGAGCAACAGTTACAAAGAGAAAAAGAAGCAGAAAAAGCTAAGAATTTATTAGCAAAGTCTAAAACAAAATTTCACCAAGCTGGAATGCCAGAGTTAATCAAACAATTAGATGAGATAAAGCCTATTCGATTTGAAGAGGGTTATCCAGAGGACGAGCCATATCCCCCAGATATGTGGGAAAGATATGGATTTCGGCATCAAGATTGGAAGTATCATTGTAGGGTTTATCTAACCAAGATAAACTACAAGCCTGTTGGTAGTTTAGAAACACATATAGAAGAGGTTTTTTTTGAAATTATTACAGATTCTGAAGGCACAATAAGCTTCAAGGGCGCCAAAGATAAAACAATTAAAACAATTAAGCAGTCAGAATGGGAGAGAACCCCTAAAATATTAGAAGAAGCTTTAGGTAAGGCATATCACAGCCCTGTGATAATTAAATTTACCAGTACGCCTTCGCGTGGTCCGGGAGGTGAAGGTTAATCACTCATAGTTTTATTTTAAATCTATGTTCCAAACTTTCCCCCCACTTAAAACATAGAGTTTGCCGTCTTTTTCTTTAACTTCCAAGTCTTTTGCTGTTTTTATAAGATCACTCTGGTATTGGACTTTGTAGGCGCCGGTCTTGTCGAAAACTACAATTCTTGAGTTGCCGCTATCCAAAATATAGACGTTATTTGAGTCTGCATTGGTAAATATCCGGGTGGGGAGGGAAAAGCCTTTATCAAGGCCAGTCAAAGAAAGGCTGTCTCCCGCACCTCTGGTAAATTTAAGAACCGTTCCGTCGTGGAGTAGGACCCAAATTGACCCGTCTATTGCAATCGATGTCGCGCTGGAGACATCGGGAGTTGTATCTTTTGCAAAGTAGTTGGTTTTTACATAGTCCGAAGACGTTGAGACAAATTTATAAACTTGCTTGGTAGTTTTATCCAAAACATAGACGTTGCCAAAGAAAACTCCCAAGCCTCCGTTTGATCCCCAGTTTTTTTTAATAATTTGTTTGGAGTTTTTGGAGACACCTAAGGAATCAAGAGAATAAATATCCCCACTGTCCGCAGTAGCAAATTGTACATTTGGATCTTTTAGCTCTGCTGCGAGCAATTTACTGTCCGAAACCGCCGCCTCCACGGGTGTCACAGTCTTTATATTTGCAGTTGTTGCTAAAGAGTCATTGACCTTTTTGAGAAGATCATCGACTTGTTTTTTCTCCGAACTTCCATTGGGGAATTTAGGCTCTCCCTCCAAAAGAATTTTTTGTGCGGAATAAAAACTGTCGCGAGCTAGGCTTTGGTTAAGGTCCAAAAGGCTTTGCCCCTCGTCGTACTTTTTAAGCGATGGAGCGTAGTACTTAGCAATAAGAGCTTTGTTTTTGGAATCTCCCTGCTTTTTTACAGCAAAGAAAATGCTTGTAACAAAAATTAGAAGTAAAATTACGGCGACTGTCATAACAGTCCGTTTTGACCTGTCAAATGACGGCGAAAATCCCACATTTTGAATTTTGTCTCTTGCGAAAACAATGTACTTTTTAAAAATGTCCAGAGAAACCGGTATGCGTTTTGCAGACTGGCCAACCGGTGCGTAATTTTCCGAGAGGGGGGGAGCAAAGTCTGATTCATTTTGTTCAATTTTTGGCTCAAGAGGAGCTACTCTCTCCTCTGCCAATTCTTCGGCTGGCTGGCCCTTTTTATATTCAACAATTATTGCCGTTGCGCCCCCGTCTGCTTTTTCATGGACCATAGGAGCCAGGTTTTCTGCGATTTGTTCGATGGGCTCTCCGTCAATGGAGGAAAGAAGAGAATCCCGGGAAATAATGTTTGCAAATTGTGAAGTTTGTAAAATTATTATATCTGCGTCCTCCAAAAATCCGGATGCGTCTTCCAATTGGTCTTCGGCTTTTAGAACAACACCCAGTTTGCCGTCTCTTTTTATTTCTATGGCGCCGTTTTTTGCAAAAGCATAAAGAATATTGTTGGAAATGGCTCCAACCACAAAAGAACATTTTATATTTTCCGGCAGTTTTTCAAGCGAACTTTTAACGGCGGTCTTTATTCCTTCCAAATCCTTTGTTTCTAGCGCAAAATACTCGGCTTCTAAGTTTTCTAAGGCCTCTTTCCCCAAAAGATTAAGGGTATTTTCTTCGGCTTGTGCCTCGGATGTCAGGGAAATTACGGCAAAAAGTTTACCGGCATTATAGGCTTGGGACCAAGAAGTGGGAGTTGCCGTGGCGACAATTTTGGCAATTGAGATTTCTCCGCCACGCCTGTCACTAAGACCTACACCTTCGTTATCGTTCGTCGGATCCATATTGTCTGACTAAAGTATAGCAAGGGCAAGTAAAAAAAGCGAAACTGCAAATAGAATTTTAATAACTGCTATAAATTTAAGAATAATTACGTCATGAACCTCGCGAATTATCCTGCTCGTAATAAGAACTCTATTAAAGACAACAAACAGGAAGATCAAATAGAAAATATTTAGTATTAAAAACAATAATTTAAAAGGCAAAGTTGAATTAAATATTTCAATCATTGTTTTTCTGCCTCCCCGATTAGACTTTCTACAATTTTGACTACTTTTTCGGGATGGGGGACTCCCTCGAAAAGAAAATTATCCAAGCTTCCTGCTGTTTGGACCAAAACATCCGCATAGCCGCAAAATGCTCTTACTACACCGACTTGGGAGTAGCTTGCGTCCTGTACCAAACTTATCTTTGTGGCAGCAACATTAGTGTAAATTAGACCCGAAAAATCAATGTCTATAACTCTCTTGTTGGTTATTAAACCAATGTTAAAATACCAAGTTATATATTTAACAAAAACATAAGTGAAAATTAGAAGATAATAAAATATTGTGAAAAATGTCAGGTAGCGAAGGGGAAGATTCATAAAGGTAAAAAAAGAAAGATTGTCTCTTAAAATTATCAGAATAAACGGAATAATTGCCAAAACCAAGGAAAGACCTAGCCAGGAAAGGTTGGTTATGAAATGGCGTCTTAGGAAAAGAAGTATTTTTTCGTCCGGCTCTTTGTCTTCAAAAAATATTCCGTCGGGATAAAGACTAAAAGAAGTGAACATGTGGGGATCGTTAGCGCCTTGTTTTTCTGGTATTTTTAAGAGAGCAGAAAAGTTCCCTCTTTTTTTACCCGATGTGACAAAAAGATCAGGCATATCTAGTTTCTTTCGATATTATACAACGGACCGACAATCTGAATTTTAGCAGGTGCTCTTAGATTAAAATAGGACTTAAAATCCGATCCTCCAAACGAAGCACTCTTATTGCCCGAAACACTAACCGAATTAACTCTTCCATTCCCAAAGTCTGGAGAAACCGATATTGAAGAAACAGTATCAAAGGGAATAATGCCTCGATTTTGAAGTTCTGTCTTTACTCTTCCCGCATCCCATGTATCTGTTCCTGCTGGATTTGAGCGGTCGACCTGGTAAAGATGTTCTTTTGTTGACGAATCGGCCTGGACTAATAGCAGTACATTTACAATATCTGCAACTTCGTCATTTGTAAGCCAAGCCGTTCCGTTATAACTGCTTCTCGAACCCCAATCGCAGTAGAACCATGGAGAGCTTTTGTCGTATGCATTGTTATTAAGATCCGCAAAGCTTGCAACGGATCCATTCGTATCCTGTGCGTTTTTTGTCCAAGAAGTTCCGCTCCATCCAATGTCTCCTGACGAGTGAATATAACCTCCGTGGGTTGAGGAAAACCAAGCTTTTATAGGTGAACCTCCCTGAACCATAACTTTCCCTGCCGTATCTCTGACTGCTTGATCCCAGTTGCCACCCTTTGGATCAGGCTTAAATACTTGACACTGGTCTGTCGCACAGATTGAGTTCTGCCCATTATTTGTATAAGCCAGGACATATGATCTAACTGCTACGGCCTGTGCTTTTAAGGCTGCAGAATTATTATCTGTCCAGGAGTCGGGAACTTCATAGATTCTTTTAACGTACTCCTCCAAAGAGTATGTTCCATATCCCTGAACCGTTATTTGAATTGATTGATTAGCGTCTATTATCGAATCAAAATTATAATAAGCGCGTAATATAGTATCGGAATCTTGCCCCGCTTTAGCCCTGCCCCATGCGCCGAATTGATTGAGACCCACTCTATTGGGAACTCCATAAGTGAAAAAGCCATATCCTCCTCCAAATCCCGGGCTTTTACCTATGTCACTTGCACACCCGCCTGCCATACTTGCATACAGAGGAATACCTAATTCGGAAAGCCTCTGTCCCAAGACTTGCTGTTGGATTGAAGAAAGTTGAGCAATTTGGCTAGATAAACTTGCCTGATAGGCTCTCGCGCCGGAAACTATCTTGTCCAATTTTGCGGATTGACTGTCCAAAGACGCCTTCAGGCTTGTTAGTTGCACTTGCTCACTCTCCAAACTTTTCTGTTGATCTTCCAAACTTTTGAGAAGAATTGCAAAGTTTACAATTTTTTCTCTGTCTTGGTCCGCCAATGCTTTTTGGAAAGCTAAGTTTTGAATTATATTAATTGCAGAGGGGCTTGAAAGAAACAAAACAAAGGGTGAATTAAGATAGCTTTTTATGTAATAGTTTGCAATTGTTTTGCCCAGAGTTTCTTTTTGTTTTGCCAATTCTTTGTATCCTTTATCGATATTTTGTTTCTTTATTACAAGTTCAATTTCAATTGTCGCAACTCTGCCTTTTATTCCCTTTATTTGGGTTTGTAAAGAATTTAACTGCGACTCTAGCGGTCTTGTTGCATTTACAGATAAATCCAAAGCTTTGTTAAATTGATCAAGGCAATATTGTATCTGTGGAGGTGGCCAACTATGTGGATCTGTTGAACACTGATCTGTTTGGGCTAAAGAATTTAAAGCAGTTTGCGAAAGTAGAAAAATTAAAAAGAAAATAGGAAAAATAAGAAGGATAAGTTTTTTCATGAGTCATCCAATTATACCAAATTGAGAAGTTGACAAGATGCTTTTGATTCCCTTATACTCCTTTTATAAATGGACGATAATTTAGAGGAAACCCGTTCAGAAAATTCAGGACAAGTGAAAAATCAAGAATTTGGCGACCCCGAATTAAATAGCGAACCGGAAGTTCCGGTAATTCCAAGCTCCGAACCCGAACACGAGCCAGCAGCAACTCCCGCTTACAACACCGCAATACCTAGAAAAAGAAACCCAAAGAGACTTTTGTATTTAATAGCGGCGGTTTTGGTAATTTTGATTTTATTTTTTGGCGTTAAAAAGTTAATAGGAGGAAGCAAGAGTCCGGCTCCAACCCCAACACCTGTTGCAGTCGAAACTTCCACCCCAACACCCACAGAAAGCGCATCGCCTACAGCAACTTCGTCTCCGACACCCAACCCGGTTGATAAAGCGACAGGGCTTGATAGGTCGAATCTTTCGGTTGCAATACAAAACGGATCGGGAACTCCGGGAGTTGCAGGAACAGCCTCTGATCTTCTTAAAGGATTAGGTTATAATGTTACCTCCACAGGAAACGCAGACAATTTTGGTTTTACGGATGTAACTGTAAAGGTTAAAGCAACCAAGAAAAATTACTTACCCCTTCTTATAAAAGATTTGAGTTCTAAATATACAATTGGAGCATCTTCTTCTGATTTGTCCGCTTCCTCCTCCGCAGACGCCTTGGTTATTGTGGGGAAATGACTACGCCCTAAATTGAATATATTCACGAGAGAATAGGTTTGGTTCAAATTTTCCTCCATCTGATAGTGTAGGTTTACCAGCGTAACGAGTTATTTTACGGCCGTTTCTCTCATACTCCAATTTGGTATAGAATTCCCAGCCTTTTCCCAATCTCCATATTTGATCCTCCCAAATTTCAACATCAGGATTTCCCATTTCATCAAGCTTTCTTCTTACGACATCAGTGGCACGAGGTTTTGAAACAAAAGGATGATCTTTAACATAATTTTCTTCCAAAGTCTCAACACAGTTTATGCAGTAAGTTTTCTGACCTTTTTCTGTATTAACCAAACACCTATATATGCCCAGACTACTGCTAGTAGAGTGCATACTAAATTTAGTATCTCTTGGATCATGCTTTCCATCTATCCAGCAAGGACCAGGAGGAAATTTCCACGTTGGAATTTTGCAGTCTTCACAAACCGGCTTTCTAACCTCCAACTCAAAACTTTTATCTTCAGATACAATTTTGAAAGCATCATCATCTACAGTTATTTCGACGTCCATCTCATTTACTACTTCTTCTCTATCATTCAAAAGTTTAAGTTTTTTTAATTTTTTCAGATCATCTACGGTTTTTATTTCTACGCCTTCAGCGATTGGCAGATTAGCTCTTAAATCTTGTAATGAAGCCCAAAGCCTAATCGAAGATTCACCATTATAGCCAATGACATCGATATCGGTTAGCTCTCTCGTCTTTCCATCTCTAATGAGTGTTCCGGGAGCAAAAGCAAGCATGGTTTTATGCGTCTCCAGAGGGAAATCGCGCAAAGTATTAGCTGTAATTACTATTTCCGGTTCATCTTGTTGAGGCTCTCTGCCATGTCCCATTTCCTCAGCCAAAGTACTAAATAAAAGCGCTCTTTGTGTTGGATGTTCTGTCTGTTCAATAGAGAATTTATATTTAGCATCTTTTTTCAATTCTTGGTAAGACATATTTTTAACAGCCGATGTGAGTGCAAGGTAATATGCAGAATAGACGGAATCATATGCGTATTCAAAACCCATAGGAGTTGGTTCTATGTCCGCGCCAATAAATATCAGTTCTCCTTCTTCTTTTACAGAAAATTTCTTGTGATCTCCCCAGAAAGCTAGGAATTTATCTATGCCTCCTGCCTGTGGGCTTAGTAGTTTCGCCAGGGATAGAAGTCCTTCAATATCTTCTCTTGCTGCTCCAATTTCATAACGTGAACCATCTTTCAAAACCCTGGCCCTTGCAGGGAACCATTCGTATAGTTCCACATTACCAACCGAAATAAAATCATCATGAATTAACCATTCACCCTCAGGAGGTTCATTAAAACCAAGATGAACCTTTAATTCTACAGGTAGGGTACTTAGAATTCTCCGATCTTCCCGCTCTGTCATGTCAAGCCGGATTATACAACCGGACTGAGCATGTGTAAAGAATAAATCTTAAATTTTATCTATTGTGATATTATGAATTTATGAAGGCTTTTGACGTTGTTACTGTAGGGGGAGCCACTGTAGACCTTTTTCTTCTTATCGATCCGCAAAATCCTCACCTTAAGTTTAATTCCGATACAAACGAGCTTTCAATTCGTCTTGGAGATAAAGTTGTATTGGAAAATTCCAAACTAACAGTCGGCGGAAATGCCAACAACGTCGCAGTGGGCCTCAAAAGGTTGGGTTTTAATACAGCTCTTATGGCCGAAATTGGAAATGACGAGTTTGCTTTGGAAATTGCAAAAACTTTAAAAAAAGAAGGGGTAGACAGCTCTTTGATAAAAAAAGGAGAGAGCCCTTCGTCTTTTTCCGTAATACTAAATTACAACGAGGACCGGACCATATTTACAAGAAAAGTCGAAAAAAAGCACGATTTTAATTTTCAAAGGTTAAAAACAGAGTGGATTTATTTGACTTCAATGGGCGTCAAGTGGGAAGAGGCGTACAAAAAGGTTGGCGATTATATTCAAAAGACAGGTACAAAACTTGTTTTTAATCCCGGAGGAACGCAAATTGACGGAGGTTTGGAAAGTTATTCTTTTATTTTAAAACTGACAGAAGTTTTAATAGTAAATAGGCAAGAAGGGGAAAGAATAGTAAATGATGAAGGATTAATAATTAATGATTTATTGTTTAAACTCAAGAGACTCGGACCAAAGGTCGTGGTCGTAACAGACGGGGATAAAGGTTCCTATGCTATAAATGATAAAGGGGAAGTTTTCGATCATGAAGTGATAAGGGTTAAGGTTGTTTCCAAAACAGGAGCGGGGGACGCTTATGCGAGCGGATTTTTAGCTGCCATCTCATCCAACAAAAATATAAAAGAAGCGATGACTTGGGGAACAAAAAACGCAGCGTCCGTTATAAAATTAATTGGGGCCCAAGCCGGACTCATGACCTTGGAACAGATTCAAAAATGAATAACTTAGGTTACACAAAAAAACTTTTTATACTACCCTTTGACCATAGAGGTTCTCTTGTAAAGTCTGTTTTCGGGGAAGTTGGGGAGCTGACATCATTTGAAAAGCAGGAGATAATTCTTCAAAAAAATATAATTTATGAGGCTTTTAAAAAGGCAATGGACGAAGGATTGCCTCCAAGGGAGAATGCGGCGGTTCTGGTTGACGAGGAGTATGGAAAAGATATTTTAGAAGATGCCAAAAGGCAAGGATTTAAAATTGTTCTTACGACAGAAGAAAGTGGAATCAAAGAATTTATTTTTGAATACGGAGAAGATTTTAAAACCCACATCGAACACTACAACCCGCTTTTTGTAAAAGCACTTTTTTATTACAAAGACGAATTAAAGCCAAGCGAAAAAGAGAATTTGAAAACTCTTTCAGATTATTGCCACGATAATGGCCATAAATTACTGTTGGAAGTCGTAACAGGTGACTTAGATTCACAGACAAGATCTGCAAAACTTCTAAAAACAATTTTAGATTTTCAAACAGAGAATATAGAGCCAGATATATGGAAAATTGAGGGAATGGATAAAAGAGAACACTACGAAAATGTCTTGGGAGAGATGAAAAAAAACGATAGAAAAAATGTTTCGGCTATAATCTTAGGAAGGGGAGAGGATAAGCATAAAGTGGAAGAGTGGATTTTGCAGGGTAAAAATGTCGATGGAATTATAGGATTTGCAATAGGAAGAACAGTTTTTTCCGAGCCTCTTTTGGAACTAAGAGATGGAAAGATAAGTCGCGAACAAACTGTAGGTAAAATAGCAAAAAATTATCAATACTTCTATAATTTATTTAATTCATGAAAATATATTTGGCAGCCGACCACGCGGGCTTTGATTTAAAAGAAGAGATAAGATCTTATCTCCTGTCTAAAAATTGGGAAGTTGAAGATTTGGGTAATTTTAAAAAAGTCCAAGACGACGACTATCCGGATTGGATATCCCTTGCCGCGGAAAAAGTTTCAAACGATGAAGATTCAAGAGGAATTGTTTTTGGAAGGTCGGGAGAAGGGGAAGCAATTACGGCTAATAAATTTAAAAATATAAGAGCGGTTGTCGGGTTTAACAGCGAGAACGTAAGACTCACAAGACTCGACAACGACGCAAATGTATTGTCTCTCGGATCAGAATTTGTAAATTCAAATCAGGCTTTGGAGTTGGTTGAAATTTTTTTGCGGACCCAATTTTCTAAGGAAGAAAGACATATACGAAGAATAAGTAAAATCAAGAAATTCGAACATTAATGGATAATTTATATACTCACCAGATAATCCCCGGAATTTTGGAAAAAGGGTGGGTGGAGATAGAAAAAAAAGTGGAGTTAATAAAGACTTTTTCTAAAAAAATCCATATCGATGTAATCGACGGAAAATTTGCTCCTAATCAAACTTTTTTAGACCCGGCTCCATTTTTAAAATACGCAAACGAACTTTATTTGGAAGCGCATCTAATGGTGGAGGAACCGATAAGTTATCTTGACAGTTTCGCAAAGGCCGGTTTTAGAAAATTTATAGGGCATATTGAAAAGATGACAAGCCAGGAAGAATTTGTAGCAAAAGGGGAACTTCTTGGAGAAGTAGGGTTGGGCTTGGATTTGGATACTCCGGTAGAAAGTATCACAAGTTCTTTTGAAGATTTGGATTCGGTTTTGTTAATGGCGGTCAAAGCCGGGGAATCCGGACAAACTTTCGATCCAAAAGTTTTAGAAAAAATCAAAAATCTAAGATCGAAAACTTTTATTCCAATCGAAGTAGATGGGGGGATTAATGATCAAACTATAGTTGGGTGCAAAGATGCAGGTGCAAATATTTTTGTCTCAACAAGCTATATCACAGGTTCAGAAAAACCCTTAGATCAATACGAAAAACTCCAAAAATTACTGCAAACTTAGCAAAATGAAGATATATATCGCTCACTCAACTAATTACGATTTTAAAAACGAACTTTATGTACCACTAAGAAATTCTGCGCTTAATAGTCAGCATGATATTGTTCTTCCTCATGAAAATGACACTTTTATTAAAACAAAAGATATTATTAGAGAGTCAGATTTAGTTATTGCAGAAACTTCATATCCTTCAACAGGAGAGGGAATAGAACTTGGATGGGCTGATTCGTTTAAAGTTCCTGTTGTTTGTATTTCTAAAGAAGGAACTAAGATATCCAATTCACTTAAAACAGTAAGCGATGCGTTTATAGTTTATAGAAATAGCGAAGATTTAATTGATCAACTTATTGCATTTTTAGCCTCAAAAGTTATTGGGCGCTAGCCTGTTCTTTGGGAGAGGGAGATGGGCTCGGGGCATAGTTACAGTTAACGGAATTTTCCGTCCCTTTTAAGAAATATTCTTTTCTTCCGATGCAGTTTTTTTCCACAATGTTGTCCGGTTTTTGAAGTTTTTGATAGTTGGCGTTAGACAAAAGCTCGGTCATTATGCTGTGCCAAATGGGGGCTGCCCCTGTAATTCCTGAAGCAATGCCCGCCATAGGCGCGTTGTTGTTGTTTCCTACCCAAACTGCTGTTAGGAAATTTGGTGTAAAACCTATTGTCCAGTTGTCTCTAAACCTGTCGGAAGTCCCGGTTTTTACAGAGACTTCGTAGCCT